>NZ_JBBOCA010000001.1:7298552-7602659 GCF_038002225.1 Paenibacillus sp. FSL R7-0204
TTCTAATTTCTCAGCCAAATTGCCCTCCGGAGTACCTGGCTCCGTAATTAGATCCACGCTGAAATCCGGCATTTGCTGAATGACCTCCGCTATAATAACCGAATCCGTATAATCCAGCACCTGCTTAAATGTCAAATCCTGTAGATCGACATTTTGGGGTGATCCAGTGGATACAGGATATGTTTTACGAAGCTCTTTTATTTTCTCCGGAGAAAGGCTTGTGGCGGAAGACATATCTGATGTTGAGGAAGTAACACTTGAACAGCCTGTGATCAGCCCCAGTACGATAAATGCCATGACCGCAGGGGTCATTAATTTTTTTATATTCATCTCAATCCTCCTTATAAATTTAATATTTATTAGTCAAGTCATTAATATCGTGTGCTCTAGGAGTATAATATCCTTCATAACTTCCACCAGTTCGCATAATGGACTCAGCATTAGTGGGGTAATAATATTCGTTAGGATGACCAAGCCCCAGCGCATGGCCAATTTCATGGGTAATTGTAGCGATTTTATGATTATTCTTATCGGAGCTACTATACATCGATGTATAGGGTGTCATAAAAATCTGTGCGTACCGGACCTTCCTTGAAGAGTTTTGTACATTTGAAGAGTTAATAATATATCCATCAGTTGACTTGGAGTCAGTTATTCCAAGTATACCTGTACCGATAACACCGAAGCGTTGGTCCCAATAAGCCTTAGTAGCTGAAGCTATATCAAGAGTAGAGGCTCCAAAACTAGCTTGACTCGTTGTAACTTTTTTTGAATATGTTGACCATAAAAAGGAAGCAGTGGAATATGCGCTGGTATACTCAGTGCTCAAGTTATCTCCATTAATTTTTAAATTTGCCTTACCATTACTTAAATTATCCCATTTAATCGGGTAAGCAGTCGCATTAGTGGGTGAACCTGTGTAGTATATTTCATGTGCGCTTGCTGTAGAATGAAGAATAGGGACAGTGGAAGTCAAAAATGCTATAAGTGATAATGTTAACGCTTTCTTTTTACTATGCATGTAAAATTTTCACCTCTCCTTAAAAGTTATTATATCTAAATATGTTTATATTTTACATATAAATCCTCCTTTTTTCATTACTTATTTGTTATTTTTTTTCATATTCCAATTCAATATAAATCAAAAGACCATCCTTTAAAGGATGGTCTTTTCCTACTACAAGTTTCAGACGAATCTTTTAGCATGATAAGCTTCTGCTTTGTCCAATTAGTAATTCTTCACGCCATAGTAGTCAAAATCAGCGAAGGAGTCATGCTGGTGAGCATCAACGGAACCGATGAAATTGAACAAGCCTGTAAATCCGCCAATCTCTCCCGGCTCCCCGTTCACGCCTTCATCCGACAAATAGAGAGCATCGATATTTTCTACAAAAGCTTGCCATTCCCCGTTATCCCCGAAGCGGTAAAGGATACTCGCGATGCCTGAATGATAGATAATCTTGAGCTCCGCTGTGTCATCAGGGACTGGAATGTAATGGTGGACCAGCTCAATACGTTCCCCCAGCTTGGCCTGCAGCACATATAGAACCGTGCCCTCTGATTCGGAGTGGGTCAAGTGAACGTACAGCCAATTATTCGAATCATAGTATAGCCCCATCCCCGCCGTTTCCGAGTAATGATCGGGATGAAACTCCACCTTGGTTTGCACTTCATAATGAAGGGAGGTTGCACGCGTAGCCATAATCGCCGGATGAATCTGCGAGAAAAAAGAATTCTCTCCATGAATGCGTAAGTAACCCGGACGTTCAACCGTATTCACCCATGCCCCCTGCTGTTCACGGTACGGAGTCAGAAAATGAAGATCATATTTCTCCTGATTAAAATCATCAAATACGTCATGAGAGAGTCCATCGGCCTCTAATTCAACACCTGTCATCCCCTCAACTTCCATTTTCGCTACATTCGATCCATCCTTCATTTCCAGCCAGCCATCCTCTGTCCAATGCATTTTTTGAATAGAGGTTTCACGGCCTAATGGATTCATTAGCGTTCCTTCCACAGGCCGTGACATTAGATGTGCAATGTACCATTCGCCTGTTTGTGTTTGAACTAATGAGCCGTGACCTGCTTTTTGCATGATCGAGCTTGGATTATACATCTCAAAATGCCCGGCATCCGGATTCCCAAGTGAAAATAGATGGCGCGGCGAGGAGGTGATGATCGGCTCTCCCGACGGATGCGGTTCATAGGGACCAAAAATATTCTCCGAGCGTCCCAGCTCAACACCATGAGCATACCCAGTTCCGCCAGCAGCTAATAAAAGATAATACCTATCTCTATATTTATAGATCTGCGGTGCTTCAGCACAGCCGCGGCTGGTGAAGCCTTGCGTCACCCGGTGCCATTGTCCAGCGATCTTCCCCTCATTCAAATCAAATTCAGCGATCACAATATGTCCAGGGGCTTGGTACCCTTCACGGGTCTCCCATTCCAGGATGGACACATAGTGCTTACCGTCTTCATCATGGAAGAGTGCCGGATCGAAACCAATGGAGGTCAGATAGATGGGGTCCGACCAGGGTCCATGGATATCTTCTGCCCACATGGCATAGGAATCCGAGTTGAATTCACGGCCTGCCATGTTTAACATATGCGAATAGGCTAACCAGTACCGTTTCGCCCTAGGATCGTAGGATAGATGCGGCGCCCAGATCCCGGCCGGAGTATTGGTCCCCCTCAAATTCACTTCACCTTTACTTAATACGGAGGCTGTCAGCGTCCATTGGGCTAAATCGGTTGATTTGAAAATTTGAACGCCGGGATTCCAATGGAACGAGGATGTCGCAATATAATACACATCATCCACTCTTATAATAGAGGGATCTGGTGCCATTCCAGGGATTATAGGATTGTTAATCTTCGTCATTTTTCTGCTTCCCTTCGCTGTTTAGCCATATTATTTACCCTTTTCCTATTGTCTATGTATATTATAATAACTACTAACGCACTTATGCGATGGGATGATTACGGCTACATTTACCCAAATCAAAGGACGGTGCTGCACATTGGAACATAGGAATAGCCAGCTCACAGGCGCACAGACGCTGCTGCTGCCGCGCATTGATTGGAATATACGCTTTTTTGGCGCACATACTCAAACCGTTCCAGCTGACTGGAGCATGACGAAAGAATCCCACCATGCCTTTGAGATTCTCATTGTGCTGGATGGGGCTCAAGAGACAAAGATGGATCATGAACAATTCATTGTGAACAGTGATGATATTCTGCTGATTCCGCCTGGGTTCGAGCATACGAATACATGCATTTCCGCTACATCGATGACTTATTTTTGTGCTCATTTCGATATAGACGAGCCCTCCTTACGGATGAAAGTACTGAAAAACTGTGACTGGGTCTATTCGCCCTCCAATTCGTATCATCCTAAGCTGAAAAAATGTCTTCAAGCATGGATAGATATTCTGCATGAGCCTGAGTTGTCGTTCACCAAAGCGAAGCTAAAAGCACAAATGGTCTTGTTCGAGTTATTGGAGGTGCTAGTAGATATCCAGCCGGTCCAGACGGAGATACGTGCGAACCAATCCATGACCACAGCGAAATATGCCAAAGAAATTGCCGAAGCCATCAAAAGGGCTTTTAAGAAAAATTGTATCGAGGGCAATTCCGATTACACCCTTCACATCCAGCCTATCATTGCTTCGCTTGGGATCAGCCCCAACTATGGATTAGAGGTATTTCAAAAAATATACAAGATGTCGCCCCGCACCTATCTATCTGACTTAAAGCTGCAGGAAGCCAAAATATTACTTCAGCAGCCCAGAATATCTTTAAATGAGATTTCAAACCGTTTGGGCTACAAGAACCTCTCTCACTTCAGCAGACAATTCAAAAGATGGACAGGAATCAACCCCTCTGACTTTCGTAAAAATAATGGTGTATAACAAAAAGCCCGTCCATTAAACCAGACGGGCTTTCCTACAAAATATTCCTTAGATTTTATAAGCCTTCATTGCTTTTCTGATCTCCTTGATGCTAGGGCGCTTGCCGTACATCAGGACGCCGGTGCGGTAGATTTTGGCGGCAAGCCAGCCGAAGAGGAAGGTTGTCGCCAGCAGGATCGCCAGCGAGACCATGATCTCCCAGAAGGCCACATGGCCGACCCCGATCCGCAGCAGCAGGCTGAGCGAAGAGGTGAAGGGCACGAAGCTGGCGACCTTCACCAGCAAGGTATCCGGGTTCGAGATACTGAACAGCGGCAGATAGAAGCTGACGAAGCCCAGCATCATGACCGGCATCACGGCCTGTCCCAGATCCTCTGTCCGGCTGACAATCGAGCCGACAGCGGCATACATCAGGGCGTACAGGAAGTAGCCCAGGATATACAGGATGAAGCCATAGACGATCATGCTGACATTAAGCTGTCCCAGATTCAGATCGAAATCGCTCAGGATCGTGGAATTATGCGGCAGCATCAGGTTGACAGCGATAGCAGCCGAGATAATGGCGATCTGCATCAGTCCGACGAGGAAGATTCCGATGACCTTGCCGAACATCTGGGTGAGTGGCGAGGCGCTGGTAATGAGAATCTCCATAATGCGCGAGCTTTTCTCCGAAGTAATCTCGGCTGAGATCATGTTGCCGGTCATCATCACCGACATGAAGAACAGAATCAGTAAGATATAGACAATCACATAGTTGATAATTGGTTTGGACTGATCCTGATCTGCGCCACCTGCAGCACCGTCAGTACTTAGCTGTGCGGTATCAATCGACACCGGAGCGAAGATCGCCGCCACCTGGCTCTCGGTCAGCTTGTCGCCGACAATCAGCCCGGTATTCACCTGCTGCAGAGCAGCTTGCAGATTCGTTCTCAGCTTGCTGCTGATGTCTCCGTCTTTGCTGTGATACGTTACCGGAGGCACGCCTTCCGTTCCTTCTGCGGCAAAGGTCAGATAGCCTTCAATTTTCTCATCCTCCACTCCCTGCTTCAGCGTTGCATCATCTGCGGAAGGATAAGCGGTAAATACGACTTTGTCTTCTGCTTCAGCCGGCGGGGTATAGGCAAGCAGCAGCTCGGCAGGCCGGAAGCCCTGCTCAGCAACAACTCCGATCTGTGTCGCGTCCTTGGCACCATCTTCTCCGTTGAACACTTTGATTAGATAAGGAATATTCATCCCGATACTAAGCAGAAGCACCAGAATTAAGGTGGTAATCATAAAGGATTTCGTTCTTACCTTGTTCTTGAATGTGAAGCCGATAATGGTTGCCATTTTATTCATTGGATTCACCCACCGCTCTGATAAAGATTTGGTTTAACGTCGGTTCCTTGATCTCGAAATGCTCGACCTCGCCTTGGGCCACAGCCAGCTGCAGAATGCGCTGCGCCGCTCCCAGGTCACTGATGGATAACACGTACCCGCGTTCCTGACGCTGCACTCCGGTAACTCCGGCAACCTCGGCAAGTCCGTTCACTTCCCCGGCGGTGCGCAGTACAACCTCTTCCCGCGGATACCCCTTCTTGATCTCGCGGATATCTCCCTGAACCACGGTGTTCGAGCGGTCAAGAATCGTGATATTGCGGCATAATTCCTCCACATGCTCCATGCGGTGCGTGGAGAACAGAATGCTCGTTCCCAAATCCCGCATCTCTCTGACGGTATCCTTCAGCAGCTCCACATTGACCGGATCGAGGCCGCTGAAGGCTTCATCCAGGATCAGAATCTTCGGCTTATGGACCACAGCGGCGACGAAGCCCATCTTTTGCTGATTCCCCTTGGACAGCTCTTCAATCTTCTTATTGTAATATTCCGGTACATCGAAACGCTCCAGCCAGTACTTCAGGCTCTTATCCGCTTCACTGGCGGACATCCCGCGCAGCTGAGCCAGATAGATAATCTGATCGCTGACCTTGACCTTCGGGTACAATCCCCGTTCTTCCGGCAGATAGCCCATCAGATGCTGGAGCTCCTTACTATACGGCTTGCCGTTATACAGGATGCTTCCTTCGTCGGGATAGATCAGGCCGAGCACCATGCGCATAGTTGTTGTTTTGCCGGCACCGTTGGCACCCAACAGACCGTAAATCTCGCCTTGCTCCACCTTTAGACTGATTCCGTTGACGGCTGTCTTCTCACCGTACTGCTTCACTACCTGCTTCAACTGCAATGCTTCCATTCTTATTCCCCTCTCTTCTGGTCGATCAGAACCGGACGATGTCCCCGGGTCCATAAGCTTAGGATTTCATCCAGCTCCAGGCTGCGGCTCTTGAGTACCTTTACGCCCAAATCGTGAATACGTTTCTCATACAGATAAATTTGCTGGGTTAAAAAGGAAGCCACTCCCGGCGTCTCGAGCTTCAGCTCCAGCGCCTGCGGCAGCTCGGCTGCCAGTTCCTGCAGCTCTTGCTCTCCCTCAATTTGAACCCATATTTCACTCCATGAACCAAACAGGCTGTCCTTCTCGGTCATTCCCAGCAGCTGCCCCTGGTGCATCAGCACGATATAATCGGCCAGCCGCCGCACCTCTTCAACAATATGAGTGGAGATGATAATCGTCGCTTCATGCTCCTCCATGTAATTCTGCAGCGTCTCAATCATAAGCTTCCAGGCAAAAGGGTCCAGGCCCGAGGACGGCTCATCCAGCAGCAGCAGCCGGGGCTTCGCCGCGAGGGCGGCGGCAAGCTCGAACTTGCGGCGTTCCCCCTTGGACATCTTGCCCAGTCTGGCGTTCGGCGGCACTTCAAACTTACGGATTAGCTCCTCGAAGTAGCCGTGATCCCAGGAAGGATACCAGTGGCGGCGGAACTCCGCAGCCTCAGCGGCTGTCCAAAAGTTCTCCTCAGGCTGGGGCATCTCCGGCACGTAAGCGATGGTCTGGCGGAGCTCCATCGGCAGCACTCCGCGGTAAGTCTCTTCATACCAGCGGATCTCCCCTTCATCCGGCAAAATCAGCTGCAGGAGCATATTCAGCAGCGTGCTTTTGCCCGCGCCGTTCTGGCCCACCAGCGCTGTAATATATCCTTGCGGCAGCCGGAGATTCATCGGCCCGATGGTCTTGTTGCGCCGCTTCTTGCATACATCCCGCAGTTCTATGGCTTGCTGTCCCATCAGCTTCCCCCTCTTTCTGCCTGCTTCCCGTATTTGTTCTTCACAATCTCTGTGAACAGCCTGATCAGTTCCTCTTCGCTACATTGGACGGATAGTCCCGCCTCCACGGCACTCTCCAGCGCTTTGCGGACGGTCTCCTGCTTATAGTCCTCCATGGCTCCGGTACCGATATGGGACACGAAGGTGCCCGTCCCTTGCCGGGTACGCAGCAGCCCTTCGTTCTCCAGATCCTGATAGACACGGCGGACCGTAATGACACTGCACTTCAGGTCACCCGCGAATTCGCGGATGGAAGGAAGCAGTGTCCCTTCTGTAATCGCGCCTGAGATAATCAGCGATCTGAGCTGCGTCTCGATCTGATGGTACAGCGGCTCTGCGCTGTTCTCATTAATTTGTATAGGTATCCACATCATTTACACCTGCCTTCCAGGCCCGGCCCCCGGATGAACGCCTTGCCCCGTCTCATACGAGATCACGGCTCTTCAGCCGGTGAATCGTCCATCTGGAGAATAACTGAACCGATAACACGCCAAGTACCAGCGTTCCCCACATCAGGGGAGATAATAGGCCCCACTCCTTGGATACAGCGACCGTGGCGAGCAGTATATTACCTCCAGCCAGATAGACCAGACCGGACACGCCCAGCGCCAGCAGCATAACGGCTGAGATGATCCAGAAGTACATGACGCCGCTGACCGAGAACTCGATGATAATATACATGCCAGCGACAATCAGGCTGTAACCGATCCAGGTAAAGGCAAAAGCCAGATACGAAGCAGGCGGCAATTCAGCGCGTATTCCGGGGCCGATCGCATAGAGCAGGCTGAAGAACAGCGTGCTGTTCATGGTCACAGCTAACAGGGTGTCCAGCTTTCTTTTACAGAGAATAGCAGCTACCGGTACCGGCAAAGCCCGCATATACGCCAGCATCCGGGTATAGGAATCCTCTGAGATATACTTCATTGTCCGCCGGGAAAAGGTAATCGTGAGCATGAGCATCATCGTAACCATCAGCACATCGCTTAGCAATTGCTTATCATGTCCCGTGATCGTATCGTCGATGACCATTCCTGACAGTGCAGCAAAATATCCCATAAACAGGAGCGAGAACAGCAGCGCCCACAGCAGCTTCCAGCGGTCACCGTGGAATTCGCTGCGTACGATGACCCACGCTTGCTTTAATGTTGTCATAACTTCTAACCTCGCTTTATTCGTCTTGAACGGCAGGAGCTGGCAGATCAGCTAACTTCAGTGTGTATCTGTGTGTGCTTACTGTATATATCTATATACACAGTATATGACCTGTGCTTTTCACTGTCAATAGAAAACCTCTGCTATTTTTATGATTTAGATTTCCACGCACGAAAAAAACCCCGCACATAGGCGGAGTCTGGACTTTATTATTGGAGCTTACGCGGGATTTGCGGCACAAGTGCCGGATTTCGATGCAAAAAACCGCATGAAGCTAAGTCTGTATGTATACTTTGATGTTTTTTGTCGTACAATATCACTTATGCGACTTTTTTGGAGCAAAACAAGAGACACTATGCATACTTGCGCATAATCAAGCAGCAATGCGTTTATTATAGGTCATTTCCTAACTTCTGTATAGAAACTTTGCCGGATCAGCCCCTCTGCTTCCACAACAATGGTCAATTCGTGTCGCCGCAATTTTTGTCGAATTCAATCTATTGAATGAACGTACGCAGGCTGTCCTCCACAAAATCCGGGGCGGCCTTTTGAATCTGCTGAACGGTGTGGAGGTACCGCTGGGTGGTATTGATGTGGGAATGCCCCAACGATTCCTGAACCTGCTGAAGCGACGCTCCCTGGAGCAAGGCCAGTGTGGCATTCGTATGCCGCAGCCAGTGCGGCGTCAGCTTTTTCTCAATCGTGCTGGCGGCTCCGGCGTTCTTAATAATCCGTTCCACCTGCCGTGAAGATAACGGAAACATCCTCTGCTCCGGGGTGACCTCTTCCTTCCTTGGCAGGGTATCAGACAACTTGGAATACAGCTGCCAGAGGGTCGGCGGAACCTTGATTTCTCTGGGCTTGCCCCCCTTGCCGTTCTCCACGGTCAGCCAGACCGAGGTCTCCAGCAGATCATTATGGAAGTCTCCCCACTTCATTGCTGTCAACTCCGATACCCGCAGACCCAGTACCACTAGCGTCAGCCCGATCAGATAGTTGCGCAGTCCTTGTTTCTCCAGTACATTCAGTAATTCTCCCACCTCCCGTTTGGTCAGGAAGTTTTTGCGGCTGGTCACGTTTATTTTGGGGATGCGCACCGAGGAGGTCGGATTCACTGCAAAAAAACCGATATGCTGGTCACTCCCCCATTTATAAAAAGACTTCAACGGCGCAAGGAATGCGGCTATGCTTGCCGGTGCCAGCTGCCTCTGATAGCTGTAGCCCCCCTGCGTCAGGAAAATCTTATACGCCTCAATCTCCCTCCAGCTCACTGCCCGCAAAGAGGTGCCTGCAATAAATCTGCGGAAATCGGCAATCGCCCGCTTATAATTTCGACCTGTATTAACATTCGTACAGCAGGTAGCCATAAACATCTGAACAATCTGATCATCGCTTAGGTAGCCCTCTTCGGGGTACACCAAGCTGAGCGCCGTACGGCTAAATTCGGTCTGGCTCATTCTTTTTTCATCACTCCTCAGGAATAGACATGTCGCATAAGTGATATTGTACGACATTTTTGTGGTATTTTGTCCCATTATCACACAAGGATGGCTAAAGACCGGAACATGCAAGATCAGCAGCAAGTAACGCGAAGAACTCAGGAGGGAGACGGAGACAGAATAGCGGCTGCGGGCCAGCTAAGTAATATGAGAAGCCGGAGGGTAACTATGGAGACCGTTTTGCAGAAACAATATGTTGAATTCGGGGTAGATCACGAGCATTATGCGATCCCGATCTCAGATGTTCATGAAATTATAAGAATGCAGGAAATAACGGAAATCCCCAGCAGCCGTCACTACGTTAAGGGCATTATCAACCTCAGGGGTAAAATTGTGCCGGTGCTCAGCCTTAGAGTGCTGCTTCAGATGGAAGAAGTGGAGCCGACCAAACACACACGCATTCTGGTGGTCCATCACCAGGAGGAATCCCTGGGCGTTATTGTCGACAACGTGAATAAAGTGACGACCTTCAGCGATATTCAGCCTGCACAGGGCAGCCTCTCTGGAGTCAGCGGCTCCTTCTTCAACGGAGTAGGCTTCTCTTCTTCCGAGCTGGTCGGCATTCTGCGGCTGGATGAGATCCTGCTGCGAGACTAAACAAAGGCTAAACGGAGAGAAGGCGAACCATGGTTGATTTATCGGAATACCGAGGGATATTTCTGGAGGAACTGGAGGACCAGCTGCAGCTGATCGAGGATGAGGTGCTCAGGCTGGAGCAGACCGGGGAGACAGAAGACGGAATCCAGCAGTTCTTCCGGGCGGCCCATACCCTTAAGGGCTCCTCGGCCTCTATGGGCTACAACGGGCTGAAGGAAGTCACGCATCATCTGGAGCATCTGCTTCATCAGATGCGGGGAGGGGAACGGACGGTCACGCCGGAGCTGATCCGCCTGTTCTTCGGAGCGCTGGATGGAATGCGCGCGCTGCAGAGCGAGATCGCTGCTACGGATCAGGAGACCACAGATGTGTCCGGTCTGGTGCAGCGGCTGAGTACATTCGCAGCGGAGGAGCTGCAGAAGCCGGAGGATAAGGTCCCTGCTGTGCAGACAAGTCAGGCAGAGCTTCCCCTCCAGCTGTTCTGGGTGCATGTGTGGCTCTCTTCCGGCTGTGAGATGAAGCTGCCCCGTCTTCACCTGATCGATGCCAAGCTGCGGAGTGTCGCTGCGGTCCTGCGCATGAAGCCGGAGCTGGAAGAGATAGAGGACCACGACAGCCGGATCGACGAGGCCTCCTGGTTGCTGTCGCCTAAGATCGATATCGAGGAGCTCCGTCAGGAGGTCTTATCCATTATGGATGTTGATCGTATATACATAGAAGAAGTGCTTAACGATTCCCCGCGTCCCGGTGAATTCGTGAGACCGCCCCATCCGGAGACGGGGAGCCGGGAGCTCCCGGAAGTACCAGAATCCCCGCCGTCTGCCGCTGACAAAACCAAGCCGCAAACGATCCGCGTCCAGGTGGAGCGTCTGGAGAAGCTGATGAACCTGGCGGGTGAGCTGGTCATCGATCAGACCCGGTTCCATCTGCTGAACCGCAGATTCCACCAGCAATACGGAACCAATGATCTGACAGAGGAGCTGGGCCAGCTTGCCGACCATCTGGCTATGATTACGGGGGAACTGCAGGAGAGCATGATTAAGGTGCGGATGCTGCCGATAGAGCAGCTGTTCAACCGTCTGCCCCGCATGGTCCGGGACTTGTCCGGCTCCCTGAACAAGCAGGTTGAGCTGGTTCTTGAAGGCAAGGAGACAGAGCTGGACCGGACGCTCATTGAAGAGCTTGGCGACCCGCTGATCCATCTGCTGCGCAATGCCGTTGATCACGGCATAGAGACCCCTGAAATCCGCCGCAGCGCCGGCAAAAGCGAGACCGGAACCGTCCGCGTCGCGGCCTCCCATGAGGATAATCAGGTCATCCTGGTCATCGAGGACGACGGGGCCGGGATTGATTCCAGCCTGATTGCAGAGTCTGCCCTGCGGAAGGGCATCATTACGGCTGAAGAGGCCGGCGGGATGACTGAGGATGAAGCGCTGCGGCTTATTTTCCGGCCCGGCTTCTCCACCGCCCCGCACATCAGCGATATTTCCGGCCGCGGGGTCGGAATGGATATCGTCCGCAATGATATTGAACGGATTAACGGCATGATCGATATCGAGACCACGCGGGGGCAAGGCACCCGCTTCCGGATTCGTCTGCCCCTGACGCTCGCTATCATCCGGGGTCTGCTCGTTCATGCCGGGGGAGCCACCTTCGTGATTCCCATGAGCAGTGTGGCCGAGATTGTCCGCGTCACTCCAGAGGAGATCAGCTCTGTCCGGGGCCAGCCTGTCATTACCGCACGGGGGCAGCTCGTGCCGGTGGTCTGGCTGCAGGATATCCTGCGGCTCCCCGCAGGTGCGGGTGGCAGATCAGCATCCATTCCGCTGATTATCGTGGGACGGGGAGAGAAACGGCTGGCACTTGCCGTGGATACACTTATCGGCAATCAGGATATCGTAATCAAATCGCTCGGCGCCTACATGGGCAAGACTGAGAACATATCAGGAGCTACCATCCTGGGAAATGGCAATATCGCTCTGATCATAGATACAGCCAGCTTATTTTTCAATACGGGAGTCTTCGCTTAACAAAATCATCTTTACTGGGGGAAACAGGTATGAAATGGTTCTATAATCTAAAAACAAGCGTGAAATTAATCTCGTCCTTCCTGACCGTCGCTCTCATTCTTTCCTTCGTGGGCCTCTACGGTCTCAGCAACCTCGGCTCGATTAATAACAGTCTGGACGATATGTATGTGAACAATCTGGTTCCCGTCTCCTCCCTGCAAAGCTCACAGAACAGCTTCTCGGTCATGCGTGTTATCGTCAGGGATCTGTACATTAAAAAGACCCCTGAGGAACGCCAGCAGCGGGTGGACGATTATAAAAAAGAGAAGCAGAACGTACTCGATAACATCGCGGCCTTCCGCAAAACCAAGCTGAGCGCGGAATCGGTTCAAGCCATTGCCCCTTTTGAAGCGGCATGGAATGATTATCTGTTAACGTACGATTCTCTTGTCAGCCTCTCCCTGACTGGACAGGACGAGAAGCTGCTGGAGATGCTGCGCGGCAGCACGCTTAACAACCAAGGCGATACCTTGAAGAATATTCTGAACGAGCTGATTCTCACCAACACCAAGGAAGCGGATCAGGCCAGACAGAGCGGAGCCGCACTCTATAGCTCTTCACGTAATATTACCCTCAGTATCATTATCGGTGCAGTCATTCTGTGCATCCTGCTAGGGTATATCATCTCCCGGATTATTTCTAATCCGCTGGCGAAGGTTGTCAAGGTTCTCTCGAAGGTGGCTGACGGCGACCTGCGCAGCCAATCCGATATCGACACCAGAGATGAAATCGGCATCCTGGCTGCCAAGGTGAATGAGATGGTCAGCAACCTCCGCCGGACGGTGGGGTCCATTCTGCTGCATTCCCAGAGCCTGTCTGCTGCGGCCGAGGAGATCTCCGCCAGTACGCAAGAGGTGGCAAGCGGCAGCACGACCACAGCGGATGATGCCGGGACCATCAGCGAGTTATTCAAAGAGCTGTCCAGCGCGATCCACTCTGTAGCCCAGAATACCGAGCAGGCCTCGGTAATCTCCGATGAGACCGTTACGATTGCCGAGAACGGGAACAGCATCATTCAGGAGTCGATGGAGAGTATGCAGGCTGTCAGCGGACAGATGGCTAAGCTTGAGGAGGACTCGCAGAAGGTCGGCGAGATTATCGATGTTATTGAGGATATTGCAGATCAGACCAACCTGCTTGCTCTGAATGCCGCCATTGAAGCCGCAAGAGCGGGGGAACAGGGCCGCGGCTTCGCGGTGGTGGCTGACGAGGTGCGCAAGCTGGCCGAGCGCAGCGGCGAGGCCACTAAGCAGATCACCAGCATCATCAAGGGGATGCAGGTGAATACACGCTACAGCGTGAGCGCTGTGCAGGAGAGTGCGGAGCTGTCGCAGAAGACCGGCGTTTCTTTTCATCAGATCGTGACGATGGTCAACAGCGCCGGCCAGAAAATCTCCGAAATCGCCGCCGCCAGCGAAGAACAAGCCGCCCAGTCCACCAACGTCCTCGCTGCCGTGGAGAGCATCTCCGCCACCACCCAGCAGTCCGCCGCCAGCAGCGAAGAGACCGCCTCCTCCGCCCAGTCCCTGGCCAGCCTGGCCGAGGAGCTGCAGAGCACGGTGTCTTCGTTCCAGTTGTAGCTCTTGGTTCATTCAGGTGCCTGCAAGCTCCTTTTCGGAGCTTGCAGGTATTTTGGTTTCTTGCGGGATCAGCCGGGAAAAGTGTACAGTTCTGAATGCAGCCGGTGTGGCGTTAATTGGATTTTGTCCATCTATTTTGACGGCATCGCCCCATTTGCAGACAGCAGTTGGACAAACAACACTTAATTTCTACGATTCCGTCTGAACCAAGGAATTTTGAGAAATTAGATGGACTTAATCCAATTGCTTACCTGCAACCGTCTGTATCGCTAAAATTAAGTGTGCTTTTTCCAACTATGATTGTGGCCCCTCTTCGCCGAACCCATCGATTAACGAAATCCCCTTGGTAATACGCACTGTACTATCTTGCAAGAACCTACGGGTCCAATCGTCAGCCTGGGTTAAATCCCAACTCCGGTGCATGCCGACGACTACGATAATCTCACGCAGTTTAAGAAACAAATCCAGTTGACTCTTCCAGCCATCGGGGAGCTGCCGGCCATCCTCCGCGTAGCCCAGCTCGAAATGCCGGATAAAAAGCTCGTATTGCGCCTTACGTTCAGACCTTGAATCCTCCCCAAATACATATAGTAAATAATAGAGCTGGATAGCAATATCCTCAGCATACCAGCTGTACTGACACTCATCGAAATCAAAAAGCGTTATCCGCCCTGACTCATCCACCGAAAAATTACCTACGTTGATATCCCCGTGAATCAATCCAAAATTATCTGAGGTAACAGGCAGACTGGCCAACTCTGCTTTTAATCCATCAAGGGCATGGATAATGGAACCAAGCTCTGCCGGTAAATAATCTTTCGCCCGCATAAGGTATTCATTAGTCTCCCAGGTATGTCTTTTGGATACCGGTTTGTACCGCTTAGTCAGTTCATGAAGACGGCCTGTAATACGGCCACATTGTTCGTATAGCATCGGATTCCCCAGGCATTCCGGATATCCGACTTTTGTGCCGGGTGCATAATTGAACGCTGCTGCGTAAAAATCCATCGTGTTCCCATGAATACGCTCAAAATCCTTTCCACTCACCGATAGAACCGGAGTTGAAACTGACACCCCCTTCTCCGAGAGATAACGAATCCATTCGATTTCGGCTGCAAGTCCTTCAGATGTACGAAGAGTTCCAGGAGTAAAACGAAGAATATATTGGGACTCACCCAGGATGTAAGAATATATAAAGTTTTGAAAACCTCCAATGAAGGTCAGATCCTTGAAGCTAATCCCAAAGCGCCTAGCACCTTCAGCAGCATATTCGTCCAGGAACATTCGTTTGATGTGTGGGTCCATATTTTCTCCTTAGTATGTATAATTGGCTCGCCGCCAGCTCAATGTGTTCGGTTTTCCGCTTACATTCGGCCCACTCCAAGCCCCTAACCCAAAAAAGCCCGCCCCTCCCCCGCAGCAGCGGCAGATGGACAGGCTTTTTTCCTTTTCACCTCAGGCTTCCCCTCGGCTTAAGCGCCCAAAATGATTTGCCAGACCGGCTTCGTGTGGCCGCCCGGATATAAGATATACAGCAATACATAGACAGCGACTCCGGTGATGGCGGTGATGAACCAGATGACGGAGGTCACTCTGCCCCACTTGCGGTGCTTGGCATACTTGGCCTTGAAGCCGAGCGTCAGCGTAGTGATGCCGAATACAGCAGCGACGGTAGCCAGCACGATGTGGAAGATCAGGAAGACATGGTAGATCGTCGTCAGCTCATCCGGGCCGCCCCAGGAGGTATTGCCTACGAACACCGTTCTTGACGAGTACACCAGGAAGAACAGAATCGCTGCCACCGCAGCCGCAATCATCGTCTTCTTGTGCGCTTCGCGTTTGCCTTGAATGATCTGTCTCCAGCCGATTGCCACCAGCACCGCGCTTATGACGATGAACGATGTACTGATCGTAGGAAACAATGTGAAAATATCCATGAATATCCCCCTCGGTACTTACCAGCTCATTATAGTTCAGACCTCCTCCGCCAGGGCAGAGGGTGACGCGGACACATCTGTGTCCTCTTGTCCGTTCTCTTTTTTATACCAATGATAGAACACATAAGCAAGCATCGAGGCGAAAATAAATTCCTGAATGAACTTCATCACGATGCCGCCGACCTGCTGATCTACCTTGGGGGACAGAGATCCGAAGAAGCCGGGACCGCCAAAAGCCTGCAATAATGCAGCCGGACTCTGCGGTACACAGTAGCCCATCGCCTTCGCCCAGGTGCCCGGGTCGCTATACGTAGCATAGAGGGGGGAGCCCGCAAAAATAATCAGCCCGCAGGCCGGTGTCAGCAGCACCATGTTCAGGAAGATGAAACCCACCTGCCCCAGACCGCTAAGCGCCCGGTATTCCGGCAAGGGGTTGATCAGATTCCACCACATCAGCGCCGAGGTCAGGAACAGGACGCCATAATACAGACGGTGAACGGTGAAATGCAGCATGACATAATCATGGATGGCGGGGATGTGGTAGAGCGAGAACAGGCCATTGAAGAGCAGGGCCGCCACTACCGGCTTAGCGAGAAAAGCCAGTCCCTTCAGCGGATTCACCCGCAGCAGAGCGCGCCAGCACCAGTCGGGGATACCAAGCATAATCAGCGGGACCGCCACCAGATAGGATAAGGCCATACTCACCATATGGAAGGAAAATAAGATATGTCCCAGCAGACTGACAGGTCCTCCCTGCGCAAGATAGAGGGCCAGCATTCCGCATAAGAACAGCCCCCTCCGCCAGAAGGGGACTGCAGTGCTGCCCTCAAAACGGGAGGCCAGCGGACCGATCAGCACAAAATATCCGGCAGTCAGGAGGAGCATCAGGGCCAGAAACAACGGACTCCATAGTTCCGTAAAGCTGAAATATTGCAATCCCGGTATCATCCTCAAGACCTCCCCGGAGATAGAATCAATCCCACCATACCCAATAGAGCGCCATTACAATACAGGTACCTGCGATAAAAAAGCCGCCCAGCATGAAGATAATCGGGAGCATATGCCCTTTGTCCTTCAGATGCATCCAGAAGCCCATCTGCAGGAACACCTGCAGCACAGCCATTACCAGCAGCAGGATGATCGCAAAGGTAGCATTCACCCCTCCGGCCGCCACCGCAGCAAAAGCGATCAGCGTCAGCACCACAGAGAATACAAACACCACAATATGCCGCTGCGGTCCTTCCGGACGGTGCCGGTGCTTCACCGCAGAATCTGAAGAAGGCTGCTTTGTCGTCATGGCTTCACCCCACCTTTCCGAGCAGGTATACGACTGTGAAGATAAAGACCCACACCACATCAATGAAATGCCAATACATCGCTGAGACATAGATCTTCGGTGCAGTAACAACCGTCAAGCCTTTATGCATCAATTGTCCGATCAGCACGGTGATCCACAGAATCCCGAAGGCGACATGGGCACCGTGAAACCCGACCAGCGTATAAAAGGCCGAGCTGAACGCACTCGTCGTCATCCCGAATTCCTCATGCCGGATATATACACTGAACTCGTAGATCTCCAGGATCAGGAATGCAAGACCAAGCAGGACGGTTACCAGCAGCCAGTTCCGGAGCTGGGCCACATTCCCCCGGTGCATGGCCTGAATGGCGAACACACTGGTCAGACTGCTGACCAGGAGGAGCAGGGTCGCTGCCGCAACCAACGGCAGATGGAACAGCTCCGCCGCCGAAGGTCCCTCATTCGTCTGATTGCGCAGCGCCAGGAAGGTAGCGAACAGGGTGCCGAAGAGCACCGCTTCCCCCCCGAGGAACAGCCAGAAGGCCAGTACTTTATTGCGTCCTTCCAGAGAAGCTTTCTCCGGTTCATGCGGGAGTGTACCTTCCGCTGCTTCAGCATGTGCCGTTGTCATCTCTGATCACCTTCCTTCCAGCTCTTCGGGTTCAATATGCCAGCCGTGATCGTCGAACAGCGACCGCATCAGCATTGATCCGAAGGTAATAAGAAGCCCCAGCGCCGTAACAATATAGTTATTGAACAGGAAGCTCATGATACTGCTGCTGAATTCATCGCGGCTGAACATGAAGCCAAGGCCTGCAATGAAGATACCGACGGACATCAGGAACGGCAGAATCGTAGCAGAAGGCATATGAATCGGGCCAACCGGCTCCGCCGGGGTCATCCCCTTATGCCCGGCCATTTTCTCTTTCCAGAAAGCATCCAGGCCCCGCACCAGCGGTGTCTGCTTGAAGTTATATTCCGGCGGCGGCGAAGGGATCGTCCATTCCAGGGTCCGCCCGTCTTCCCACGGATCTTCCGGTGCATCCGCCGGCCGTCTGGAGGTCAGGAACACATTCACCAGGAAGATAATCATGCCCACTCCCATCAGGAACGCCCCCACCGTACTGACCAGGTTGAGCGTATCGAACTGTTGGTTCGGCAAATAGGTAAATACGCGCCGCTGCATCCCCATCAGTCCCAGGAAATGCTGGACGAAGAACGTTAAGTGGAACCCGATAATGAAAGTCCAGAAGGTCCACTTGCCCAAGGATTCGCTGAGCATCCGCCCGAACATCTTCGGCCACCAGTAGTGCAGCCCGGCGAACAGCCCGAGCACCAGACCGCCAACAATGACATAGTGGAAATGCGCCACCACGAAGTACGTATCATGGAACTGGAAGTCCGCCGGCGCGGAGGCCAGCATCACCCCGGTTACCCCGCCCATCGTGAAGGTGGGAATGAACCCGGCCGCAAACAGATTCGGAGTCGTGAACCGTACCTGTCCGCCCCACATGGTGAACAGCCAGTTGAAGATCTTGATCCCGGTCGGAACGGCAATCAGCATGGTAGAGACGGAGAACAAAGCATTTGCTACCGGACCGAGGCCGGTGGTGAACATATGATGCGCCCAGACCATGAAGCCCAGGAAGGCGATCAGAATCGTCGCGAAGACCATAGAGCTGTACCCGAACAGCCGCTTGCGCGAGAAGGTCGGAATGACCTCGGAGATGATCCCGAAGGCCGGTAGAATCAGAATGTATACTTCGGGATGGCCGAAGATCCAGAAGATATGCTGCCACAGCACGGGATTGCCCCCTCCGGCAACATTGAAGAAATTGGCGTCCAGAATCCGGTCGAAGGTAAGCAGGACAAGTCCTACGGTAACCGCAGGGAAGGCAAATAGAATAATGGCTGAGGTAATAAAGGTAGCCCAGGCGAACATCGGCATCCGCATGAAGGACATCCCCGGCGCGCGCATCGTGATGATGGTAGCCAGGAAGTTAATCCCGCCAATCAGGGTGCCGAGACCGGCAATCTGCAGTCCTATCGTATAAAAGTCCACGCCATGGGAGGCGCTGTAGCCCTTACCCGATAGCGGGGTATAGGCCGTCCAGCCCGCATCGGGCGCGCCGCCCATCACCCAACTGAGGTTAAGCAGGAGACCGCCGAACAGGAAGGTCCAGAAGCCCAGCGAGTTGAGAAAAGGAAAGGCGACATCGCGCGCGCCGATCTGCAGCGGAATCACCGCATTCATCAGCGCGAAAATAACCGGCATGACTCCTAGAAAGATCATGGTCGTGCCGTGCATGGTAATCAGTTCGTTGAAGGTCTGGGCATCCAGGAAGGTGTTCATCGGCTTGATCAGCTGAATACGGATCAGGATTGCCTCCAGGCCACCGATGCCGAAGAATAGGCCGCCGGCCCATAGATACAGGATGGCTATTTTCTTGTGGTCGACGGTGGTAATCCAGTCCATCAGCCCGGTATGCCGCTTGGCGCTGTGGCCGGGCTTCAAAGGCTGGGAGGGCTGCAAGGATTGCGCTGCGTGAGCCAAGGTACGTACCCCCTTATCAAATATGCTGCTTCCGCTTCAGTCATTGGCCCCTAGTCCAGCGTATAACCGGCCAGAAATTCGGCAATGCCGTCGATCTCTTCATCACTTAAGCCCTTATCCTTCGGATTCGGCATCTTGTTGCCGGGCTTCACGCTCTGCGGATCATGCAGCCAAGTCTTCAGATTCTCCAGAACCGGCGCTCCGTCTTCGCGGGTGTCATCATTAAGCAGAATCCCGGCAACGGATTCACGGGAACCAATTCCGGTCAGGCTGGGAGCGACCGGTGATGCAGGCATGCTGCCGATCGCATGGCAAGTCAAGCACTGGGACTTGAACTTCTCAGCCAGTACCGGGTCTTCCGGCATCACCGACTCCGGTGCCTTCATCGAAGCCACCCACTTGTCAAAGGCCTCACCGCTGACCGACTTGACCTTAAACTCCATGAATCCGTGGGAGGGTCCGCACAGCTCTGCGCATTTCCCCCGGTAAACGCCTTCATTCGGTGCACTGAAGCTGAAGCGGTTCACCGTGCCGTCGGGATTGGTGTCCATTTTCCCGGCCAGCGACGGTACCCAGAAGGAATGCAGCACATCCTTGGTGCTCAGCTCGAAGGCAATGTGCTTACCTGTAGGAATAATCAGATCCTGTGCGGTCGTTATTCCGTAATCCGTATATTCGAACTCCCACCAATACTGGTGGCCGGTCACCTTGACCTTGATGGCGTCCTTGTCATCCGAATGATCATTGCCGGCAGCAAAGACCACCTTCACCGTAGGAATCGCCAGCACAATGACGAGAATAAGCGGGATGACTGTCCACAGCACCTCCAGCTTGAAGCTGCCCTCCACCTGCTTCGGAATCTCATCCTGATCCTTCTTCCGGCGGAAGCGAATCCATACATAAGCCGCTATGGAGAAGACGATCAGCAGCACCACAATCATGATCGTGATCGACAGCTTCATCAGTCCGTAAGAGCTTTCCGCTACGGGTCCCTGCGGTCTGAGTACCGACAAGTCCTCCCGCCCGCATCCGGCCAGAAGGAGTCCAAGTGCTGCGGTCATGGGAAGAAGCCGCTTACCAGCCTGCCACGTTTTCATCATTGATCTACCCCGCTTTTCCCGAATTCGTAGATTAGAGTATTTTCCTGTCAATTATAACAATCACTATTAATATAAGTTCGGTCTCCGGTTTTGTCAATCGTTCACAACAAATTCACAAAATCATTTTGAAGTCGCCGAAAGCTTGTCAATACTGATTTTATAAGCGCTTTCAATTTTTCCGGAAAACTGTTAAACTACTTTTGAAGCGTATTCATATGTATTTGTGTCTAAACATTCATTTGACATACGCAGATAATCTGAAATGGGCATACAAAAAAAACCGATTCCAGAAGCAGAAGGCTGCCCGGGCACGGTTTATGAGAATCCTCATGGATGTTATCGCTTGAATGTAGCTTACATATATAGTTGTAGGTATCACACAGCACGAAACAGAATCTGCCGCTTCTTCAGGAGACGGAAGAATTCATTCTAACCAGCTCATGCTCCACAACCATGGTCAGCTCTTCCTCATAGCCTCCCGTGATCCGATACTTCCGGACGTACTCTTTCACAAATTTCTTGGGATCTTTGGGCCGGAAAATACGTGTCATTTCCCGTAGACTTTCCTTGACTTCGTTATGACCTTTACTTGCCATGATCAGTTCCCTCCCAAAACATTGAAAATGAATGCTCCGTTGTAGAGAATGCATGATGAAAAGTTCGCCGTAACCTTGAAATGCAAGTTAAGAACCATTACACATACGCGGCTTGCATTACCCGTCCAGACTGCCATTCCAGTAACTTGGAATTCCGCCTTGCCGGTGAAGCAGGTTCGTCGTGATTTGGGCTGAGAGTAAGGATGTCCCACTGCAAAGACACCTTGACACTTTAATTACCCGAAGAGCCACTTGCTGAATCACTCCTTTCGGGCCTTATCGTTATATTGTATCATATTCCAGATGAACTTCCACCTTTCCATGTAAAAATGCAAATGGATTTTTTTTATAGTATATGCTTGCCCTCCCGTTTCGGAACCTGACAATAGTATGCCCCCTATCCCCATAAATTATAGGACAGCAGCCCCGCACAGCTCATACTTTGCCTGGACACCTCATAGGCTTGTAGGGAAGGAGAGTGAAACCTTTGTCGCCTTTCAGATCTTCCACCGGACTGCCCGATAACATTTCTGCCGCCTTGTGTTATTTTTTCCCGTTCATCGGGGCAATTATTTTCCTCGCGCTGGAGAAGCGCAGCCGCTTCGTCCTGTTCCACTCGCTCCAATCCCTGATTGCCTTCGGAGCTCTTATGATCGCCCATGTACTCAGCGGCTTCATTCCGCTTCTCGGCGATCTGGTGGGCGCCCTGATCTCCCTCTGCAGCTTCGCGGTCTGGCTCCTGATGATCTACCATGCCCTCGGCAGCAGATGGTTCAAGCTCCCTTGGGTGGGGGAAATCGCCGAAAGCCAGCTGCGGCAGCTGTAGCTGCAGCGTAGCAGAAAATAGTTTCCCTTTTGCCTGCCCGCTCCTTACAATGGGATAAGACATGCAGGAATCTGCAGGCTGGGGGAAGCATCCATGTATTTATTCATCATAAATTCCCGCTCCGGCGGCGGAGCGGGGCGGCGGACCTGGCACACCGTACAGGCCTTGCTTGCGGCGCGGGCTGTTCCGTATGAAGCGCTGTTCACCCAGAGCGCTGACAGCGCAGAGAGCCTGGTGCTTCACGCACTGGCCCGCCGCGAGGACTGGCGCGCTGCCATCATTGTCGGCGGCGACGGCACGATCCACAGTGTGCTGGGCGCACTGCGGCGCAGGGGGGTCCCGCTGGGAGTCATCCCGGCGGGTTCGGGCAATGACACCGCGCGCGGGTTCAGCATCCCGCTCGCGCCCGAGGCAGCGCTGGATCACGCGTTGCAGGACCGCTGCATCGAAGCCGATCTGCTTAACGCGGCAGGTGGTCTCACCCTGACCGCGGTGGCCAGCGGCTTCGACGCGCAGGTTGCCGTCAATGTGAACGGCAGCCGCTACAAGCGGCTGTGTAACGCCATTGGCGCCGGGCGCCTAGCCTATATCATCGGCGTGCTGCATACGCTGATGACCTTCAAGCCCTGCCGCGTCAGCGTGACCTGCGACGGCAAGGAGCAGGCCTTCGATCAGGCGTGGCTGGTCTCGGTCTGCAACCTGCCCAGCTACGGCGGCGGGCTGCTGATCTGCCCGCAGGCGGAATCAGGCGACGGCCTGCTTGACGTCTGCGTTGTGCACGGGGTCAGCCGCGGGCAATTGCTGCGGCTGTTCCCGACGGTGGTGAAGGGCAGGCATACGAAGCTGCCCTATGTCACCATGCTGCGCGGACACAGCGTAGCCGTCCACTTCGCGCAGCCGCGCCACGCCATCGGCGACGGCGAAGCGCTCGGCACGGCGCCGCTGGCCGTGGCTTGCGAGCCGGGCGCGCTGCGCGTGCTCTCGCCGCTGGCGGCAGCCTCGGCGGTGGCTGTAGACGCCGCGGGGTCCTGCCGGGCGGGCGGCTAGGCCGGGCGCGGCTGGGCTGGGTGCGGCTGGGCTGGGTGCGGCTGGGCTGGGCACATATGTAGCTCTGCGTAACGGACGGAGGCGCTCTTATTCTGGATGAAAGTCATATATTAGGCAAGTAACGGACCACACGGACCTTATTCTCTGAAATACTGCTTTTAAGTATCGTTTGAGCTACCTTAAGGTCTCCTCAGTCCGTTAAGACACCAAAAGTGGTATTTTCCAGGGGATAAGGTCTCTCAGGTCCGTTAGGAGCAGATTGGTCTGGCTAATGAAGAAGTTGGAATGATATTTCTCCCGACACAAAGAGCAGGCCCCGGGTATTCCCCTGGGCCTGCTCTTTGTTACATATTTCACGTTTCCGCCGGGTCCGTTTCCTGCTTCGTGCAGGAATAGACCTTCTTCACAAAGATATCCTTCGCTAGCAGCAGTAATTCTGCTGGCGGACAAAAACCGCTTGAACCCCGCTGCTCCGGTTATATCCCGGTTGGCTTCTGGGGCAGCAGGTTGCCGACAATCGACTTCAGCTCACCCTCCGGCTTGCTGCTTTTCTTCCCGTTGTCAAAGCTGGTAATGCGGATCTCGGAATAACTTTCTCCTGGAGCCACGGGCTTGAAAATCCATTTTTCCCGGTTATCCAGCCGGACGTTGAACTTCATGTCCTTGAACATCTCCACCAGCTCCCGTTCTCCCGGGGTCTTGCCCTCTTCCAGGAACAGCAGTCCGCGCAGCGGCTTGACGCCATCTGCATGCTGCACTTCAAAATGTACAATACACTCCATGCTTGTCACCTCCCTTGCTTAGTGAACTTGGGCACTTACTAGTCCTGCCCTATTCCTCCGGCTCTTTCCCGGATTCCTCCTGATCATGCAATACATATTTGCTGTAGATCCGGCTGTAGCGCTCCCCGTAGCGCCGCTGCAGTTCGGGACCCATATCTTCCTCCAGCTCGAACAATACCAATTCCTGTGTAAAAGATTTGAGCAGCAGCTCCACCAGCACCGGATGCTCGGTAATCACGGCTTGGGCGCTCCCGTCATCATAACGCATGCCTAGCATGCACCAGCTCCGGTCCACCACGAAGGAGAACTTCCGGCCTCCGCTGCGTTCCGGCTTCCCCGGCAGGGGCGGCCATACCGGATAAGGTGCCGGTACAGCATCACCGCCGTCAAAGGCCCACAACAGCTTCACTCCGCGCTTCTCCGCCTGCTCAAGCTCACTGCGCAGCAGCGAGGCTTCCTCCCGCCACACATCGACTACAATCTCCTGAGCGGCAAGATTCAGCTGGCGGACCAGCTCTCCAATTACATTCCGGTCACCCTCCACGTTGTAGAAGGAGGGGCTGACCGGACCCCCGCGCGGCATTTCACTCTCCATATAGGCAAGTGAGGCCTGCACCCGGCCGGATATCATCGTGGCCAGCTCTTCCGGGTCCAGTACACTGTAGCGTGCCGGCTCCCCTTCTCCGCAGCGCACGTAGCCTTGCTGGGTCAGGCGCTGAAGCGCCGCGTATACGTTCGATCTTGATACTCCTAGCTGCTTTGCCACTTCGTAGCCCGAAGCCTGGCCCTTGGTGGCCAGCTCAACCATAATTTTGGATTCCATCTCTGTGAAACCCAAATTGCGCAGATGCAGCAGCAACTGTTCCATCTATGTTGTCCCCCTAAGCTGTCAGTACTACACTGTCTATATTTGTTCCGAGCCGCAGCGCGGGCACCACATGGAGCCCTTTGGCAAGTCGGCGCGGCAGATCTGGCAATTCACAATCTCCCGTGTATCCGTGTCTCCGGCTACCCGCTCTTCGGCTGGTTCACTTGCTTTCCAGTCTCTGATCCGGCGGTCCAGCTCCAGTTGCCGCTCCCGTTCCCGTTCCAGCTCATCTGCCTCCCGGCGGCTCCGGTCAGAACCTGAAGTCATCCGGTCCGCTTCCTCCAGCTCTGCCTCTTCTTCCAGTTCAGGCAGCACCTCCGCGTACTGCACACGTGCTTCGGGTCTTCTCGCCAGCTCCCGTTCCGCTTCGGTCAGCTCTTCCTCGCCGTAGTACTGGTCTTCCTCATCTTCATGCTCCAGCACCGTATGTACGGTAACCGCAGGCGGCGCTGCGGCAGCGGCGGCCGCCGAAGACGGCTCTTTACGAAGTGAAATCTCCTTATCTTCCGGCTTGCGTGGTTCCAGCTTACGTCCGCAATGCGGACAGAAATTGGCATCCAGCCCTACGATCTGACCGCAGGCGCACAAGCGTTCATTTCTCAGTTCGGCAATTCTTGAGCGTACGTCCTCGATCTGCTCCTGCAGCTTGTTACAGCCCCGGGCAAGCTCGATCATCTGGCCTTCAGCCACCGACATATCCCTTGAACGATATCCGTCGTAGAACAGCTTCCCCATTTTCAGAAATTCAACCTGCATCTCATGCTCAATATCCGAAATCTGCCCATTCAGCTTGCTCACTTCCACCGAGCTTTGCGCTTTTTCACTCACCCGGCTGGCACCGTCTTTAATGCGTTGCAGTAAATTCATTGTAGTTCCTCCTTCTCCAGAGTGAGAATAGGCTGATTCGCAGCCGCGTATATCCTTCCATTCCGATTGCCGCTCCATGCAGCAGTGGAAACGTGATTCTATCATACCAAAAGTCCACAGCAGATTCATTATTTGTCGTCATGTGGTAAATACCAAGTAAAGGCGGCTAACGTTCTTATTGGAATGAGTATGCTGCGGAAGAAGCAATCATACATATTGCCTTCTGCTGTCCTTCGTTCCTGCGTACCCGTACATTATTGAATGATGGAGGGATGAATTGTGCCTAACGATAACCTTAACCGATATTTCGTCTCTGTGAATCACGGTCTGATTCAGGAAGAGAGGGGCGAATCCAGTGACTTCGAGGTTCTGCTGTCCAGTGACGGGCTGACCGCGCTTCAGGATCTCCTGGCCGATCTGGCCAGCGGGGATGAATACGCCTTCCGGCGTGCTCTGGTTCCCTACAAGTCAGCCGATCATGATGATGGTGCAGAGCAGTTCGATGACGCCACCATCCGCCTGTTCCAGTATCTGCACGACCACGGCACTGACGAGACCCGCCTTCAGATCGAAGGATTGAACGTCCTGCAGAAGCTGGAGAATACGGGCTATCAGGATGAAGGTTACGGCACAGGCTCTCCCACCAACAAATAAGAATGAACGGAGCTGCGCCATAAGAACGGCTTAATGCCTATACTGTGCTAATACGCGCCGGAGGGAAGAATGTTTCTCTTCGGCCAGGGTTACGGTTTTATTTTGCTTCCGGGGCTGTACATCGGTTAAAATAGAATCAGTAACGTTGCTAGCGCTGTATATGAGTGCCGTAGTCATCCATTCATGGTCTACAGTCACAAATAACGAAAACCGGGAGAGTTTCAGTGGAAGAATATGATAGTACACAAGTAACATTGAACAAGTTGCAGGTCCATGTGAAGGATATGCAGAAGTGGCAGATTAACGAGGATTTTGCCAAGCAGGTTGAAAATTTCAAGGCTTTGCCGGCGCTGTACCGCCATGCTCTGAATGAGCTTGAGAATAAAATCGATATCATCCGGACCGAGTGGCAGGTGCGTGACGGCTTCAGCCCGATCGAGCATGTGAAGTGCCGGATCAAAGAACCGAAGAGCATTGTGCAAAAGATGCAGCGCAAGGGCTATGAGCTTAACCTGGATAATATGGAACAGCACATCCATGATATTGCGGGGATGCGGATTGTCTGCGCCTTCGTGAAGGATATCTACCGGCTGGTGGATCACCTGTGCGCCCGCGAGGATATCCGTGTGCTTGAAATTAAGGATTACATCGCCCATCCGAAGCCGAACGGCTACCAGAGTCTGCACCTTATCGTGGCTATCCCACTGGTGCTGCTGGATGGCACACGCTGGGTGAAGGCAGAAATGCAGCTGCGTACGCTAGCCATGGATTTCTGGGCCAGCATGGAGCATATTCTCTACTATAAATTTGACAAACAGCTGCCCTCCCATGTGGCCGATGAGCTGAAGGAAGCCGCCCGTGCCGCCGATGAGCTCGACCAGAAGATGCTCCGCCTGCGCCGGGAGATCCTGGAGCTGTCAGAAGGCGGCGGCAACGAACAGACATAATCCTAGGATAAAATGGCCGCAGCCAGGCCGTTATCCGGCTGCAAGAGGGGCACCTTTGTGCTCCTCTTTTGTTTGGCTGGCTTGATGTGGGAGGGCCGCCCTACCATCCAGTTTGGCTCAATCAGGGGCACTTCTGCCCCTCATTCCCGCCCGAAGATTATTGGCTACCTCAGCACGCCGACTTCCAGCCGAATCAAAGGGATTTTTCCCTTTCATTTCTCCATTCCGCCGACTTCTGGCCGAATCAGAGGGATTTTTCCCTTTCATTTCTCCATTCCGCCGACTTCTGGCTGAATCAGAGGGATTTTTCCCTTTCATTTCCCCATTACGCCGACTTCCGGCTGATTCAGAGGGATTCTTCCCTTTCATTTCCCCATTACGCCGACTTCCGGCTGATTCAGAGGGATTCTTCCACTTTATTCTCGTGCAGCCATCCCCAATCCTCTCCGGCGCACTGCTCACAAAACTAATATTACTTGTGAGATCAGTTCTTACATTCGTTCGTGTCCCGGCATCCGATTCAATTCCACCAGTTGGTCTAGTTTACACTCTATATTACTTAAAGAGCAGCTTTAGTCGCCGCACAAAGATTGTAGCCTATAGCTCCTTCAATCCCACCGCACTTATTATCCGTGTAACCCGGAGCTTACTCAAGCCCCGCCTCACGAACCCATGCACCTACAGCTTACTTAGGTCCACCTCACGCCCCGTGCAGCTACAGCTTATTCAAGCCCGCCGCACGCTTCGCGGCGGCTTCCGAGACCCGGCGCATCAGTAGCGCAAGCCCTTCACGGGCCTTGGGTGTCTGCGGCAGGAGTGCGCTCCAATTCTCCTCCGGCTCCATTACCTCAGGCATAGCCGGAAACGGACGGGAGGAGATCTCATGAAACAGCGGCCCCGGCTGGTGCAGAGAGCCTTCAGCCGCTGCCTCGGCCAGCCATTCTCCAGAGGATACAGCCGGCCCCTTGCGCTCCAGCCTTGCCAGCTCGGACACGAGCGACACAGACGCAGGCGCATCTTCTTCCGCACTCCGCTCGTTCTCCTGCTCCGCCCACAGAGCGAACACACCGGAGAGCAGCTCTTCCTTGGACAGTCCGCGCAGGGCGAACGCAAGCAGCGGCTCCTGGGTGAGCTCCTGGTGGACCCGCCCCACCAGTTCCTCAGCAGGCAGCAGACCTGTGCCCTGTTCATCTGCAGCCAGCCTCAGCTCGTCATCCGCAGGCAGCAGCTCCAGCGCAGCAAGCCCGCCATTCAGGCTGCCCTGCAGCAGATCATACAATTCACCCGGATGCGCAGCGAGCTGATGCAGCACTTCATTCTTCCGGTCGGGTGTCCACTGCGGAATGCGCAGAGTGACATCTTCCCGTTGCCCCTCAGGTAATGGCACCTGCTGGCCTCGCCTCACCGGCTCCGCACGCCGGCCCCGCTCCCCTTGCTTCTTCTCCATCTCTGCTCCGGCTTTGCTGCTGCGTCTGTCTGCTCCTTCTGCAGCAGATCCCACACTCCCGGTGGCCTTGATGACCCCGGGCAGCACCTCCAGCCGCAGCTCCAGCAGCTCATTCATAGATGTTTCCTCCTTCTGCCCTACAATCTATTGCACAATCTACATCCAATCCTGTCCCTGCAGTTCAATCAGCTCTTTGAGCTCATGGTTAGACATCTCGGTCAACCAGTTCTCGCCGGAGCCCACGACCTGCTCGGACAGGCTTTTTTTGCGTTCAATCAGCTCGTCGATCCGCTCCTCCAGCGTTCCCTGGCAGATCAGCTTATGCACCTGTACATTCTTGTGCTGTCCAATCCGGAAGGCGCGGTCCGTCGCCTGATTCTCTACTGCCGGGTTCCACCAGCGGTCATAATGCAGCACATGATTGGCCCGTGTCAGATTGAGGCCGACGCCTCCTGCCTTAAGCGACAGGACGAAGAAGGCCGGACCTTCTCCCTCCTGAAAAGCATGCACCATCTCGTCGCGCTCACGCTTCGAGATGCCGCCATGCAGGAACAACGGCGTCTGCCCGTATCTGCGGGCCAGCCGGCTGACCAGCAGCTCGCCCATCGCCACATACTGGGTGAAGATCAACGCCGATTCGCCAAGCTCGGAGATGCTGTCGAGCACCTCGAACATGACATCCATTTTGCCCGAAGGCTCACTGCGCAGGCTCCGCCCCTCGTCCTTGCGGAACAGCTGGGGATGATCGCAGATCTGCTTCAGCTTGGTCAGGGAAGACAGCACCAGCCCCCGCCGGGCCATGCCCGAGCGCTCGCCGATGACGCCAAGCATCTCATCCACAACCCCCTGATACAGCGCGGCCTGGGTCTCCGTAAGCGGACAATAAGACTTCAGCTCAAGCTTCTCCGGCAGATCCTTCGAGATATCCGGGTCACTCTTGAGACGCCGCAGCAGGAAGGGCGAGACCAGCCGGTGCAGCTCCCGCAGCCGTTCGCCGCCCTCTCCCGACACATAACGCTGGCGGAAGGAATGGTACGTGCCCAGATAGCCTGGGTTGAGAAAATGGAAAATCGACCACAGCTCACCCAGCCGGTTCTCCACCGGAGTCCCGGTCATTGCGATCCGGTGCGGCGCGCTCAGCTTCATGACGCTCTGCGCCTGCTTGGTACGGTGATTCTTGATATACTGCGCTTCATCCAGCACAACGGTAGACCAGCGTACCCCGGCCAGATCCTCGCTGTCCCGGCCCGCCAAATGGTAGGTAGTCAGCACAATCTCATGGCTGGCCGCCAGCTCCTTGAATCCTTCGCCGCGCACCCGCCGCCCTCCATGGTGAATATGCAAGCTAAGCGAAGGGGCGAAGCGCTGCAATTCCCGCTGCCAGTTGCCAAGCAACGAGGTCGGGCAGAGGATCAGCACAGGCTCCTGCTTCTCGCCTGGCGGGGCATTCAGCGCCCGGTCCAGCAGGCAGGTGATGACCTGTATGGTTTTGCCGAGGCCCATGTCATCAGCCAGGCAGACGCCGAAGCCGAGATTGCTAAGCGCGGTAAGCCACTGATAACCCCGCTCCTGATAAGGACGCAGTGTCCCGTTCAGATCCTCCGGCACGGGACGCAGCGGCATTCCGCGCAGCACATCGCCATGCATGAGGGAAGCCAACAGGCCGGAAGTCTCCATGCCGGTAACCGACATGCCCTTCCACAGCCGCTCATCGCCATCTTCAGCCGTAAGACGCATCCAGTCGGCCGCAGTCATCTCTCCGCTCTCGCCACGCTTAATATATCTCAGGACCTGCCGCACTTCCTTCGGGTCCACTTCAATCCATTCTCCCCGGAAGCGCACAAAAGGCACACCCGCTTCCACCAAGGCATTCAGTTCATCCTCAGTGATATCCGAATCCCCCAAAGAGGCTTCAATGCGGAAGGAGATCAGCTCTTCCATGCCCAGCGCCGGCTGAACCGGACCGTCCATTCCGCCAACCGGCGGCTGCATCTTCATTCTCATGCCGATCCGCCGACGTCCCTCACGGCTCCAGCGCGATGGCATCTGCACCGTAATTCCCCGTTCCCGCAGCTGCTGCACGCTCTCCTTCAGGAAGAAATACAGCCGCTCCGGCGGCAGCTCAATCCCGCACGGAGCCGGTTCAGCGAGCGAACGCCGGATATCCGGCGAACTCTTCGCCGCCCGCCCCAGCGCTGCAAGCAGCTGCTGCTGGATATTGCGGTATCGCTTGCCCCATAGGGTGAATTCCCGCTCCCGGCTGCTCCACACCGCTTCTGCCGGAATCCAGAATTCCCCCTCCTCCCGGCTCTCCGCCCAGAAGGTCAGCTGCCACAGCTCGCTGTCCTCCGCCGGCGGCTCCAGCCGCAGGCCCAGACTAAGCTGTCCGCTGCGGGCCTCCTCGGTCTCGAAATGCGGCACCTCATGGCCCGCCGTCTCGTTCACCACCGTCAGCAGCTCCGTCACCTCAGCCGGGGTCCCCTGCACGGGAATATCCCGGCTGCCGGTCAGCAGACTGTTCCACCACAGCTCCGTCAGCGGAGAATAGCCGCGGCGGTAGTTGGCCTTATACGGCGCCAGCGCGCTCTCATGGGCGGCAACCACATTCTTGATCTCAGCGGTCATGACCGCCTGCAGGAAGGAATACAGCACATACGCGCCCGCTTCCTCGCGCGAGGACAGGTCACCTTCCTCGGCTACATGCGTGCCGAGCGCAAGCACCGGCATAGAGGCCGCCATCTGCAGGAAGAACTCCTTATCCGCCTCTTCCCGGAACGCCGGTGACCAGCATACGGCAGCAGCCTGTTCGCCGCCGCGCCGCCGCGAGCCCACCTTGCGCGGAGGCTGAGCTCCGGGCACAATCCCGCCCTTGCCCATCAGCTCCAGTGCGAAGCGGGCCGCTGCCGACCAGTAGCGCAGCTCTCCCCCAGGCTCAATGCCCTGGGCGCTGCTGGCCTGCTCATCCCAGGCCAGCAGCAGCTCGAAGGCATCCTTCGGCGACAGCGCCAGCCCTTCCAGCGTGCGTCCAGGCAGTCCGCGCCGCGCCGGCTTCCCCTCCGCAGCAGCGGCCGCAGGATACTTCACTTCCGCCAGCCGCAGGGCAGCACCCGCAAAAGGACGCCAGCCGCTGCGGAGCTCCAGCCGTTTGATCACGCGTGTCCATGCGTCTACCTTCGGCTCGGAGGTCTCGCCCGAGAAGCAGAATAATACGTCCCCTAACCATATTGCATACAGATGCTTAATCATTGTTGGTTGATCTCCATTCTTTTGAGCAAACAGCAAGAGCAGCCCTTCCACCCCGGAAGACTGCCTCCTGCTGCGCGAGAAATATATTATGAAGCTACACCGGCGGGAATAGCTCTAGCCGTACAGCCTTCCTGTTACGTTGTTTGCTGCAACTTTTTCTTCATCCCTTCATCTTATACGAAAAAGCCTATATTTAAAAACTTTTCTGCACATTTTCTGTGATTTTCAGCAGATTGTTGTTCAGATCAGGCCATTACTGTCCAGATTGCGTTACAGCAGGAAGAACCGGCCCGCCTCTTCAGGCAAGCCGGTCCTCAAATCGTTCCACAGTTACATCTGCCTGCCCCTAATCCGTACCCGCCAGAATCCGCAGCTCCCCACCCCCGGCAGCGTCCGCTACCTGAACGATGATCGCGCCGTTCTTGCCGTTCCGGGCCCAGCCCAGCGCCCCTTCATTCAGCTCTTCCAGACTAATCTCCGCCAGCCCCTCCACCGCAGCAACAGTGAAGAACGGATAGCAGAGCGCGAACCGCAGCGTCTCCCGGCGAGGCTTGTAGTCATGCAGCGCATACGCCCACTGCAGTGCAAGCGTACCTTCTCCGCCTTCGGCCTGCACGATAAGCTCCGTATATTGCCCTTTACGGTAGCTGAAGCTGTGGCCGTCATCCTCATACAGCTTGAAGGACGAAGAGAAGCCCGCAGCCGCTTCCGCCCCGTAGAGATGGAAGATGATCGTCTCCTCCGTGTCCTCCAGCGCATACTGTCTCAGCGGGCCCTCGGCCACGAAGCTGCCAGCCTTCACATACATCGGCATGATGTGCAGCGGCGCAGCCGCAAGAATATGGCGTCCGCCTTCATGAATCTCCCCGTCCCAATAGTCCAGCCAGCAGCCTTCCGGCAGATAGACGGAGCGGTGATCCGTATCCGGGCGGTAGACCGGGGCAATCAGCACATTTTCACCCAGCAGGAACTGGTCGCACAGATTGGTTACATGCGGATCTCGCGGATATTCGAGCACCAGCGGACGGATGACAGGCAGACCGCTCATTTCCGCTTCATGAAAAAGATTATATAAATGCGGCATCCAGCGGTACCTCAGTCCGATGAATTCACGCAGAATCCCTTCCACCTCTTCCCCGAAGGACCACGGCTCCTGGCGCAGTGTTCCGATGGAGGAATGATTCCGGCAGTAGGGGAAAAACACGCCCATTTGCGTCCACCGCACCAGCAGCTGCGCCGACGTATGATGGGCGAACCCGCCGATGTCCGGCCCCGAGAAGGCCAGCCCGGACAGCCCCATGTTCAGCACCATCGGCATCGCCATCGCCATATGCTCCCAGAAGCTGCGGTTATCGCCGGTCCATACGGCCGCATAGCGCTGGATGCCCGCATACCCGGCACGGGTCAGTACAAAGGGACGCTCGCCCCCCATATGCTCGGCCAGTCCCTCGTAGGTCGCTTTGGACATCATCATCCCGTACAGGTTATGGTATTCCTCATGCGTCACCGGCCGCCCGTTGTTAAAATGCATCACATCAAGATCCATCGTCTTGGTCTCATTGAAGACCGCCGGCTCGTTCATATCGTTCCAGATGCCCTGAATGCCAAGCTCGGTGTAGTATTTGTGCAGATCTCCCCACCACTCGGCGGTCCGGCTGTCGCTGAAATCAGGAAAGGCGCTGATCCCCGGCCACACCTCACCGAAGAAAATATCGCCCTCCAGGCGGCGGCAGAAATGCTTCTCCAGCACCCCTTGCTTATATACCTCGTATTTTGGGTCTTTTTTGACGCCGGGATCGACAATCGGGACAATACGCACACCCAGCTCCGCAAGCTCCGAGATCATCGTCTGCGGATCAGGGAAGTTGACAGGGTCGAAGGTGAATACGCGGTACTCGTCCATATAGTGGATATCCAGATAGATCACATCGCATGGGATGTTCTTCTCACGGAAGGTCTTGGCCAGCTGCAGCACCTCCTGCTGATTCATGTAACTGTAGCGGGACTGGTGATAGCCGAGCGCCCACTTAGGCGGAAGGGCGATCCGGCCGGTGAGCGTGGTGTATCTTCGGACAACATCCTTCATCTCGGGCCCATTAATGAAATAGATATCGTACGCTCCCGTAGAGCAGCCAATGGTAAAAGCAATGCCGTGCGAGCGCATGTCGAAATCACTCCGGCCCGTATTATCCAGAAACAGCCCGTAGGAGAGGTCACCGTGCATGTGGATAATGAGCGGGATCGACTCATAGAGCGCTTCAATCTCCGGCAGATGCGGGGCGAACACATCGGTGTTCCAGTTCGTATAACGCTCCCCGCGTTTATCCAGGAAGCTCGATTTCTCACCCAGTCCGTAGAAATGCGAGTCCGGCTGCATGTCATATTCGGCATGGCTTGCGCCGCGCGGGTTCCAGCTCGTCAGATTCTGCTGCATGATCACCTTGCCGGACGTATTCTCCACACGGAGCAGAAATGAGGCCTTTTCAATAATCAGCCGGATGGCACCGGTAGAGAAAATGAGCTGCTCCTCTGTCTCTTCTACCGGAAATAGATGCGGAATACAGCACTCCTTCAGCACAGCCTCCGAGGTGGTCAGGTCCGGTACCTTGCCATGGAAGACCTTCATCCGGAACATATCATCGCTCAGGAAGATAAAAGCCATCCCGGCGCATTCCCCCTGAACGATGTAGATATTCTCGGAGCGTTCCCAGGACACCACGCTGCCCGGCGTGTTCCAGGTCTCCTTCATCACCAGCGGCCCCATCTTCTCGGGGCGTATCGCCTCACTGCTCTCCATGAATCTTCTCTCCCTTCGCTGCTTGCTGATCTGCTTCTTGACTACATATTACCCCGGGCCTAAGGAATACTATCCGCGATTCTTATGACCAATTGGTCATTTTTTTGCCGGATTAGTCTTAATTGCTGCCAAAGCGGGTATATTCTATATAGGCCAAGGCCAAAACGTAGTTATCAAACAAGTTAGGGAGTGGTCATATGACTAGAACTAATCCTTATAAGTGGGGGAATCTGCTGCTCTTCCTCGGCGTCATTGCCGTCAATACCCTTTCAGTCGTCCTGCCGCTTGGCGGGAACAGCACCGCCGAAATCTCGGACAGGTATCATACGTACCTCACACCGGCCGGATATGCTTTTTCCATCTGGTCCCTGATCTATCTGCTGCTGGCCGGATTCATTATTTATCAGTTCCGCAGCGATACCGGGGGCAGGGATTCCGTCCGGCGGATAGGGATCTGGTTCATGCTCAGCTGTATCTTCAATATGGGCTGGCTGCTCCTCTGGCATTATCTGTACATTGAGTTATCGCTGGTGGCGATGGTGCTTCTGCTGCTCTCCCTGATCGTCATTTACCGCAAGACCCGCTACATTGCAGATCCCACGACTGGCGAGAATTGGCTCGTGAAGCTACCATTCAGCCTCTACCTCGGCTGGATCTCGGTAGCCACCATTGTCAATGTCAGCGTTGTGCTGGTGAAGAATAACTGGGACGGCTTCGGACTCAGCGCCCCGTTCTGGGCAGTCATCATGCTCAGCGTCGGTGCTGTGCTGGCTGTGCTGGTAAGCTACCCGTACCGGGACAGCATCTATCCGCTCGTCTTCGTCTGGGCTTACATCGCCATCGCTATCGAGCATAAGGCCACGAATGAGGTGTATTTCACCGGCCTGGTTGCAGCAGGACTACTCTTGCTCTACAGCATCTGGCTGCTGCTGACTCCGCGCCGTTCCCGTAGCAGGTACTTGATTCGCTAATATGTGCACACAAAAATCCCCCGCACGTCTGTTTCACGTGCGGGGGTTTCCATGTACCCTGCCTTGACCGGATGCATCCGGCCTGGCTTATTTCTTGCGTGCTACCGCTTCGATCTCGACCAGCGCGTCCTTCGGCAGACGGGCTACCTCAACGGCACTGCGGGCCGGGTAAGGCTCGGTGAAGAAGGTGCTGTACACCTCGTTAACCGCCGCGAAATCATTCATATCCTTCAGATACACGGTTGTCTTCACCACTTGATCCATTGATGCTCCGGCCTCTTCCAGGATGGCCTTCACATTGTTAAGCGACTGGCGTGCCTGCTCCTGCACACTGCCCGGCAGTTCCGCCGTCTGCGGGTCCATTCCGAGCTGGCCTGAAGTGTAGACCCAGTTGCCGGCAACAATCGCCTGGCTGTAAGGACCGATCGCTCCTGGAGCTTTGTTTGTAGCTACTTGTTTTTTGGTCATAGTGAACGCCTCCTGCATGCTGTACGCGGCCTGTAGACCGCTATGTACATTCTAAATCGTATGCTTATTGTAAGTCCTGGGGTCTGCAGTTTGCAAACCCTGCTGCCCAGCTAATGCTTGCCGATCACATGAATGACTTCATTCGTGTAGATATGCACGCCGCCTGTATCGGCCAGAGCAATATTCATCATCGCCCGCGCAACCGTGGCTGCTGGAATGGCCCGGAACTTCGCAGCCTTGCCTACCATGGCGAAATCCAGCGCCTTCATCAGCACAGCCGCTGCGCGTTCACCCAGCCTGAATTCTGCCCGGTCGCCCAGCAGCAGCGAAGGCCGGAACAGATGCAGGCCGTGGAATCCGGCAGCAATCAGACCCTCCTCCGTCCGCCCCTTTATCCGGCTATAGAAGGTGCGCGATTTGGCACTGGCTCCCATAGAGGACACAGCCAGGAACTGCTTCACGTTATGCTCTTTGGCCAGGGTCGCAGCGGCAAGCGGGTACTCCAGATCTACCCGTTCGAACTGCTCCTGCGAGCCCGCCTGCTTAATCGTCGTTCCCAGGCAGCAGAATACTGCATATACACCGGCGAATTGCTCGCTGTATTGCTCAAGCCGGTCCCAATCCACTTGAATCTGTCTCAGCTTGGGATGCTCAAGCGCAAGCGGACGGCGGACCAGTACACGGACCTCGTCCCAATTCCCGCCCAGCAGGTCCCGGGTCAGCGCACTGCCGACCAGACCTGTAGCACCCAGTACCAGTGCAATTCTTGTCACCGAAATAGCCCCCTTATATTCCTCCTTATTCATCCCGCAGAATACGGCGGCCCAGCAGCAGTGCCAGCAGAATCATCAGCACGCCTACCACTAACTGCATGCCGTAGATCTGCATCCACTGGGGCCATTCCTTAATCCATTCATAGATACGGCCGCCCAGCAGCGGACCGAAGAAGGCCGCCAGACCGGTAAGCGCCGCATACATCGCCATATACATCGGCCGTTCGCGCTTCGGTGTATCACCAATAATGAAGTTGAAGGCGAGCTGGTTGAAGCCGCCCACGCCCACGCCGAACACAATATGGGCTGCGAATAATACAGGAAGCATCGGCAGCACGGACAAGAGCCCCCAAATCAGGGAAGAGACCGCGATAATCGGCAAGGTCCAGAGCAGCAGCTTCTTGTTACTGTGCCTGGCGTTCAGGTTGCCCCATACATAGAAGCTGGCCATCATGAAGACCGTCTGCGCCACATTCAGCAGGGAGAGCTTCTCATAATTGATATTCAGCAGCTGCAGCATGACATAGGAATATAGCGGTACGGTCAGGTTCTGCAGCAACAGCCAAGCAGACAGGAACAGCGTGGATTTCATGAACAGTTTGTCCTGAAGCGGCTTCCTGAGCATCGGCAGGAAGGCCTTCTCTTCGGATTTCTCAAACGGCACATCCGGGTAGAAGAAGAACACCACAATGTTCGAGATCGAGAAAATCCACACTACAATATACAGGATAAGGAATCCGTGTCCGCCCGGGTAACGGTCAAGAATAATACCGCCCCCGTACATCACCAGGCTTCCCAGCGCATTAAGGAACGTATTACGAATGCCGAAATACCGGCCCCGGACCCTTGCAGGCACCAGGTCACTGATGACGGAGTTCCAGAGCACACCACCTGCGGTGTTCGCAATGAAAGCAATGGTATACAGAACGATGAAGGCGGTAACCCAGTGCTCTTGTGGAAAAATAAACGGAACCAGGCCCGTAGATCCCCACAAGAGACGGTGTAAGCCAATAAAAGTCACGAGCGCCCACTTGCGGCTCGGCAGCTTCTGGATCAGGAAGGCCACACCGATCTGTGCGACGTTCACCAGCGTAGTAAGCGCCAGGACAAATCCGATCTGACTGGAGCTGGCACCCAGGTATAACAGGAATCCTGTAAGAAATTGGCCTTGCAGCAGCACCTGGAATATGGTGGATGGTATCCCCTCAAAGGTAGCGATCTGCAGATTCTTGCGGTGTACGGAGGCCTTGCGCAAATCCTTGGAACGGTTCCGCAGCGGCCGGCTTCTCATGATGTTCATGGGGGAATGACTCTCCTTTGATGCGGCTTTTGCTTCATTCTACTCAGCACCAGGTTCCTGTCAATACACCGAAATCACAAATAAAGTTGGAGCTGCGGGGATTAGACGGACGCGCCTGAATGCAGAGGTAAATGTAAGGAGAATATACTGCCCTGGCCTTCCTGGCTATGCAGGGTAATGAATCCGCCCAGGAGCCTGGCCAGATCATTGCTGATAGACAGACCCAGTCCCGTACCGCCATACTTGCGGCTGACATTGATATCCGCCTGTTCAAAGGCCTCAAAGATCAGATCATGCTTCTCCGGGGGAATGCCGATTCCGGTATCCTGCACCTCAAAGGCAATCCACTTCTGCGAAGCAGCCCCCTCCTGACGTTCCACTACACGGATATTCATAGTGACCCCGCCAGTCATCGTGAATTTGAACGCATTCGAGAGCAGATTGCGCAGAATCTGCTGCACCCGCTGGGGGTCCGTGTAGATTACGGCCGGCACCCCTTCGTCCAGAGAGACACTGAAGGTGAGCTGCTTCTGTCTGGCTAAGACGCCGAACTGCTGAACGAGCAGATCAGGGACCTCGCTGGTATTTAAATCCTCTATAATAATATCCAGCTTCCCGGCCTCCACCTTGGACAGATCGAGAATATCATTGATGAGTGACAGAAGATCCTCCCCCGATCGGTGAATGATCCCGCCATATTCAGCAAGCTCCTCCGCACTCAGGGACTCATCGCCTTCTTCAATCATCTGGGACAGATTGATAATGCTGTTGAGCGGGGTTCTTAGTTCATGGGACATGTTCGCCAGGAACTCCGATTTGAACTGTGAGGCGAGCATGAGCTGCTTGGCTCTTTCCTCGAGCACAATTTTATTCTTATGCAGCTCCTCCGTCTGCTCGGACAACAGCTCATTCGCTCTTACGATCTGTCCGGTACGCATCAGGTCCAGATGGAAATCCCGGATGATCAGGGCGAACAGAGCACTGAGGACAAGGCCTGCGGGAAAGGTAACCGGCAGAATCTTCGTTATGTAATCATGTGTGGGAATGACCCCAAATACGGCAATATTCAGCACATTTACTACATTGACTACCAAGATGGTGCCAATCCCCTTATACATCACAGAGGAAGACGAACGCTTCATCCATAGGCTTAGAGCGGCACAGACAAAGCCCAGGATCGTCAGATTCAGCACGCCTACCAGCGCTGCCTCGTTCACTCCGAAGGTCAGGCGCGTAAGCCCGGTTGCGATTCCGATGATAATCAGGACCACGGGCTGGGGGTAAGCCAGGGTTGAGATGATAAGCGGTACGTACCGCAGGTCAAATATGACATGCTCATTCAATCTGTAGCCGAAAAAGGTGCTGATCCACCCCGCGAAGACCGCGAGCAGCACCCAGCTTATTCTTTTTACAGTCTCGGATGCGTGGGTTACGGTGTACTTGTATATTAGATTCGCCAGATACGACAGCGTGATCAGTAAGGCTGTATTCACAAAAAAGATTTTGACATATTCCATGGCTTCACTCCTGCAGCGAAAATAAGTTCACAATAATATTTATAGTATCATACTGGAGGAATGAAAACATGAAGCATGAGGGCCATTGCATATGTATATGTATGAGAGTGAAGGCTGCCGCATGTCCGGAAGACAGCAAAAGAGCGCAAATCAGATCTGATTTGCGCTCTTTCATTGCCTTTTATCGTTAACTGCTGATTAGCTGCGGTGGGAGGACTCCCATTTATGGTACTCCGCTTCGGCTTCATCCTTAGAATGGCCGTAACGCTCCTGCAGCTTGCCTACCAGCTTGTCTTTTTCACCGTCGATGATATCCAGATCGTCATCTGTCAGCTTGCCCCATTGCTTCTTGGCTTCACCTTTAATCTGTAACCATTTGCCCTTAATCACATTGTTATCCACTACAAGCTCATCTCCTTAGTTGTCAAATTTAATGTCTGGCGAAAGCTTATAATTACTTGTGATCTATTACCCCTATGACTTTTCGCTGAATCGCCCTGGAGTTCAGGGGCTGCACCTACAACCGGGTGAAACCATGCAGAATAACTCAACTTTTGTCACATAAAAGTCTTTATAAAAAGCTATTCAACTATCTTAAAATTTGATATACTTCAGAAGTAAATTTATTTATGATTTAAGTGATTATTTTCACATGATAGTTCCATAGCTTGTGCTAAAATGCCATCGAAGAAGAAACGATATGATTAAATTTTTTCTTATTGTCTGCCGATATATGTCGTATGCCTGCTACAAAAAGGGACTTAAGACCGAGATGAGAGTGACATTTATCATTTATAAAGTGATTTTTATCACTTCCACCGCTATTAAAATGTTTTACATTTTAATATATATATTTTAAACTATTTTCTTGGAGGTCATATCAAAATGAAAAAAGCTTCTGTAATCTTGTCGAGCGCACTGGTGCTGGGTACTTTACTCGCTGGTTGTGGCAACAGCAACAAAGCTGAGAATGCAGCTGCAACAACTGCACCTGTAGCAACTGCTACTGCCGCAGCTGAAGCAACTACTGCACCTGCAGCCGAAACAGGCAAGTACCAGGACGGAACCTACTACGGTACAGTGGATGCCGATCCAGAAACTGGCTGGCAGACCTTTACACAACTGACTGTAGAAGGCGGCAAAATCACCAAAGCTGACTGGAATGCTTTCAACGTTAAAAAAGCGGGCGATTTGAAGAAAAAAGTATCTGAAGACGGCAACTACGGCCTGGTAAAAATCGGCGGAGCGAAGTCCGAATGGCATGAACAGGCTGCTCTTGCTGAAGCCTACCTGATTGAAAAACAAGATCCTGCTGCTCTCACTGTAAACGCTGAAGGCAAAACAGATGCAATCTCCGGTGTATCCGTACACGTTAGTGATTTCGTTGGCGCGGCTCAGGCTGCACTTGCTGCCGGCCCTGCACAAGCAGGCCCATACAAAGATGGCGGATATACTGCTGAAGGCGAAATGGATGCTAAATCCGGCTGGAAGTCCACTGTAGCTCTGTCTGTTGCTAACGGCAACGTTGTAGCTGTTAATTTCAGCGGTGTGAATGCTGCAGGCGACGATAAGAAACAATATTCTGTAGACGGCAAATACGGCATGAAAGCCGGAGGCGCTGCTGCTGAATGGCATGAAGAAATCGCCCTTGCCGAGAAATACTTCCTTGAGAACAAAGGCGTAGCTCCTACCCTGGATGCTGAAGGTAAAACAGACGCAATCTCCGGCGTATCTATCCACGTTGGTGAATATTTCACACTTGCACAAAAAGCACTCGAAGGCGCGAAATAATTATTCGTTACCCTTTTGCAGCTAATCAGATGAATGAGGTGAGTTTCTCTTGAAGAAAATAGTCATTTTGGGCGGCGGCTACGGCGGCGTACTCACGGCTAAGAAACTGGCAAAGAAATTTAAGAACGACAAAGATGTAGAAATCAAACTGATCGACCGAAATCCATACCACACTCTTTTGACTGAGCTGCATGAGGTTTCTGCGAATCGCGCACCTGAGGATTCGATCAAAATTGACTTGAAGAAAATCTTTGCCGGACTGAAGGTAGATGTTGTTCTGGACGAAATCAGCAACATTGATTTCAAGAACAAGAAGCTGAAGTCCGACAAAGCCACTTATGCTTATGATTATCTGGTCATCGGCACAGGAAGCAAGCCAACCTTCTTCGGAATCCCCGGAGCAGAAGAGAATACCTTCTCCTTCTGGTCCTACGATGATGCAGTTGCCTTGAAGCGTCAGATCCGCGACATGTACACCAAAGCTGCGAAGGAAAAGAACCCGGCTACACGCCGCGCTATGCTGACCTTCGTAATCATCGGTGCCGGCTTTACCGGCGTTGAGCTTGTAGGTGAAATGGCCGAGCAGCGCGACGAGCTCTGCAGAGAATTCTTCATTGATCCTTCCGAAGTCAGACTGGTCGTGGCTGATATGGCTCCGAAGATTCTGCCTATCCTGCCGGATAAGCTGATTCAGAAAGCCGAAGCCCGTCTGCGCAAGCTGAAGGTAGAAATCGTTACCGGCGCCAAAATCACCGAAGTAGGCGCAGGCTCCGTTGCCCTCGGCGAGAAGAACATCGTGGATGCACAGACAATCGTCTGGACAGCCGGTGTTGAAGGCTCCGAAATCGTCGGCAACCTTGATGTTCAGCAGCAAGGCCGCAAGCGTATTGTTACCAATGAACACCTTGAAAGTGTTGACCATAAGAACGTATACGTTGTAGGGGATAACATCTTCTTCATCCCTGAAGGCGAAGAGCGTCCAGTTCCGCAAATGGTTGAGAATGCTGAACAAGCGGCTCCGGTTATCGCAGGCAATATCACTGCTGATATCAAGGGTACGCCTAAAAAAGCATACAAACCAGGCTTCCACGGCACCATGGTTTCGATCGGCAGCCGCTACGGTGTAGCGAACGTTGGTCTTCCCGGCAAGTTCTTCATGCTGACCGGCTTCATGGCTATGTTGTCCAAACATTTCATCAATATGTTCTATCTGTCCCAGGTTGTGGGCTTCAACAAGGTCTGGACATACATGATGCACGAGTTCTTCCATGTGGAGAACCGCAAGAGCTTCGTCGGCGGTTACTTCTCCAAGCGCTCGCCGAACTTCTGGCTCGTTCCGCTCCGTATGTTGCTCGGGGGAATGTGGTTATATGAAGGTATAGAGAAGATCCGCAAAATTTGGGTTGATCCAAATAAGATTTTCCTGATTCCTGCGGCTCCTTATGCAGACGCCACATCAGCAGCAAGTCAGGCTGTGGATGCAGTCAAAACTACCGTAGATGCCCAGTCTGCCGCTTCCGCAGTATCCACTGCAAAAGAAGCTGTATCAGCTCTTCCGGTTCCAGGCTTCATCTATGATATCTCTAACTGGTTCATGGATCTCATGTTCTATAACCCGGACGGTTCTTACACCTTCCTCGCTAAATGGTTCCAAATCGGTATGGTTTGTGCCGAGATCGTCTTCGGTGTAATGCTGATCGTTGGTCTGTTCACAGCTATCTCTGCTCTGGCCACGATAGGTATGGCGGTTATGATCTGGACCACCAAGATGGCAGCAACAGAAATGCTCTGGTATGTTGGGGCAGCTATTGCCTGCATCGGCGGTTCCGGCAGCGTGTTCGGCCTGGATTACTATGTTCTTCCTTGGCTCAAGAAGCAGTGGAAGAGGATTCCTCTCGTCCGGCGCTGGTATCTGTATACTGACTGATGAACCGGGTAACCGGTGGTTAAGACCTACATTCATTTATAACAGCGGCGTATGCACAGGCTGCGCTGCTGCAAGCTGAATAGGATATTCTTAAGAGTAATGTGTCCCTAGGACACATTACTCTCCTTGTTTAACGAGGTGAAAGTACATTTATATGTTCGTTTTCAATAAAATGGTTTTGTAGGGAAAATCAGGGATTGACTTCCTTCCAGCAAAACCGACATGAAGGAGAGAAGCTTGTGAACCAAAAAATCACCCAAGATACATTCCGGTTGCTTCAGGCTGAAATGTCTAAGATTGCCGGAATTCAATTGTCTCTCTCTCCGGCAGAATGTGAGCAAATGCTCTCGGTACTGGAACGCCATGATCTGGAGTATGACCGCAAAACCCATTTGCTAGGCATTTATACTATTCTTACCGTGGCAGCACAACGCCATATGGAATGTGTCCCAAATCATCCTGACCTTACCCGTAACATTTTGGATGGAGATTACCTGTACAGCTTCTACCTGCAGTTTGCAGTGAAATGCAAGGAGCTGGATCTGGTAGCCTATATGGCCCCTTCCATCAAAAAATTGCAGATCGAACGTTCAAATGGAGAGTTCACGGAACACAATCCGGCCCGGGAGCTCAATGAATTCCTCATTCAGGAGCGCAGACAACGAAGCCGTACCAGCAAAGCCATTTGACAGGTGGGAACATGAACGATGAAGCTGCACGAAGCCTTGAATATCGATCTGAATGAAATTAACCGTGAAATTAAGAATCTGGTGACCCGTGATAAGGATGTTCCCAAAAAGTCGCAGCTGGCGCAGAGCATTCTCGAACTGACAGGCTCCGGCGGTAAACGCCTCCGTCCGCTGATGGTTATTGTCGGCAGCCGGTTTGGTCCGAGACCTGCCGGACGCCGGACCCTGCAATTATCCGCTGCGGCTGAATTTATCCATGCGGCCTCATTGATTCATGACGATATTATTGATAACGCCGAGTTGCGGCGGGGTGAGCCTGCGCTGCATATCAAGACCGGGATTCTATCCGCTGTCCATATCGGTAATTATATGTCTGCCCGCATTATTGAACTGCTCAGCAAGTATACCGGGGATAAGGACCGTTATGTTCACGATCTATCCTCTGTCGCCACGGCCCAGCTATGTCTGGGTGAATATCAGCAATTAGAGCTTGCTTTTGATTATGATCTTACGCTGGAGCAATATCTGGAGAAGTCCCGTAACAAAACCGCACTGCTGATGGCCACCTGCCTGCGGGTAGGTGCATTGTCGGCGGAGAGCAGCGCGGAGACTGCCCAGCTCCTCTACGATTTCGGCGAAGCGCTGGGGATGTCATTCCAGATTCAGGATGATATCCTGGACTTCACGCAATCGGCGGATGTACTCGGCAAGCCGGCCGGCAGCGATCTTCGCCACGGCCAGGTTACCCTTCCGGTGCTCTTCGCCTTACAGGATGCAGAGCTTGCCCGTATCATCCGCAGAATAGGCCCTGGCTCTTCTTCTGAAGACATCGAGCAGGTCTTGGAGCTGGTAAGGGGCAGTGATACCCTGGCCCGCTCAGAGGCTGTCAGCCAGGACTATCTTGCCCGGGCTGCTGCGATTGTGGAGCAGCTCTCCAGCTTCCCGGCGCATGCTGACCTGAGGACTCTGCTGCAATACTTCGCCGGGCGTGACCGCTGAGCTCGCCTAACCCGCCAGCGCTTTATATGTAATTATTCGCCAATCAAGAGCCTTTAATCAGGCTCTTTTTTGTTGCCTTGGCGGGTTCAAGGGATGGAACATTGGAATCTAATGCTGATAATTGTACTTTGCACAATAGATTCCACCAATTCTTAAGCTCAAACGCGTTCTGTTGTATTTCGTACATTTGATTTCAGAAAAAGTGCCCATTTCACATCCATTGAGCAAATTCTACTGTACAAAGTGCAACAGATGCGATTTTAAGACTAATTTCACCGGATTCTAATGTACGGAATGCAATTGCCATGCCAATGGTTACTGCCACTTCGCTAAACAAGTGAACGCAGCGAAGCGAACGTGAACGTGTTTAGCTACAGGGATGTTGCAGGTTTGGGGTTTGGGGTTGGTTCTCGGTCTCGGTCTTAAGGTTGCTGCCCAAAAAGAAAAGCGCGAAGCTCTAAGCTTATCGCGCTTTTTTGCTGCCCGGCCCTGCTGGGTAGGCCTGTTGTCTTTTTGAAGTTAATCTTGCCTGGGGAGAGGTTAGGACGGAACGGAGAGGAATTTTGGAACTGGAGGAGCGGCAGCGTCCGCCTAAAAGCTTTCCGCAGGAAAGCTCGCTTCGGAAGCATACGCTCTACGCTCATTTCGGATTCCAACCGCGTTCAGCGGTTCTAATCAGGAAATCCAAATATAACAGCGACCGTAAGTCCAAAAATCCGCGCAGTGCAGCTTCCCAACCTCCAGCACGCGCCCCAATCCGACGCGCCGCCAGCAAGCCTAATTAACGTAAAAATAATCAATCAGCGTACACAGCAAGATCACCGTACTGATTACCTGATTCAAATTATAAGAAGCCACCTTCATTAGCTTACGGTTAGCAGGCTTAATGATCTTGTGCTCCGTCATAAGCAGTACCGTAGCGATGCCGATGCCGACCAGATACATCCAGCCGAGATCACGCCAGAGGTACAGGAACAGAAGCAGCATAACCATAATGAAATGCAGCCCCTTGGAGATCCGCAGCGCGTTCTCCAGGCCGAAGAAGCTCGGTATGGACCATAAGCCGTTCTTGCGGTCGAACTCAATGTCCTGAGTCCCGTAGATGATATCAAAACCGGCAATCCAGAGCATCACCACGGTTCCGATCACGAATGGCGTGAACGCGATATTCCCGGTAACCGCAAACCAGGCGCCAATCGGCGCCGAAGCAATCACGAAGCCCAGATATAGATGGCTGAGGAAGGTGAAGCGCTTCGTATAAGAGTAGGATGAGATCAGTACAATGGCTACCGGGGACAGCACCAGACAGAGCAGGTTCAGCATCCCTGAGGCCACAATGAACAGGGCATAATTGATGATAATGAACAGAATGACTTCTTTCTCGGCGAGCAGACGCTGCGGCAGATGCCGGTGGGCGGTACGCGGATTGTTACCGTCGAAGGTGCGGTCCACCAGACGATTGAACGCATTCGCCCCGTTACGTGCCCCGATCAGCGCGATCAGTCCCCATAACATCATATGGCCGGAAGGCCAGCCTCCCGCCGCCCATACCATCGAGATGATGGCAAAAGGCAGTGAGAACAGCGTATGGGAGAACATCACCAGCTCGCTGAACATTTTCAGTTTAAGCGCCGTATGTTTAAAAGCATTAATGATAACCATAATGTTAGGCCTCTTTCTCAGTGGATCGCTTGCAGCACTTCATGGAGTGCATCCAGCAGGGCATCAATATTCCTGGAAGTGACAACTAGCGGCGGCTGAAAAGCGAGGACGTTGCGGCCTATGCCGTTTTTGCCGATCAGGTATCCGCGGTCCTTTAGCTCTTCCAGCACATAGTCTGTCACAGCCGCAGCGTCCTCAGTCTCTGAACCGGCCAGCTCGGCCCCCAGCATAAGTCCGCTGCCCCGTACATCGGTAATCAACGCAGGGTAACGCTCCTGGAGAGCAAGCAAGCCTTGTTTCAGCTGCCCGCCCAGCTCAGACGCACGTTCTGCCAGCCGCTCATCACGGATGTAGTCCAGCACCGCCAGCGCCGTAGCCGCAGAGACCGGATTCCCTCCGAACGTCGAGGCGGAAGGCTTGTTCAGCGATGCCGCAATCTCATCTGTTGCGGAAAAGGCAGCGATGGGCACTCCGTTCCCCAGCGCCTTGGCCATGCTGATAATGTCCGGCACGACGCCGAAATGCTCCATCGCAAACATAGCTCCCGTCCGGCCGTAGCCGGTCTGGATTTCGTCGTCAATCAGCAGTACACCGTACTGCTCAAGCAACGCCTTCACCTCACGGAAGTAAGACAGCGCAGGCATGACAATTCCGCCGTTCCCCTGAATCGGCTCCACGATCATAGCAGCGATGGTGTCTCCCTGGGCAGCGAGTACTTCCTTCAAATTCTGGATGGACTGAGTCGCCGCCTCCTCCAGCGTCAATTCCGGATGATACGGGCGCTTAATGAACGTCACATCCTCATCCAGGTAGGCATCGGTTCTCCACATTTGCAGCCCGGTCACACTCATGGTGAGGTTGGTCCGGCCATGCAGGCCGGCTTCCAGCGCGATGAAGCCCTTGCGGCCCGTATGCATACGCGCCAGCAGAAGCGCTCCTTCATTCGCCTCTGAGCCGCTGTTGACGAAGAATGTCCGGCGCAGCGCGCCCGGCAGCACTTCTTCCAGCCGTTCCGCCAAGTCTACATTCGGCTGAGTCAGATAGATCGGCGAGGTGTGCTGCAATTGCTGCAGTTGTGCTATCGTACGTGAAGTAATAGCCGGATTACAGTGGCCACAGGCAACCACAGAGACTCCCGCGAAGAAGTCGGTGTATTCCTTGCCGTTCTCATCGTAGACGTACTGCATGCTTCCGCGTACCAATTGCGGGGCATCCCGGTAAAAATGTGCGGTGCACGGGTAGAAATACTGCTTTCTTTTGGCAGCTACCGCTTCTCTTCCAATGATGACGCTCTGTTCCATGAGATTCCCCTCGCTTTCAATCGCTGATGATTTAACAATAATGGCCTAAGCAGGCTGGTACCACACCAGACACAGCTGTCTATGAGTTTGTGAAAAAAGTTACTTATAATTGCGCCATATGTCCTTATTATACTCGTAGAAGCCTTATTTTAAAATTGAATTATTAGCATTAGTTAAATTGCAGTGAACCGAGGGTGTACCCCGCATATACCGGCTTCAGTCCGCCCAGCAGATCATCCTCCGGCTTTGTTCCATCCATCGCAGCCTGATAAGCAGCAATAATGGTGCGCAGCTCCTTGATACTGTATGTCGCGCCTTCTATCCGGAAGCTCGCAATCCCCAAGCCGTTCATTTCACTCAGCATCGGGAGATAACATAGTTCCTTGGCGAACAACAGATGGCAGCGGCCATATTGGTCACGGTAGACCGGGTTCTCGCCCTTGTCGGTCTTAAGCACCAGCACATCATTGCGGACATATTGGTTGTCTTCCTCTCCGATCGGCTCCATCACCTCTGTATTCTCGAACAGATCATGCTCCATATACATCAGCGCCGGCGTTCCGTGCACCACAACCTCCAGCGGCAAGTCGCTGCGTGAGGTGAAGGATGCGAAATGCTCCAGCGTCATCTCCGGCGAAACAGTCAGCTTAGTAAGGCCAAGTCCGGCGTACAGCCCGGCAGACAGATGGTTGTAGACATTCAGATTAGCATCGCCCATCATCGGATAACCGGTGCCACGGTAACGGCGGATCGCTCCCAGGTTCGTAATGATTAGGCCATCAATCGGCAGCCGCTCTCCGCTCAGCAGATGATCATACTGGTCAAAATGCAGCTCATTCATCATCCGCGGCAGGCCGAGATATAGCTTGGTATGACCTTTTACCGCTCCAAGCTCCTTAATATCCTGCTTCGTAAACGGACGGTCCGGCTCAAACACATCGCCCGGCAGATACAAGCTGTCTACCCCCATCTCCAGTACGAGGCGCGCCTGCTCCATATTATTCACACGCACTGCCAGCTCAGGCTTGTTAAGGATGCTGCGTCTGTCTTCAGCCATTCGCCCGCGCAGCTCCGTCACCCGCTCCGCAGACAGCTCACGCTCGGCAGTCGGCGTACTGAACACTTTGCCGGTGCTGTAGAACTTGCCTGTTCCCTCATAACGGCGGTTGATATTCGTTAGTCCCGGTTTGCCAAAAGCATACGCCGTGGAGAAATCGCGCTTACGGTTGTTATACAGCTCTTTGGAATCCTTGGTGCGGTCGAAGCCCAGCGGATCATCGATATAACGGTCAATCGCATCGCCGTAGCTATTGGACAGCATCACCATGAAGTCCTTATCGCGCATACGGCCTTCGATTTTGAAGGAGGTAATACCCGATTCTATCAACTCCGGAAGATGCTCATACATGAACATATCCTTCACCGCCAGCGGATATTCTGCAGGGAAGACATAGCCGTCACGTTTGATCCGGTAATCCCAGCGGCAAGGCTTCATGCATTTGCCCCGGTTGCTGCTCATTCCGAACACCTGGGAGCTGAAATAACAGTTCGCCCCGTGTACAGAGCACATATCGCCATGGATGAAATATTCCAGCTCCATGCCGCTTCTTGTGCCCAGCAGCTTGGCGGTCTGCAGATCCATCTCCCGTGAGGTAACAATCCGGCTGACACCCAGCTCCTTCAGCGCATGGATCATCTCCAGATTATGCACATTCATCATGACAGAAGCATGAACCGGCAGATTCAGCCCCATCTCGCGGATCAATTCCAGCACCGCCATATCCTGCACGATCAGCGCGTCCGGGCGGGCCGTGTCCAGGAAGCTCAGGTACGCTCTGGCCTCTTCCACATCCTCTTCGCTGAACAGATTATTTACCGTGATATATACTTTTTTGTCCATACTATGGGCGATATTCAGGGCTTCGATAATCTCTTCATGACTTAAGTTGTAGCCCTTGCGCATCATTCTCATGTTCAGCACCGGACCGCCGAAATACACCGCATCACACTTTGATTCAATGACAGCCTTGAAGATCTCAAAGGTTCCCGCAGGTGCCAATAACTCTACTTCTTTACCATTAAAATAACGTGCCATTTCCGTATCCCCCTAAATGTCTTACAATAATGCTACTGCAACTCCCAGTACAACGAACAGAGCAACAAAAAGCGTATCCGCCGCGCCCCACCTGAGCCGGTGATACCGGCTGCGCGGCGCATCCATGCGGAAGCCCCGGGCTTCCATCGAATAGATCAGGTCCTGGGCCCGCCGGAACGCACTGGCGATGACCGGAACCAACAGTGAAACGAGCATGCGCGCCTTCTCCTTCAGCGGCAGTTCCTTCAGATCTGCTCCGCGCGAGGCCTGCGCCTTCAGAATAATCTGCGCCTCATCCAGAATCGTCGGAATGAAGCGGAGCGCGATGCTAATCATCAGCGTAATCCGGTCGGGTGACAGCCTGAGCTTCTTAAGCGGGGCCAGCACTCCCTCCAGCCCCTGGTTCAGCTTGCCCGGCGTTGTCGTGAAGGTCAGCAGCGCGGTAAAGGTCAGCAGGAATAACATGCGGATGACAGAAAATGCCCCCATCCGCAGGCCGCCCGCATGCAGCGAGAACGAGCCAAGCGACCACAGCACCTCCCCTTCCTTCACGGACAGCGCCTGTACGATGAAGATGAACAACATCAAATAACGCAAAGGCTTCGCAGCCTTAATGAAATACTTCAGTGGAATGCGGGTCGTCGCCATCACCACGATGGAAAAGACCGCAACCAGCCCGATTGATATCCAGGAAGTGGACAGCAGAATGATGGCAACATAGAGCAGCATTCCGGTAATCTTGGACCGGGCATCCAGCTTATGGACCCAGGAGCCCGTATCAATGCTGCGGCCCAGCAGCAGACGCTCATTCATGGCCATCCCCCATTTCTTCCGAGCCGGAAGCATTCAGCGTGCGGCGCTCTTCCAGCAGGGCCGCAAGCCGCCCCGCGAGACCCTCCGCTGTAAGGAGCGGCTTCTCGCCGCTAAGACCGAAGCGCTCGGCGGCAGCCTGCCAGTAACGCAGAGACTGCGGAACCCGCAGTCCGCAGCGCGCAAGAATCGCCGGATCAGCTGCCAGCTCGCTGCCGCTGCCCTGGAAGGCGAGCTCCCCCTCCTTGAGCAGGACCCAGTTGTCAGCATAAGGCAGCAGTTCATCCATCCGGTGCGTCACGATGATGATCGTGCGGCCCTGCTCGCGGCACAGCCGCTCCAGCAGCGCGATCAGCTCCGCGCGGCTTACCGGGTCCAGGGTGGCTGTCGGCTCATCCAGCACCACAATGTCCGGGTCCATCGCCAGCACCGAGGCAATGGCCGCCTTGCGCATCTGTCCTCCGCTGAGCCGGAAGGGATTGCGCTCCAGCAGCGCCAGATCCAGTCCCATGTCCATCATTGATTTGCGCGCCCGCTCCTTGGCCTCCTCCAGGCTGACTCCAAAGTTCAGCGGCCCGAAGCAGAGATCCTTCTCCACCGTATCTTCGAACATCTGCTGCTCCGGGAATTGAAAGACGAGGCCTACCCTCCGCCGCAACGGAAGCAGCCTCGGTGATTTCTCCCCTGCAGTTATCGTTACATCCAGCACCTGCACTGTGCCTTCCGTCGGCTTAAGAATGCCGTTGAACAGCTGGAGCAGTGTAGATTTGCCGGAGCCGGTGGCTCCGGCAATTCCAGTCAGCGAACCCTGGGCAATCTCCAGATTAATCCCGTGCAGCGCCGTCTGCTTCCACATACTGCGGTCGGCATACGTGTAGCTTACTTGCTGTAGTTGTATTGCCATAGTGTATCTATAAGCTCCTTTTCGCTGGCGGGTACATCCACCGTAATTCCCCGGCTCTCCAGTTCACGGGCAAGCTGCCAAGTATAAGGCTCCCGCAAATGACACTTCTCCAGCAGCTCTGCATCAAGGAACAGCTCCGCAGGTGATACATCTGCCGCGATGCTTCCCCCGTGCAGCGCCAGCACCCGGTCCGACGCCAGAATCTCATCGGCATCATGAGTGATCAGCAGAATCGTGTAGCTGCCTTCTGCCTGCATGTCGCGCAGAATCCCCATCAGCTCATCGCGGCTGCCCTCGTCCAACATAGAAGAGGCCTCGTCGAAGATGACGATGCCTGGCTTCATAGAGAGAATCGAGGCGATGGCTACACGCTGCTTCTGCCCGCCCGACAGCTCTCCGGGATGCTTGGACAGCAGATGGCTGATCCCGAGCTTACCAGTATAGAATTCAAGCCGCTCCTTCATCTCTTCGTAGGATAGGCATAGTCCCTCCAAGCCGAAGAGAATATCTTCTTCCACCGTCTGGCCGATGAACTGGTTATCGGGGTTCTGGAAGACCATTCCGATGCATTGCCGGATGGACTGAACCGTCTCTTCCTGCAGCGTATGCCCGCAGACAGAGATATGGCCGGCGCTCTTCGGAAGGAGCGCATTCAGCAGTTTGACCAGGGTCGATTTGCCGCAGCCGTTAGGCCCCACAATGCTCACCCATTGGCCCTGCGGGATCGACACATTAATATCATGGAGAATCGGATGCTGCGGATCATAGCCGAAGGATACGCCCTCAAGGGCAATCACCGCCGGCTTTTCAGCGGTTCTTGTATCGTTGTACGCTTGATTCATGTTACTCATCCTTCCGCAGCTAGTGACCCGGTCCGTTCAGGAACTCTTCAAACAAGGATATTTTGGATAGCGAGTCAACCACATACCGGACGGCGAAGCCGACAGCAATGCCTGTAATAATACCGGTAATCAGCAGGACCGGCAGGTAATAGAAAATACTGGTTGAATTAAATACGAACGAGGCTGCCAGCAGTTGTCCTGTATTATGAGCCAATCCTCCCGCAATGCTGATGCCGATGACACTGAACTTTTTGCGGCCAAGCTTCACCAGCGCGAACATCACAATGAAGCTGAACAGGGAGCCGAACAGGCTGAACAGCAGGCTGGACAGCGTGCCGAGCAGGAAGGCGGTCAGCAGTGTCTTCAGGATCACCAGCACCAGAACATCGCGTCCGCGCAAAAAGTAAATACAGGTCAAAATCATAATATTGGCGAAGCCCAGCTTCGCCCCGGGCATCAGCCCCACTCCGGCCAGCGGGATCTGCGCCTCCACAATACTCAGCACCACAGCAACAGCAGCGAATATAGCGATAATTACGGTCCGCTTCAGCGCTGTAGCCGATTCACTACTGGACATAGCCATCTACTTCATCCTCCCCGGCCCCACTTGCAATCTCAACCAATACCCGGTGCGGAAGGCATACGATGGTCTGCTTGGGCAGCGTGATGAAGCCGAAGCCGAGGCACACCTTATCCGGACAATCCGCATCGAACATCTCAACCCCGTAATCATGCACCTTCAGAATGTTATAGCCCCGCTCAGTGCGTACCTCAATAGTCTGCTCTTCTTTGGTTAGGGTTATCGTTTTGAATAACTTACCATCTACTGTTATATTGGCCTTGAGTTCTTTGCCCGGCCCACCTTTATCAGCATCGTTTGACAGCCATCTTGGCACGAGAAAAGCGAGCGCAGCAATCAGAACGATAGAAATTAGCAGCACATCTGCGCGTTTCATAGAAATCTCCCTTATTTTTTAATTAAAATCCAGACTTAATAATTATAACGGTCTGCCCTCAATCCTTCAATGAATGTAGTCGTTAATTGTCGCAATTCCATGTCAGTTCACAAAATAGGCACGCAAAGCCGAAGCGGAAACTCCATAAACTGGATAGTATCCGCTTCGGCAAGGAATATAAGGATAATGCCTTCAACCAGTGTATTACCCGGCCTGAACAGGCTGAGTACCCTTACGGGCTTCCGGCTCCCGGCCGAAGTACCCCAGGAACAATCCGGAGAATTCAGGGTCCCACTGACTCCCCCTGCCCTGCTCCAGAATATTCAGCGCCCGTTCATGGTCCATCCCTTTACGGTAGGGCCGGTCGGACGTCATCGCATCATAAGCATCCGCTACCGCGATAATCCGGCCGTGCAGCGGAATATTCATACCGGCAAGACCATCCGGGTAGCCCCGGCCGTCATAACGCTCATGATGCGAGCGGACGCCGCCCAGATAGGGTGCCATTTTGTCCGCCGGTTCAATCTGCCGCAGAATATTCTCTCCCAGCACAGTATGACTCTGAATCTGGAGGAATTCCTCATCCGTTAAGGCTTCTTCCTTGAACAGGATGCTGTCTCTCACCCCGATCTTACCAATATCATGCAGCAGGGCTGACTTGCGCAGATCATCCAGCTCCTGCCCCCTCAGTCCGGCCAGCTGTCCGATAATCACCGAATACTCCGCTACACGGAGCGAGTGTCCTGCCGTATAAGAATCGCGGGCATCCAGGGCCACGGCGAGGGTGGAGAAGTAGCTGTCCAGCAGCTGGCGGCTCTGCTGCTCCCGTGCCTGCAGCCCGCGGACCATCATGTTAAAGCCTGCCACCAGCTTCGAGAACTCATCGGAGTACTCATCCTGCACCTGGACCAGATTGCCGTCCTTTACCTGGTTCATCGCCTGATACAGCTCATGGATCGGATGCTGTACACTGTTCGTCAGCAGCCAGGCCGCAATGGAGGAGAACAGCGTGCCGATCAGCAGCACCATCCCCGCCCAGGCCCAATAGCTCTGAAGTCCGACGACGACTATCGAATCCCCCTCACCGTTCATACGGATATGTGTCGCCATAATAAACAGGAACAGCGGGAAGGTGCCGATCAGCATACAGCTCACCAGGAATTTGGGGCGTATCGGCACGAACACATGGCCCTCCAGGGAAAAATCCACACCATACTGCTCCAGCGCACGGTTCCTGAATTCCTTAATCAGCGGAATAATGGAGGTGCAGGTCAGGAAGAATTCAATGAGGGAATGCATACAAGCCACAAGCACTGCGCAGCACATAGCCAGAATCAGATAGATATAAGGGAACGTAACCCAGCCCGTATGAATCATCCAGAACGTTAGCAGCAGAGCCGGCACCGATAATCCGAGCAGATGCGGCCCCATAATCCGCTGTATGGCCCGTTTGGGCAGCTGGTGCGTGTGCAAATACGCTTCTTCCAGCATCGATAGCGCAGCATTCTCCTGAACCAGCGCAGCCCGTACGGGCCTGATCTGTCTGAGAAAGACAGTAATCTCAATAAAGGCCATTATTACGAAAGAACAAGCAAGCACCAGCAAGAGGCGGTAATATTCAACCCGGCTGATCTCCAAAGAAGATAGCATAAGCAGACTCCCGACTGCGAGTACCGCTACAGCTGAGCCGAAGATATAGTTCCGGATCTGATTTCTCAAAAAGCTTCTGTATAGTCTCATCTGTCCCCTCATCCCCGTCCGGCCTCAGCCCAATATGCAGTTGCATTTATGTAAATACCATGCTATAATAAAATAATATTTGTTTTCGAGTATGTATATCCCCATCAAGAAGATGTCAGGCCGATGAATCACTTCTCTATATTATCGGCGGTTTGGACACAATATCTTACGTTTTCTTGCAGTACTTTTCCTTTTTATGAGACTAAATTCGAACATAGCATTCCGATTCACACTGGCGCGGCCACGGAGCCGCAAGGACAAAAGAGAGGTAGGGCTTTTGTCGTATTGGAAGGATTTCTCTCGCCACACGGCTGCTGGAAATAACAAGGAATAACGACACCCGTTTCGCTCACAAACGGCGGGGGATTTATATACCGATAAGGCATGGTTTGCTGCTTCCCTGTTCTTCAGGGAAAGGCCCCATGTGTGGAACATAATTAGCGCCCGATAACCGCTGTCAGCGGATATCGGGCGCGTCTACGTTCTATGGGCTTTTATCTTAATGATTTAGCGGCAGCCGGGCTGTGTACATAGCGTTCTACGAATTCGCCTACTGTGCGGATGTATGTGCTTTTATCCGTATCATAGGATAGGCCATGCCCCGCTCCATGCACCACCAGTTGCTCCTTCGGACTCCGGCAGGCCTCATACAGCTCATTCATCATCGCATAAGGCACGAACTTATCCGCATCCCCGTGGATGAACAAAATCGGCACCTTGGCCTTGCGTACCTGCTTCAGCGCAGATGCCTCCCCAAAGGAATAACCGGCCTTCATCCGGGTCACCAGACTGGCAACCGGCACAAACGGGAAGCTGGGCAGATGGTACATCCGCTTCAGCTGATAGGACAGCTGCGCCTTGACCGAGGTATAGCCGCAATCGGCGACAATCGCCTTGACCTGCGGAGGAAGCTCCTCGCCGGATGTCATCAGCACCGTGGCACCGCCCATAGACACGCCATGCAGCACGATTTGTGCGTCCGGACCGTTCTCCTGCAGGACAAATCCGATCCATTTCAGATAATCCCGGCGCTCCGGCCAGCCAAAGCCGATATAATCTCCTTCGCTTTTCCCGTGTCCTCTGGCATCAGGCAGCAGCACATTATACCCCAGATTCTCATAATAGTTCTTAGCGGTCGCTCCCATATCCTTGGCCTTCCCGGAATACCCGTGGGCAACAATGACCGTCCGTGCGGCAGCACGCTCTGACGCCAGATAATAGCCTTGCAGCTTGAACCCATCCTCAGACACCAGCTCCACCTCACGGAAGGTCTGCCGGGATACCCACTCCGCCCCTTCTCCCCATGAGGCTCCAGCCACCGGCGGCGGATCGATCTTAAGGTCTGGGGTCTTGGCCAGGAATTCCTTAGGGGCCCGCTTAATGGCTACTCCATAAAAATAGAATCCGGCATATCCCACCCCTGCGGCCACCACGATCAGCACCACAAGCAGGTATATCATCCACATCAACGTTCCTCCTTCAGTAAGCAACCCTTCCCTAGTCAGGGAACAGGATCTCTTGCTTAGTGTAATTTGAGCCTAGTATAGCACGGGAGTATTGCCAACTAAAAATACAGCTGGGGCACAATCTTCAACTCCATTGTACTCTGCAAGACTCTTGGAATACGCTGGTGGACTCCACCATTTGGTCCGTTCACCTTCCCACAGCAGATTGTGTTCGGTTTTTTTTGCATACATTGGGTCCGCTCACCTTCCCAATGGCGCATTGTGTTTGGTTTTTCGCGTACATTGGGTCTACTCGCCTTCCCATCGGTCTGTCTCTGAGCACTTGCTTCAAGAACAAAATGCCTGCAGCATCCTCATTGTGACTGGTTTTTCGATCACATTCGGCCCATAAGCCTCTGCCGCACCGAATGTAGTCGGTTTTTCGACCACATTCGGCCCATAAGCCTCCGCCGCACCAAATGTAGTCGGTTTTTCGATCACATTCGGCCCACACGCCTCTGCCACACCGAATGTAGTCGGTTTTTCGACCATATCCGGCTGTTCGGTGAAATCAGCGAAGTCATTCCTATTACTGATCCAGAATATAGTCATCCTGCCGATGCTCCAAGACACTCCCCCCCCAACTTTATGCACAACTTATCCACCTCGGACGTAAATCATAATTTCCTAATCAACGAAAAAAAGAGCTACTTCCAGGAGAACGTCTTCTCCGAAAGCAGCCCTTGTCAAATTACAGGGTCATCGTTTGTTTATATAAATCTCAGTTCCGGTGACTCATTTGCGTTTGCTGTTTCTGGTGTTTCTTCTAAGAATCAAGCCCAGACCAGCGAGTGCCAAACCGGCAAAATAATAAGGGGCAGGACTGGATTCGCCCGTCTTCGGCAGGGTTCCATCCACAGGCACACCGCCTAGAGGAACTTCCTCATCAATAAGGACTACATCAGGTACCGGTTCGGCTGACGGTGTTGGCTCCGGTGTTGCTGCTATAGGCGCAACCGCAACAGCCGGTGTCGGCGTTGGTGCCGGTACTGTTGTTGCTATTGGAGCTACTACAGGTCCCAGCGGCAGCGGATCATCATTCACAGCCAAATCATTGCTCACGATAAATCCGATGATCGGAGTCGGCGTAGGCACTGGAGGGAAACTGAACGGCGGCGATGTTGGCGCTGGCGTTGTTACTGGTGTTGGATCTGGCGTTGGTACCGGTGTCGGCGTTGGTGTCGGTTCTACCGTCGGCGTTGGTGTCGGCGTTGGTGTCGGCGTTGGTGTCGGCGTTGGTGTCGGTTCTACCGTCGGCGTTGGTGTCGGCGTTGGTGTCGGTTCTACCGTCGGCGTTGGTGTCGGCGTTGGTGTCGGTTCTACCGTCGGCGTTGGTGTTGGCGTTGGTGTCGGTTCTACCGTCGGCGTTGGTGTCGGCGTTGGTGTCGGTTCTACCGTCGGCGTTGGTGTCGGCGTTGGTGTCGGTTCTACCGTCGGCGTTGGTGTCGGCGTTGGTGTCGGTTCTACCGTCGGCGTCGGTGTTGGCACTGTCGTTGGCGTTGGTGTCGGTTCTGCTGTTGGCGTCGGTGTCGGTTCTACCGTCGGCGTTGGCGTAGGCACTGCCGTTGGCGTCGGTGTTGGTTCTGCTGTTGGCGTCGGTGTCGGTTCTACCGTCGGCGTTGGTGTCGGCGTTGGTGTCGGTTCTACCGTCGGCGTTGGTGTAGGCACTGCCGTTGGCGTCGGTGTTGGTTCTGCCGTTGGCGTTGGTGTCGGTACGGCTGTCGGCGTCGGTGTTGGCACTGCCGTTGGCGTTGGCGTCGGCACTGCCGTTGGCGTCGGTGTTGGTTCTGCCGTTGGCGTTGGTGTCGGTACGGCTGTCGGCGTTGGCGTAGGCACTGCCGTTGGCGTCGGTGTTGGCACTGCCGTTGGCGTTGGTGTCGCTACAGCTGTCGGCGTCGGTGTTGACACTGCCGTTGGCGTTGGTGTCGCTACAGCTGTCGGCGTCGGTGTTGACACTGCCGTTGGCGTTGGTGTCGCTACAGCTGTCGGCGTCGGTGTTGGCACTGCCGTTGGCGTTGGCGTCGGCTTCACCGTTGGTGTTGGCGTCGGCTTCACCGTTGGTGTTGGTGTTGGCTTCACCGTTGGTGTTGGCGTCGGCTTCACCGTTGGTGTTGGCGTCGGCTTCACCGTTGGTGTTGGTGTTGGCTTCACCGTTGGTGTTGGTGTTGGCTTCACCGTTGGCGTTGGTGTTGGCTTCACCGTTGGCGTTGGCGTCGGCTTCACCGTTGGCGTTGGTGTTGGCTTCACCGTTGGCGTTGGTGTTGGCTTCACGGTCGGCGTTGGCGTCGGCTTCACCGTTGGCGTTGGCGTCGGCTTCACCGTTGGTGTTGGCGTCGGCTTCACCGTTGGTGTTGGCGTCGGCTTCACCGTTGGCGTTGGCGTCGGCTTCACGGTTGGTGTTGGCGTCGGCTTCACCGTTGGTGTTGGCGTCGGCTTCACCGTTGGCGTTGGCGTCGGCTTCACGGTTGGTGTTGGCTTTGGAGTTGGAGTGCACACTGGTGTAGGTGACGGTTTTATGGTCGGTGTAGGCTTCACAGTTGGTGTAGGTGTTACTGTCGGTGTTGGCTTCACAGTTGGTGTCACCGTTGGTGTTGGTGTCACAGTCGGTGTAGGCGTTACCGTTGGTGTCGGTTTTACTGTTGGTGTTGGCGTTACCGTCGGTGTTGGTTTCACTGTCGGTGTCGGTGATGGACTAGGTGTCGGCGTTGCGGTCGGCGTCGGACTCGGCGGCGGCCCCTCTCCCTCGTACATCCCAAGGTGCATCTCAACCCCGCCGCTAAAAGATTTTGCAATCAGAGTCCCGTAAAGCTCTGCTCCGGCATAATGAACATCCGCTCTGGGTGCGAGAATGCTGCCATAGAAGGAGGTATAAGCAATATTCACCTCAGAAGCTTCGTAAAAGTTGAACAATACCTGACTGGCTCTGCCGTTATTCATTGAAAAGCTCGGCACATTGACTGTAGGCCCGCTTATATTAATAATCAGCGTAGCGTTCTGGGCAATGTTGAATTCGATATAGTTGGTCTTCGCCAGTGTCGAGGCATCCAAATGAACTACATTGAAACGATCCGGTGCACTTATCTTGAGCTGTCCATAATTGTTATTGCCGATCTCATTCGTGTCGGCCAAGGCCCCATACTCTGTGGATCGGGAGATCAGACTCTGCTCCTCAGCTGCAAAATCAATCGGCTTCTCTTTCCTCTTAGCACCTATAATTTTAACCTGGGGCTCATTGACTGTAATGCTGTCTCCGTATACCACGTTTCCGTTAATTTCTCCGCTACCCAAATGTTTAAAATTCTTGCCTGCCACAAGTACATCCGTCGGCGCAGCACCACTGTATGCTCTTGCTACTCCGTAACCTCCGGAGAGGGTAATGTTCCCCGCCGCTGCCAGGCGGCCCTCAATCTGATCACCGCCTTGCACAAAATCACCGAGGATAAAAGCATTAAAATTCCCTGCGACTCCTAAAACCGGTGTTGGCGTATACGGCATCCCTGAAGCTGCTCTAACATCCGTCCCCCATGTAAAGGTACTGGATAAAGTCAATAGGCCTGCCATAATGATGGCGGCTGTTTTACGTACTCTTTTTTTCAATAGTCCACACCTCCTAGTTACTATTCTATGAATCTGTCACGCGACTATAACAACAAAAAGACCGCCACGAAGGGTTAGCTTCACGGCGGCCGGACGACCCTAGCCTCAACTTTAGAGACAGTAGATTCCTGACTTTGCGTCCCGTTCTTTCGATACGGTTTGCGTTTATACATGATTTCGGTATGAAATTGAGATTTGCTTATGTACAATCATGGTTGAGTCTATGACATTTGTTACTTTTGTACTAATTTCAGTTTATCCGCTCCCCCACCCTATTGTCAATCCGTTCCCAGTATATTTCTTGAAATTATTTTTCCGATGATTCCTCATTGATCCCTTGTACCATAAGGGTTCACGTGCGAGCCTCTTTTTTCCTGCTGACGAAAAAAGTCGAGAAATCAGAGAATTGGCTGTAGCCGTTTATCTCTCCTCTCTACAATGCTATCAATTTTCATTAATGAAATTTGATGCATTTGTCCTATTTTATTGGTTTCACCCCGTCTCGGCTCACTGTCCGCTCCTATTCAATGCAATTTTACCTATTTGCGGGCATGTCAGCTCTAAAAAAAAGTGCCGCCCATAGGGACGACACCTGCTAATAGAATTCATATATTTTGAATAAAAATGTCGCCTAGGCAGACCCGAACAGCTGAACCCAGCCAATCATCGATACCCAGAGCGGAACACTTAGAATGATCCCGAATACCAAACCACGGCGGAGACTTCCTTCATGACTCATTGCCATTCTCCTTTGAGCTGATTTATTTTTCAATCTATATTATTTCAATTTTAATATATAATAATTCGTTCTATTTTTTTGTGAAAAATATCACATTATTTAAGTTAATTTATAAAACCCATTGATTAATTTTTGAAAGGTGAGTTACAATGCGAATATACGTTCTCTTCAAGGAGTTGAGAGGGATGCACAGAGCAGAGAGCCAGGATAACCTGCTGGTCAAATCCTATATTTTGCTGCCGCTTATTCTATCCGCCTTCGAGCGTGATGCTTCTGCTATATCCTCAGAGCTGCGTACGCCTGCGCCTTATCTTGAGGTAATCCAGTTGGCCGTCCATGCCGCTTCTGCTGATCTGCGGGAGGTCCGTGCCGGGATGCGCGCCCGTGGTCTGAAGGTCTATGAACAACAGCGGCTGGAGGCGGGCGTTGAAGCCAAATTCGTCTGCAGAGGTTATCACGAGCGGATGCTGCTGCTGGATGATGTGATTGCTGCCCAGGCTACTCTGCATATGCGGAGATATCTGGGTATGGAGAAGACGGAGCAGGGCCCGAAGCAGAGCTAACAAAGAAGCCTGCCGCAAGCGGCAGACTTCTGCATGTAATGATCACCCGGCTGCGGTTACATTAACAACGTCCAATACCCGAGCGTGCCACATATAACCGCCACAGCTACCGGATACAGGATTCTCCGGCTTACCTGATCCCTGAACGCAAGAAACAAACAAAGCATACAAAGCCATGCAATTAGAAGGCTTCCCATCTATTATGCATACGCTCCTTCCCGGCATTCCTGCCCCTCTCCAGCGGTAGACCGCCTCAGAGCACAACTTCTTTATATATAGGAAGATTTCCCGCCGAATATCCCAATTATACCAGCTGACAGCCAATCTGGAGCAATTTTTCTTCAAAATGCCGGCAAGAAATTCACAATTCCTCTTCCAGCACAGGATATTCCCAGAAACCCAGACGTCCCTTAGCAGGTATCGGATGTACCAGCGGAACAACTTCCTCCAGCTTCCAGGCATACCTTCCTTCGGCATAATTACCGAATACATATTCATTGCCACCCGGCCAGCCTTGCTGCACAAGCTCCGGCGTCACCTCACAGCAATCCACAAGGCGGCTGACCGCAATGATCCTGCCGGTTGGCAGATTGTCCGCAGTGTAGCCGTGACGGGCCAGCAACGACTGATACGGCTCCGTCCGGCAGATCGCCTTATTCACCTGCATCCCGGCATGAATGGCTAACTCCCCCCGGTAAGCGGTCCGCCAGCTCCGGGTTTCGATTTGTTTTTCTCCCAGCGCAATTAAGGTGGCCCACGGCTGGCGAATGGTCAGAACCTTCATAATGTAGCTTGCCTCCTCTGATGAATACCTTACTGGTCAGAATTACTATGACCTTCTATGGGAAAGAATAGTAGCTAAGAAGGAGGACTGATGAGCGATGGGTAACGGATTAGATCAAGGGTATGGGGTATTAAAATGCAAATTATCCAATGAGAATACCATATATAAGCTAGGCTACAAAAACAATCATATCCAGGTGCTGGTTGACGTTGAAGACGATGACCACAAAAAGTATAGATTAGCAATCAACATCCAATCAAGCAATAAAGCCGAGCATTTACCGGAAGACACTGCCAATCAGGTACTTTATTATGTGGGTGAAGATTTAAAATCGGAAGAAACAGCCCGCTGGCTCAAGCTTGAGTCAGGCTTCACGAAGATCACCAGGGATAACCGGAGCCTTGCCCTTGACTACATCCGGGGAAACCTCGTGATCCCTAACAAGATGGTGGCCCTGCCTAATACAGGCCGGAATGAACCGGAGGACAGCGATCCTCACAACAATCTCTTTGACAAAATAACTTCTTATATCGAGGAAGCAAAAAAGCAGAGGGCTACCCAGTATGTGTTCGGCGAACCTTGGGGGCCTGTGGATAAACCCGACAAATACTTCGGCTTCTCTCCTGGACAGGGCGTTCATAATATTCATATGAACCAAGGCAATGCGGGCGGGTACGCCCGAGAAAATGGCACATGGCAAGACGGTGGAGTCCTTATTCATTTCCAGAACGCGAACAGATGGGTGGCTATCTTCCTGGCCTTCCAGTCCCAATCCTGGTGTACTAACGACCAGGGAGAGGCCACCAAGCCGGTTAGTGAATGTAATCATACCAATGCTTTGTCATGAGCCAACACCATCGCATTAACCGCTGATACGATATCCTTGGCATCCAACTGTTCATCCAGCCTCAAATGAAGTTGTAAGGTAGCAACTGGTGAATGGTTAGCAGAAACGATGAGCTCAACCTCATGAGATGAAAGCACCTTTGCTTGCAGGATTTGCAGCCAGGGGATAAGATCCGGTAACGCTTTATCCTCCGAAGGACCCATTTCCATGCCATCCGCCCCAATAGGTGAACGCCCGTCGAAATACTCAATTCTGAGCACAGCATCAGAAGGGGGACTGTTCCTCTTCAAGGTCCTAGCCGCTTCGAGCTGATGGCGGGAGGTTTGTTTACGACCGATAATTATATTCCACAAAACGATACACAGGGAGGGGATGAAGAAGCAGAGCACCGCCAACCAACCACTGGAGGTCTTGACATAGACGGCAAAAAAGAGGGCTGCGGATAGAATCGCAAGTAACCAGATGTAGAGCTCCTGCCGCCATTTGGACTGGCGCTTCCCGGATGCTGGAGGAATGGACTGTGCTGGCTGAATATCGGTAGCTTGCTCCGGTTGAGCCGCCGTTCGTTCTCTCCATGGCAAATGCTCCCCACTCAGCATATAAAAGTTATCGGCTGCTCCCTGCCAGACCTTCTCCTGCGAGGGTTGCGGCGACTGCCAGAGGGTAACGTACTCTTGAATATCTCTCAGATATAGGGCAGGATCGCCCGTGAACGAGAAATATTGCGAAAGCTCCAGATGAATAACGGCAGCAGAATAACGCTGTACATGGGTCGATAAGGTTTCCAGCCACTCCTGTACAGGAGTGGCAAGCGCTGGGAAACGGGCCAGCGTGCCCGGTAAACTCAGGCGCAATTGCTCTGCAGCATCCGCCCATGGAATCTGCCATTGGAAGGCCTCGGAAAAATGTTCCCACTCCGGCAAATCCTCCACATCCGGTTGGTCCATATGGGGTTGAATCTTGCTCCAAGCTTGCATAAGCTGGCTGCTATAGCGCTGAAACTGGTCTTGGCTGACCAGACAAAACCATACTGGAGCGAGAAAATTATTTGTCTCGAAAGCTGTATTCTCATAATCAATCCACTCTGTATCGGCACTGGTAACAACCAGGAATGTCCGGTTTCCCATATAAGATCCTTGCCTCCTAGCATCCAACCATATGCTCCCCACTCTACTTAACTAAAGGGTAGAAGAATGGTAGATGTTGATGCTTGCATAGAAAAAAGGCGCAGTTCCAAAAAACCGGAAACCCGCGCCACTATCGACTTTGTTAAGATGCTGGTGAAGGGAATTGAACCCCCGGCCTACGCATTACGAGTGCGACCACGTTAGTATTTACTAGGTATTATAAAGGTTTACAAGTATAATTTATATACTAGAAACCCGTTAAAAAACTTAATGGGGTTGGTAGATATTTGTTTTCCGTTAGAAGTTTGGTTAGAAGAAATGTTAGAAAACATGACTGGTCTTAACCCAGTCCGACCTTGTATAATCGGCCTGCTGCTATAGATAGCGGGTTCTGAGATCGGCATAAGCGCCGTCCCGAGCTTTTATCAGCGCGGCCAAGGTGATTACGTTTAGCATAACTTATTTTCACACCAAATTAAGGGGCAAGCCAGATTACCCTCCTTGGATCCTGAATACCTCTTCCTATAGCTATACGAAAAAATAATGGAGATCTTACACACTTTTTAGCACTTAGTTCAACAAACTACCAAAATGATTATCGTGACCTTTAACATATCAAATATAGTTAAGAAGAACTGATTTTGTGTCGAATAAAAAAATTCTTTGTCGAAACAATGGCATTATTGAAGAAATCAGTTATTCTTTAAATTAAGAAATAAAACCATTTTTTCCATTTCAAATTGTATGTGTTTTTTAATTTTGTTTTAAAATTTATTAAAATTCAGGAGGGTAAAAATGAAAAAAACACGTTTTTTCACCAGTTTCTCTGCTGTTTTGTTAGGAATTTCGGTAATGGCAAGTGGTGCTTCGGCAGCTGTATCGACTTTTGCAAAATGGCCAAGTAGATACAACACCATGTATATTGAAAGTAATAGTATTGGTTCACCATGGACTAGTAGTGCGGGACAATGGTATAACAGCACTAACTATAAACTTTCTACTTCTGTTGGTGTTAGTAACACTTATTATGCATACAATGTTTATAATAGCTCTGCTGACTGGGATGCTACCACCTATGTTTACTATTCTGCGGGAGTTATTACAAAGATGACATTAAATTTGAACACATTTTATACATCAGGAAGTAGATATACAAGCAATGTTCTGAAAGGTGTCCTGACTCATGAAATTGGTCATTCATTAGGTTTATACGACTCGTCAGTTGTTGAATCCTCCTCCATTATGCATCCGTATACATTTCAATCTGACTTGACAACCCCACTGAGAGTATCTTCACCTTCTTCATCTGATATTTCTGTTGTAAATAATTTGTATCCTGCTATTGGAAGTTTAACTGCCGAAAATACAAATTCTGAAATACCCCAATTGGAAGATGGGATTTACATTCATCCCTCTTGGGCGGTATATTATGAAGACGAGGTTGCTTTAACAAAAGCAGCTGACTTAGTAATTAAGGGGAAAGTTTCTGAAGAAATAGGTAGTGTGTTTAGAAAAGGAGATTACCTTAATTATAGTACAGAGGTTAACGTTGATATTAATGAGATTATAAAAGGAGACCAAATCTCAGAACAAAGTATCATTGTTTCACAAATGGGTGGGTCTGATGGTGAAGTTACAGTATTCTCAGATGATACAACTCATCTAAAGAAAAATCAGGATGTTATTTTGTTTTTACGCAAAAATGCTGATGGTACTTTTAGATCTATTAATGAAGATGACGGTATATTTATTAATGAAGCAGGTCAATATAAGAATATTAATTCAAAAAAAGAATTGTAAGTCAAGATTCCAATATTTTCACAAAAAACTAACTTTCTGATTTTTTCAGAAAGTTAGTTTTTAATATTAATTCGACTGAAACATTTTGGCAAACAGTTTCGTCATAAAAGATGAGGTGATGAATAATGAAGAAAACTTTGATTTTCTTTTTAATAATTATACTTACAGCATGTTCGAATAAGATCGCTACTGTAAATCCAGAAAAAACATTACCAGTAGAGACCAATGAAGTCCTCTCTTCTTATCCTTATCCTTTAGTCAAATGGAATAACGTATTTTATAGCTTGACAACTGAAGAAAATATAGAAGTAAACGAACCGATTGGAGAAATTTCAAATTATTCAAACGATGATACTAACAAAGGTTCAACTCCAGATAATTCTTCAAATTTCTATCAAAAGGGGACTAAGCTTTGGTCAATTAAAGATTTTGACACAAATGAAGCAATTGCTGTAGAATATGAACCTAATAAATATGTAAAAGCAGTTTTAGATCAAGTTGATAAATAATTTTCATGTTGTGTCTTTTCCTTAATTCTTGAACATGAGAATTTCAACTGAATTCTGAATATACATTTGAAGTCTTCAATTTATTCCCGTGTCATATGGTTCAATAGTCTGTAATTCTCATCTCAGAGACCTGATACAGACCTAGTCAACTTTGTGATGTCCATTGACTATTCGCTGCATCGTAAATAAGCCGCTGTCATTAACGAGATGGTTCATACAGAAATAATCGCGGATCAGTAGACATGACAAAACCTCCCACATTTTACCGTAGGAGGCTCCGTAAATCAGCGCCTACGCACCGCCGGATTAACGCCGGGAATACGTTGGCCTATCGTATGCCTGACCGTAACATTCAACGCTGACAACCGTTGATACTACGCGGATTTTAACGCGGAATGCTGGTGAAGGGAATTGAACCCCCGGCCTACGCATTACGAGTGCGTTGCTCTACCCCTGAGCTACACCAGCGAACAGGCTTTGCTGTCCTGCCAAACAAAAAATATTATAACTCTTCCAGCGGAAAACGCAACCCCTTTTTCCGCTGGTTGCTGTGTCATCAGCCGTGCATGAGCCCCAGCCTGCGGAAATAATCCAGCGCGAGCTTAGCGCTTGCAAGGGAGGATACCTCATAGACCTCTTGTTCCACAATATAGTAGAGAATTCCGCTCTGCTCCGCTATCTCGAAGACACTCTGGAAATCGACCTCTCCCTTTCCGAGATCAGTCTCCTCCTGGTTGGCTCCGAAATCCTTAATGTGGACCAGCGGAACACGTCCGGCATACCGTGACACATAATGAGCCGGGTTGGCTCCGCCCCTGTGTACCCAGCCCAGATCAAATTCTGCCAGCATATGCTCCGCAGGAATCCGCTCCAGCCAGATATCGATGACAGCCTTGCCGTCAACCTTAGCGAATTCATAATCATGGTTGTGATAACCGTACTGCATCCCTGCCGCCCGGACCATCGCGGAAGCCTTCTCCAGGAATGGAATGATACTGGTCACATCGTCGATGGAGGGGTTGGGCGGAAGCGGTGCCGACGGGGTGATGATATATTGAATTCCCAGCTCCGCCGCGTATTCAATCTCCCGGGCCAATGCCCGCTCCATCTGATCCAGGCTGCTGAAGTCCAGACCCACATGCGCCGAAGGTGCTGCAAGACCCAGTTCATCCAGCCTGCGGCGCAGTGCCGCGGCAGTTACGCCGAAATATCCGGCGAATTCCACCACCTGGTATCCCATCTCTGCTACCTTGCCCAGTGTGTCGAGGAGATCCCGCTCCGTCTGGTCACGCAGTGTATACATTTGAATTCCGATCTGCCGCGCTGCTTCTGCCATGAAGAATCCGCTCCTTATCGTCATTTCTGGTTGGATACTATATTCACACTACTTCCCCTGAAGCTTGCGCTCTACGGATTCCAGCTTACTGCGGCTGGTTGAGGTCTTGTCACGCCGGTCGTCAATCTTGAGCGAGGTTGAGACTCTCTGCGCCCCGGCGGTGAACGGCGACTCATGCAGCGCTTCTACCGCAGCCAGAATCCGTGCTACCGGCCCCTCAATAATCGTACCCATGGAAGTAAGCTCATAGGTAATACCCTCCACCGTCTCCAGCACACGCTGCATCTCGGCCACATAGCTGCTGAGACTGGTGCTGCCTGTCCCAATCGGAATAACGGTCACTTCGCCAATTGCCATTGTGAACTGCCTCCTAATGATCTGATGTGCCTGCCTCTTACTTATCCTCTTATTGTAACGCTTCGCCAAGCTTGCCACAAATCGCCTGCCATCCTCTTTATTCTATATAATATCCGTCAAAATGATTACCAGGATTAGACGCACTCTATTTATGGATTCTTTGTGGCGTATTTTCGGAGATTTTATGAAAAATTCAAAGCAGATTCAGAGGAAAGTTGTGGATTACCTGTGGACTAACTGTGGATCAGCTGTGAGTAAAAGCGCCGAACCCGCTCCCCGTGCGGGATTGCAAAAAATCATTTACAAACACAATATATTGCGGTAGCTTTAATAGATAACAACAAAATATAGTAGAAACGGGTGTTTCACCCCTTGTAGTAGAGGTGCGACTTAATAGGGAAGCGCGGTGCAAAACCGCTGCGGTCCCGCCACTGTAACCGGATGCTCCCTGGGTGCGATGCCCCTGGGCCGCATTCTCCGGCTCATTGCCACTAAGGGGCGGAATAAGCCCCCCGGGAAGGCGCCGGAGGAGTTGCCGGAAGCCAGGAGACCTGCCCTGTTTCGGTGGCACCGCTTAGACTCCTGCGAGGAACAGGGGAGGTGTCCGTATGCGGCCTGCAATAGCAGAGTTAGCCTTCCGTCAATCGGGCCAGAGGCTGCCGATACCTGAGGACGATCGTGGATTATCTTCAGGTATCGGCTCTGCGGAATATACAAGAACGGGCGTAAGCTATTCGCCCCGTGTCTGCTCGTATGTTCCACCCAGACCACAGGCAAATTTCCGCTTTCCGGATCTTTGCATCATGCATTCGGGCATTTCCGGCCTTCCCGGCCGGGGGTGCTTTTTTACTGATGTCCTGACCATTCTATGATACATATTACGCTTACAATACCCGAGAGGAGAGAGTTATATAATGACGCTGCTGGAGAAACGTTATAACGAAGGACAAGCTGCACAGGAGGATCTTTTGGAAGAGGTTATTCATCTGGGACGGGATATTATCGACAGCCGGGATCTGGATCTGCTGCGCGAGAACGCCAACCTGAACGGGGAGAGCTTCTCCGGCAAAATGAGCAAATTCGGCAGTGAATACTCCAAATGGTATGCCCGCAACTTCACCATGCCGCCACAGCTGGTACAGGCTACCCTGGATAATGTCGTCTATGTACATGACCTTGATCAATACGCCATTGGAACCACGAACTGCATCTTCATTCCGTTTGAACGCCTTCTCCGTGAAGGCTTCAACACCGGCAACGGCAGCGTACGGCCTCCTAACTCGATTATGACGGCGATGTCGCTGGTGGCGATTATTTTCCAGTCACAGCAGAATGCGCAGTACGGCGGCGTATCCGCCAACAAGCTGGATTATGATCTGGCTCCTTATGTGACCAAATCCTTCTCCAAGCTCTTCCGCAAAGGTCTGGAGTATTTTGAGGAGAATGCAGAATTATCTGAACTTGGTGAGATTACGATGAGCCGCAGCGATCTGGCTGAGCAGTATCCGCGCGCCTTCCGTTTTGCCCTGAAGGAGACGCAGAGCGAGACCCAGCAGGCCGCAGAAAGTATGGTACATAACCTGAATACGATGTCCAGCCGCTCCGGCGGCCAGATTCCTTTTACCAGCATCAACTACGGCACCTGCACCTCCCCGGAGGGCCAGCTTGTGATCAGCTCGCTGCTGACGGCTACGATGAACGGACTGGGCAGCGGGGAGACGCCGGTGTTCCCGATTCAGATTTTCAAATGCAAGCAAAGCATCAACCAGCAGCCGGGTGATCCTAACTACGAGCTGTTCCTGAAGGCAGCGGAGTGCTCGGCGCGCAGATTGTATCCGAACTTCGCCAACTTGGACGCTCCGCTGAACATGCAGTATTACGATCCTACTGACCCGGATACCGAGTTCGCTACGATGGGTTGCCGGACCCGTGTGCTCGGCGACCGCTTCGGACGCAACCACTGCTCCGGCAAAGGTAACCTGTCCTTCAACACGCTCAACCTGGTGCGTCTTGGACTGGCCCACGGTACGATAACCGGCCGCCGCCTCGCTGCTGATGAAGAAGGGTTCTTTGATGATCTCAATCACTATATGGATATTGCGCTCGACGGTCTGCTGCACCGCTTCCGTATCCAGGCTTCCCAGAAGGCCAAAGCCTCCGATTTCATGATGCGGGAAGGCGTCTGGGAGGGCGGCGAGCAGCTTGCCCCTGATGACAGCGTAGGCGAATTGCTAAAGCACGGCAGTCTGTCGCTGGGCTTCATTGGAATGGCCGAATGCATGAAAGCCATGTACGGCAAGCACCACGGCGAAGATATGGAGATCCATGCCAAGGCTGTAGCCATCGTCCGCCACATGCGTGAATATTGCGACCGTAAGAGTGAGGAGCTTAACCTTAACATCACCTTGTTCGCCACGCCGGCTGAGGGTCTCTCCGGCAAGTTCACCAAGATCGACCGCAAGGTGCTCGGCTCTATCCCTGGGGTAACCGACCGTGAATACTATACGAACTCGTTCCACATTCCGGTTTACCATGAACTGAGCGCAGCCAAGAAGATCAGCCTGGAAGCCCCGTTCCATGAATATTGCAACGCCGGAGCGATCTCCTATGTCGAGCTGAACGGCAATGCCCGGAGCAACCCGTCAGCCTTCGTCAAAATCATCAAATACGCGCTGGAGCAGGATATCAGCTACTTCAGCATTAACCATCCGATTGACCGCTGCTCCGGCTGCGGCTATGAAGGGGTTATCGGCACGAATTGCCCGACCTGCAATGCCCATGAGGATACCACCCATATCCGCCGTCTGCGGCGGGTTACCGGGTATCTGACCGGTGACTATCAGACCCGCTTCAATGCTGCCAAGCAAGCCGAAGTCCGGGACCGTGTTAAGCATCTATGAACATCTGCGGATATTACCCGGAGTCGATTAATGAAGGCGAAGGCCTGCGGGCCGTCCTCTTCATCAGCGGCTGCCGCCACCGCTGCCCGGGCTGCTTCAACCCGAAGACCTGGAACTTTAACTTCGGGGAAGGCTTCACCCCGGAGCGGCGGCGGGAGATCATAGAGGAGATTGCAGGCAATCCGCTGCTCGACGGCTTGACGCTGGCGGGCGGGGACCCTTTTTTCTCGGCTGAGGAGGCTGCAGACTTCATACACGAGCTGCGCGCCGAGCTGCCGGACTTCCCGGTCTGGATCTATACCGGCTATACGTACGAGGAGCTTACGGCTTCCCCGGGCTCTGCGGAATGGAATCTGCTGTCCTTGTGCCAGGTCGTGATCGACGGACGGTTTGTCGAAGAGCTCAAAGACCTTACCCTCTCCTACCGGGGAAGCAGCAACCAGCGGATCATTGATATTCCGGCGAGTCTGGCGGGAGATAGGGTCGTTCTGTGGGAGCCGGAGCTAAGCTTCCAAGCGGTATAAAAAAGGCACTACACTCCCGAATACGGGTAATGTAGTGCCTTTTGATTATACCGGGCAGTTGGAGTCGGCAGCCTAATGTTATTCTACGGCTGTTGATTGTCCTGCCTTCCGCCCCACCTTATGCTCCGTCTCTTCCGCCAGCTCTTCCAGCACGCTGTTCAGGCGCAGCTTCAGCTCTTCGGCCAGCTCAACTATGCCCTGGTCGTTACGCACCGCCTGGGAGTCTACGGCGTAAACGCCGCCAAGAATGTAGCGGGCGCCAAGCACGGACAGTACGGGCTTCAGTGCATAGTCAATCGCCAGCAGATGCGCGAGACTTCCGCCCATGAAGAGCGGCAGCACGATTTTGCCGGCCAGCCCTTTTTGCGGCACCAGATCCAGGAAGGTCTTCAGCACTCCGGTATAGGAGGCCTTATACACCGGACTGACTACAATTACCGCGTCGGCCTCCGCCACAAGCCCGTTCGCCTTGACGATAGCTTCACTCTCGAACTTGGTGTGAATCAGATCCTCCGCCGGAAGCTCTGCCACATTGATCCGCTCCACTTCATACCCGCGCTCCCGCAGGGCACTCTCTGCATACTCAATCACGGCATTGATCCGTGAGACCAGGGAGGGTGTTCCGTTAATTACGACTATTTTGGCCATTTCCGCACCTCTTCCGTCCGCATGATAGGATGGGCCGGGCTGTTTCGCCGGGCGCCAATACTTTAAATTAGTAATAATCCTAGCAGAGTACAAGGAATATTGTCAAACCCCTATTCTGCTTGCAAACCACTGCGGCTCTGGTTATAATAAATGGCAAACCTATATCCCGACCAGGCCAACGACCGGCATCCAACCGCGAGGCGTCTGCGACCGGAGCAGCTTCCTGTTCCCTAAGTTTACCGGGTTTCGCCCGTTACCGCGAAGACCAAAGAGGACCCCATTTCCGCATAGCGAAGGCTGCTGTATGTGAATCGGGTCAACCTGGGTGGCACCGCGAGCTGACGCTCCTCGTCCCATGGATGAGGGCGTTTTTTGCGTTTTTTTACCCAAACTTAAGGAGCGGATGCGGATGTTGGATATGAATTGGATCAGGGAGAATGAGGACATTGTACGGAAGACGGCCGAATGGAAAAGATTGAAGTTCCCCCTGGAGGAACTTCTGGAGTGGGATGACCGGCGGCGGCTGGCCCGCCGGGAGACGGAGCAGCGCCGGGCGGAGCGCAACGCGCTGACGAAGGAAGTCGAGCGCCTGCTGCGCGCGGGCGACCATGAGGGCGCCGAGCACGCAAAGGCGCAGGTGCGGGGCACCCTCAGCGAGCTGGCGCAGCTGGAGGCGGAGCTGCTTGAAGCGGAGCAGCGCTGCGGCGAGCTGATGCTGCTCGCGCCGAATCCCGTGTCGGCGGATACGCCGATCGGGCCGGATGACAGCGCGAATGTGGAGCTGCGGCGGCATGGCGCGCCGCCGGTCTTCGGGTTCCGCGCGCGGGACCATGCCCGGCTCGGAGAGCTGCACGACATCATCGACCTTCCGCGCGGCGTCAAGGCCGGTGGGCCCCGCAGCTATGTGCTGAAGGGGGCCGGACTGCTGCTGCACCTTGCCGTGCAGCGGCTGGCGCTGGATGTGCTGATGCAGCGCGGCTTCACCGCCATGGATGTACCCGTGATCGTCCAGCCGGAGGCGCTGGAGCGGACCGGGTTCTTCCCCGGCGGCCGGGATCAGACCTACGAGCTGACTGGCGAGAAGCGCTGGCTGGCCGGGACCTCGGAGGTGTCGCTGGTCTCGCTGTACAGCGATGAGATTCTGGAGCTGGATCAGCCGCTGCGGCTGGCGGGAATGTCGGCCTGCTTCCGCCGCGAGGTGGGTTCGGCAGGCCGCGATGTGCGCGGGCTGTACCGGGTCCACCAGTTCTCGAAGATCGAGCAGGTGGTGATGTGCAAGAACGATCCGGCAGAATCGGAGCAGATGCTCCAGGAGATTCTCGGCAATGCCGAGCATATTCTTCAACTGCTGGAGCTGCCTTACCGGGTAGTCGCCGTCTGTAGCGGAGACATGGCGATGAAGACCCACAAGCAGTATGACATTGAGACCTGGATGCCGGGCAGAGAAGCTTACGGGGAGACCCACTCGGCTTCCAATCTGCTCGACTTCCAGGCCCGCCGCTCGGGCATCCGCTACCGTGATGAAGACGGGCGGCTGCAATACTGCCATACCTTGAATAACACAGCGGTCGCCACGCCGCGCATTCTGATTCCACTGCTGGAGAACCACCAGCAGGAGGACGGATCGATCTATATCCCGGAGGCGCTCCGGCCTTATATGGGCGGCGCAGAGCGGATCGAAGCCATGTGACCTCCCCGCCCGACTTACGCGCCTTCCATCCAGCACATTGTATTAAAAACAACAAAAAACGGTGCTTCCCTCACTCAAGAGGGAGACGCCGTTTTTTAGCATATAAATAACATGTAGTTTACATCATTTTCAGAAAACATAACGAATCCCGCATAAAATATATTAATTTTATATATATTCCAGCATTTCCAACCATGGTTTTATGCAAGTTTAACAAATATTGACGAAAAATTGCGCTAGATTCATATTATCTCTATTATAATAGAGTACGAATGATATTTTATGGGGAGGTATACTCACATGAAACTTTCTTCACAATGCAGGAAGCCGCTCAGTCTATTCCTGGCGGTAGCATTGCTATTAACCGGGATCTTCCCGGGATTGTCCACAGGCTCAGGGACGGCCTCGGCAGAGCCGATTATAGCAGCCGATATGGTTGCGGCCACTGCGGTCACCCAAGCTCCTCCGGTTACTGCATCCCCTGCCTCAGGCACTAAGATCGCTACAGGGTCAAAGATTACTTTAAACACCTCTGTAACGGCAAGCGTGTACTACAGCGTCTACGCCAACAAGAGTACTACAGCAGAAGTGGCAGACCAGTTGTATACTGCCCCAATCACCGTTCACTCCGATATTAACTCGCTTAAGATTACAGCTTATGCCTCATTACCCGATTTTGAGAAAGGTCCAACATCCACTTTTGAATACAGCGTCGCTCCTGCACTCGCAGGTCTGAAGATTAACCAGATTCAAGGCGCAGGACATATCTCCCCTTACGTGGATGCTATGGTCACTGACGTCAAGGGAATTGTTACCTACATTAAGGATGCGGACAGCTTCTACATCCAGTCTGCAGCCGCTGATATGGATAACGATATCAAGACCTCAGAGGCCATCCAAATCTATCAGAAGGGAAAAAGCAGTGCCGTTAAACCAGGCGATGCTGTCACGGTAGACGGAGTTGTCAAGGAATTCGGCCGCACCGGACAATTATCTACCACACAGATTACCGCCAGCCAAACCACGGTTGTCAGCAGCGGTAATCCGCTTCCGGCCCCAACCCTGCTGGGCACCGGCGGACGCCTCATCCCAACGGCTGTAATCGACGATGATGGCCTGACCAAGTTCGAGCCAGCCACTGATGCCATCGACTTCTATGAGAGCCTGGAAGGCATGCGTCTGGAGCTTGCCAAGCCTACCACCGTGGGCCCGGCAGTCTACTATGCTTCCAGCAGTACTTTTGAAATTCCGGTGGTGACCGTCAACGGTACGGGCAACACGACTGAAGTGACTTCCCCTGCCGGTGGGCTGGTACTGACGGGGGCCGACTTCAACCCGCAGCGCCTAATACTCTCTGTGAAGACTGCTCCGGTGCTAACTACAGGCCAGCAATTCTTGAGCAATATTACCGGTATTCTGACCTATGATTACGGTAAATTCCTGATTTCTACGGAAACAGACGGTTTGCCGGATGTCTCCCCAAGCAAGCTGAAGAGAGAAGTGACTTCGCTCTCCCCGGGAGATGCGGATAAGCTGAACATCGCTTCTTTTAACATTGAGAACTTCTCCCAGCACAATGATCCGGCCAAAATCACCAATGTTGCCAAGGACATCGTGATCAATCTCAAAACACCGGACATTATCGGCCTGACAGAAGTGCAGGATAATGATGGAACCAGCAAAGGCGGAACGGATGCCAGCGAGAGTTACACAGCGCTGATTGCAGCCATTAAGACTATTGACGGTGGTGCATCTAACTATGGTTACACGGATATCGCACCGCAGAACAACCAGGATGGCGGCGTTCCAGACGGCAATATCCGCTCCGGCTTCCTATACAATATGAACCGCGTCTCCCTGAAGCCGGGCACACCCGGTACAGCTACCGACGCTGTAAGCTATACCGCCGGCTCCGGCCTCACCCTGAATCCGGGCCGCATTGATCCGGGCAATGAAGCCTTCAAGGAGTCGCGCAAGCCGCTGGCTGCCGAGTTTCTTTTCGGGGGCAAAGAAATTATCGTGATTGCTAATCACTTCAACTCCAAGAGCAGCGACAACTATTTGTTCGGTTCCGTTCAGCCTCCGGTCTTCTCCACAGAAGTTCAGCGGGCCAAGATCGCCAAGGTAGTAGGCAGCTTCGCTGAGGATGTGCTTCAGAAGAACCCTGAGGCCAATCTTGTCGTGCTCGGCGATCTGAATGACTTCCAGTTCTCAGACACGCTGAATATCCTCAAGGGCAGTGCACTTACGAATCTTGTAAATACCCTGCCGCTGAATGAACGGTATTCCTACAACTTCCAGGGCAACTCCCAGACGCTGGATCATATCCTCGTCAATAACCGGCTGGCTTCTGCCAGCAAGCTTGATATCGTGCATATTAATGCCGATTTTGCAGATCCGGGAGATTATCCGAAAGGCACTGTATCTGATGCCGACGGCATCCGGATCAGTGACCATGATCCGCTGCTCGCACAGATTGACTTCGGCGGGGCAGATTTCAATCTGCGCGTCCTGCATACGAACGATACCCATAGCCATCTGGAGAATATCACCAAGCGGACCTCAGCCATCAGCAGCGAACGGACAGGCAATACGGTGCTGCTGGATGCGGGGGACGTCTTCTCCGGAACACTGTACTTTAATCAATTCAAGGGTCAGGCAGACATCAAGTTCATGAATAATATCGGCTATGATGCGATGACCTTCGGCAATCATGAGTTTGACATGAATAAGGAGAATCCGGAAATCCTTCGGAATTTCGTGACGGCGGCCAAGTTCCCGTTCGCCAGCTCCAACATTGATTTCACTACCAAGAATAGTGAGCTTGCTGATCTCTATCACGAGATGACTGGTATTCTTGAGACGGATGAGTCCAAAAGTACAGCCAAAGACGGTCATATCTATCCTTCCGTCATCAAGGACGTATATGGAGAGAAGATCGGAATCTTCGGCTTGACGACTGAGGATACTGTAGGCCTCGCGTCTCCTGGCGACAAAATTATTTTCAAGGATCATGTAGAAAGCGCGAAGCGGACTGTCCAGGCGCTCGAAGCCCAGGGCATCAACAAGATTATTGCCGTCACCCATCTGGGGTACACCGTGGATCAGGAGCTGGCCAAGGCCGTTCCGGGGATCGACATTATTGTTGGGGGACATTCCCATACGAAGATCGATAACCCGCCAACTCCTGTGGTGATTGCAGGTACAGACAAGAAGGTCCTGATTGTGCAGACTGGTGAATACAGCCAGTTCCTGGGTGAGCTTGATGTTACCTTCGATAAGAAGGGCGAGGTCAAGGCTTATCAAGGCAAATTGCTGGATGTCAATCTGTTCGGTGAAGATGCTGCTGCCAAAAAAATACTTGCCCCATACGATGCCGAACTGGCGACGGTTCGAAGCCAGGTTGTAGGCTACTCGGACGTTGACCTTTACACCAACCGCGACATTGACGGAAAATCCGTCCGCGTGGTGCGTAAGGAAGAGACGCCAATCGGCAATATGATTGCTGACAGTATTGCGGAGAAAGTAACCGAGCTAATGCCTAATTTCGTGTCCAAGGAGGACCAGAGTACGATCAAAGGCGTCGTCGCCATCCAGAACGGCGGAGGCATTCGTGCAGCGATTGACAAGGGCGATATTACGATGGGCGAGGTGTTGACCACACTCCCATTCAATAACAGCCTGGTTGCCCTGAAGGTTACTGGCGCAGAGATCATCTCCTCCTTGGAGAACGCAGTCAGCGGCCTGGAGTCCGACCAGGGAAGGTTCGCCCATGTCTCGGGGATGAAATATACGTATGATTCGACCAAAAAGCCGGAGATTGTGAGTTCTTTGACCGGTCAGGTGACCCAGGCCGGGGAACGGATCATCTCTGTAGAGATCAAGCAGGCGGACGGGTCTTATCTGCCGATTGATCCGGCAGGCTATTATATTCTGTCTACGAATTCTTTCATGGCAGGCGGCGGGGATTTCTACCGTGCACTGGCCTCAGCCAAGGCAGACGGACGTTATTACGAGCTGGGTCTTCCCGACTTCGAAGTTCTGCTGGCCTATCTGAAGAAGCACCTTAAGGTGACTTCGAGCGTTGAAGGACGGATCACTGATCTGAAGGGCGCCGTTCCAAATCCGACTACAGCTCCAACACCGGCACCAACCACCAATCCGGGCGGATCTAATCCGGGAGGCTCCGGGGGAGTGACTCCTACGGCAACGCCATCGGCCACCCCTGCTCCAAGCGCGGGAGCAGCGCCGCAGATTACCACGTTTACTGCAGCGGATCTCACCGCTCAGCTTGCAGCCTTGCCTGCCGGTACGAATGAGCTGAAGCTCCCGCTCACGGCTTCAGCAGGCGGCGCCCTGGCTGTGCTGCCAGGCAGCGTGCTGGTGCAGCAGGCTGCGGCACATCCGGACACAGTGTTGACCTTCATCTCTACCGGCGTTGCTTCCTATTCCCTGCCGCTGAGTCTTATTAACGGAACGGCTCTGGCCGCCCGGCTTGGCACTAGTGATTTCACTATTACCGTATCATTGCTTCAGGCAGATACCGCTATACTGGACAGCCTGAACAAGGCCATCGCCGCACAGGCAGGTACGATCACTGTTGCTGCGCCCGTCATTGAATTCAGCATCAGTGCCCAGGCAGGTACGGCAAGCGTTCCGCTGAACAGCTTCGGCAACACTTATGTGAAGCGGACAATCACGGCCACAGGTGCACTTGATGCCAAGGGTGCGACCGGTGTCGCCTTTGACCCGGCCACAGGCAAGCTGTCCTTCGTGCCTTCGGTCTTCGCTAGTCCGGCAGACGGACATACGGAAGTTACGATCAAGCGCAACAGCAACAGCTATTATACTGTGGTGAAGTCGTCCAAGACCTTCGGTGACACTACCGGGCACTGGGCACAATCCGCCATTGAACTGCTGGCCTCGAAGCTGGTGATTACCGGCACCAGCAGCACCGCTTTCTCGCCTGCACAGTCCATAACACGGGCAGAGTTCGCGGCACTGATCACCCGTTCCCTGGGCCTTGCCCCGGCAGCAACAGGAACGGCCTTCAGTGACGTCCGTGCAGGCGCATGGTACACGGATGCTGTACAGACAGCCGCTGCCGCAGGTCTGATTACCGGATACACGGATGGCAGCTTTAAGCCAGGCAGTCCAATTACCCGGCAGGAAATGGCAGCCGTCCTGTCTAAAGCCATGAAATACACCGGCAAGACCCTGACGGCAGATCCGGCTGTACTCGCTAAATTCCGCGATGCCTCAAGCATCCCGGCCTGGTCCAGAGCAGCGGTAGCAGAGATCGCCTCCGCAGGCATCATCCAGGGGACCCCTGATGGTGCGTTCGCTCCGGCGAAGCTGGCTACCCGTGCGGAAGCGGCTACGATGCTGGAGAAGACCTTGAAGTCGCTGCAATTCATTAACTAACACACGCACACTACTACAGCGTTATACGAGGTTTAAATCAGTAAAGGCGGTTCCCAAGGCGCATGATGCGCTGACGGGAACCGCCTTTTTTTAAAGGATTTTTTTATGTTTTGGATTCCCCGCAAAGTACCAAAGCCGCATCCTCCGCCAAAAAAGAATCATTTGCCAAAGAGAAAATGTTCGTTTATTATAAAACTAATAAAAGTTCTATGATTATAGAACAAATATCTCCACTACACCAGAAAGCAGGAGCTCCTTATGGATTATAAAGTAACCGTAGATTTTGCGCCTATCTATGAATGCATTACCAGCCTGAACGCTTTTATCGGCAAGCAAAATCATACGGCTATGGATGCCGGTACCCCCTGGGTCCGCCAGGTTCAGACACAGTTCGCCCCTGTCATGCTTCAGCGTATGAAGGAAGTGCTGAAGCTCACGGATAATTTCAGTCTCTCCCCCTACATCTGGAGCTGTCCCGGAGAGCGTACGGCGGAGGAATTCCTGCATTGGTTCGAAGAATTGTCTCCGGGGGACCTCTACGACATTGCCGGGCGGTTCGGACAGAGTGTGCCTGCCAATCTTGCCGGGCTGCGGGATGCAGCGGCTGAAGTGATCCGGGTGTGGAATGACAGCTACTTCAGCAGCATCGATCCGTCCATCATAGAAGGGCTGCGGCAGGAAGCCGTTGCACGGGCAGCGATGCTGAACGGCACGAATGATATGGCCGTCTACGAGGCAGCTACTGAAGGGATGCGGCTCTATCCGTCGGAGACGCTGAAGCAGGTTATTATCACTCCGCAGTATCATGCCCGTCCGCTGGTCATCTCCTCTCAATATGATGAGTTTGTGTTCACCAGCTACTCCTGTGATGCGCTTCCTGCTGAAGAAGGACGGCCCGCCGCCGCGCTGCTGCGGCTTACCCGGGCGTTATCAGATGAGACCCGGCTGTTCATTCTCCGGCAGCTTACCGGCAGCCAGATGAATTTCACGGAGATTGTGAAGGCAGTCCAGCTGTCCAAAAGCACGATTCACTACCACCTGATCGCGCTGCGCGCAGCCGGTCTGGTCATCGTTCACACCAGCGGCAAAAGTGTCTCCTACAGCCTGCGGCTGGAGGCTCTGGACGATCTGCCCGGACAAATTGAGGACTACCTGAAGGGGTGAGCGGGTTGCAGAAACGGAGCTATTACGGATTGTTATCCACGGTTTCACTCAGCGCGTTCGGCGATGCCTTTGGGCTGCTGGCCATGGAGTGGCTGGTCTATGACCTGACTGGCTCCAAGGTAGCGATGGGGGCGCTTGCGCTCAGCTCCATGATTCCCGAACAAGTGCTGCGCCTGCTTGGCTCGCCGCTATCCGACCGGCTGCCCCGCGTGCGGTTCATGGCCTGCCTTGCCGTGCTGCGGCTGCTGGCGCTCCTGCTTCCGCTCGGCATGGGACTCGCCGGCCATCTCCAGCTCTGGCAGCTGTTCGCGGCCGCCAGCCTGAGCGGCGCCTGCTCCGCGCTGTTCCTGCCGACGGCCATGGCGGTCATCCCCGGGATCGCCGGGACCGGCAAGCTGATGCGTGCCTTCGCCATCATTGACGGCTGCAAGGGCGCCGCCGCGCTGCTCGGCCCGGCGCTTGCCGGCATCCTGACCGCGGCCAGCGGGGCCTTGCCGGCGCTCGGGGTCAACGCCGTCTGTTATATGGCTGCGATTGCCATGCTGCTGTGGCTGCCCCGGATGGGCAAGCCGGCCGGAACGCCTGCCTCTGCCGTCTCCATATCCGGCTATCTGCATGAGGTGGCCGAAGGCTTCTCGTTCTACCGGCGGTTCCCCGCTATGCTGACGATCATGATGATGGCTGCCGTCAGCAATCTTAGCTCTACAGCCATATGGACGATGATGGTCCCTTATGTCCGCGAGGTGCTGCACCGCGATGCGGCAGCTGTAGGCACGTTGTCCACAGTGTCTGCGCTTGGCTACCTCGCCGGACTAGGGACCATCTCCATCATGGGTGAGTTTAAACAGCGGCGTGCCGTCATGCTTGGCAGCCTGGGCTTGTCGGGCATCGTCACCATGCTGTGGGGCTTCATCCCCAGCTATGCCTTCGCCTTGTTCGCCGTATTCGCCGCCGGACTGATGGGGCCCTTCTTCAGCTCCTTAAGCTCCTCCCTGCACGGACGGCTCGTGCCCGGCCAGCTTCAGGGACGGGTCAACTCGGTCCGCTTCCTGATTGGCGGGAGCCTGTCGCCGATTGGCGACCTGGCAGCCGGTACGGTCGCCGAGCTGTATGGGGTTCCTGTGCTTTTGCTTGCCGCAGGCCTGCTTCCGGCGCTGTACGCCGGAGTGGCCCTGCGCCTGCCAGGCCTGAAAGCGCTGGATGGCGACCTGTCTGTACTGGAGCAGCGGGACCGTCAGCGCCAGGAGGCTGCACTGACGGGCAATATCTCTATGTAGATGGACCTTAAGGGACTGGCAGTGTTGCACAATGTGCAGAATTTCTGCGTTCGCCGCAGTCCGCCCCTATCGAGCCCCATTGTTGCACTTTATGCAGGATCTCCGCGCATGCCGTAATCTGTCCCACGCCACCCCACGCCAAACAGGCGATGCCACATGCGCATCGCCTGTTTATCGTAACTGTACCTGCTGTGCTGCTATCCGCTAACTGCTACTCAGGACTCCAGGCCGCCCTGAGCGGTTACATAATGACTGGTATCTCCGTGCAGCACGATCTCTGGCACGCCGTCTGTAATATCAATTCTGCATAGGCAGGTAGGGTGGATGTAGGGCAGATTCCACAGCTTCTTCATGTCCCGGTCTTCAAAATAAGCCATCAGCACCTTCACTACTACCGTATGGGTGGCAATGAGGATCGTACCGCCTTCATGCAGGTCTATAAGCTCACGCAGCTTGCCAAGCGCACGCTCCTGCACTGCTGCGAAGGTCTCGCCGCCCTGGATGCTGAAGTGAGCCGGGTCGCCCCAGAACAGCTGGTGCTGCTCCGGGTACTGCTCCTCCAGCTCACCGGCCTCCCGGCCTTCCCAGATGCCAAGATTAATCTCTTTGAATTCGTCATAGGCGGTAAGCGGGATCTCCCGACCGCCCCGGATAATCTCTGCCGTCCGCAGCGCCCGGGGGCTGGAGCTGGCATAGACCGCGTCCAGATGGACATTCTGCAGGCTCTTGCCCAGCCATTCTGCCTGCTGGACGCCCAGCGGCGTAAGCGGCGAATCCTGATGACCCTGCATCCGCTTCTGCACATTCCATTCCGTCTGCCCGTGTCTTGTAATATATACTGTAGTGGTCATGAATTCAGATTCCCCTTTACCCAAGTATGTATCGATAATTACCTGCGGCAGCGCTCCAGCCATTTCACCCCATAATCGACAATCTCCCGCTGCGGGACCAGCTGCGCCGCAGATGCTGCTATGAAGCCCTTGGCAATCTGCCCGGTCTCCTTGTCAAAGTCCGTGCCAAGCTGAGCGAAATCATCCGAATTCCAGTTGTAATCGCTGAACTCCACCCATTGACGGGCACCGTCCACCAGCATCGGAGCGCATGCGATCACTTCCTGCTTCCCGGCATAATCCGCCCGGTACTCCGCCAGATGCAGCGAGGTGTTGTTTCCATGGTCCACGCCCAGCAGCAGCACGCTTCCGCCTAGCTCATAGATCCGGGCCAGCGGCGACTGCTCTCCGAAGGCATATTCCAGACCATGGCCGTCAATAATGACATCCCGGTGCTTCCCCCAGGCGGCAAAAGAATCAATCGGATGGCTGCTGCGCCGCACCCCCCGCTGCTTGCGGAAGCAGTCCGGGATGATACCCATGCCTCGAATAGGTGTAAGATCCGGGTCATACGCGGGCATATGCTCCCGGATCTCCGGCCACCAGGCCTCCGGTACCGGCGGTCTGCTCCAGCCTGACGGATCGGTCAGATCGGAGGACTGCGTCGGCATCACCAGTGTTCCTTCCTCGCCCAGCACCTGCTCCAGCGCGAGGATCACGGCAACGGGTCCGCCTGCAACCCACTGCCCGAGTGACTTGAAGGAGGAATGCATTAGCAGTGTCATTCCCTCCTGCACACCCAACCGCCGGAAATCGGCGGCAAGCCTATCTGCCGTAATCAGTGTTCCTTGGATCTCTTCCATACAAATACCTCCAGACCTTCCATCTATCCTCTATCATAGACCAGAACCGCAAGTCTTGTCACCCGGACCTAATTCTATGATCACCATCGTTCCTGCATCTGCTCTAGCCCTAAGATTCCTTATCCTCAGCCTGTCCGGGATAACGTCCCATCAGCAGCTTCGCCCGGTACTCCCCGGGGGAGATGCCCTCCAGCTCCTTGAATACCCGTGCGAACTGCTTGCTGTTCTCGAAGCCGACGGACTCAGAGACGGAGGCCAGCTTGACCCGGTTATCGGCCAGCAGCTCTTTGGCGTGGCGGATGCGGACTTTTTTGAGATACAGCACGAAGCTCTCCCCGGTGTAGGCCTTGAATGCCTCACTGAAATACGAATAGTTGAGGGACACGTAATTACTGACCATCGCCATGTTCAGCGGGCGGGCATAGTTCGCTTCGATATAAGCCAGCGCTTCCTCCATGTCGGCATGCTCGGTGTGAGCGGATTTGATGCCTATAATATAATCGTTAACGCTAAGGAGCAGATGCTCCAGCGCACGGTAATAGTCGTGGAAATGGCGGAAATTATGCAGGTTGCCCACTTGGCGGTAGAGCTTCAGCACCTCCACCGAAGCTTCGCCGTGCGTACGGAACACCTCATCCAATACGCGTTCATTTATACTCCGTCCTACATTCTCGAGGTAACTCAGATCCAGCCTCAGCAGATGCTCCGTCTGAAAAATAACGCCAAGAAGCGCCTTGATCTCCTTCTCGCGCCCGGTTCCCAGCATATTGAGCAGCTTCCGCAGCTCCTCCTCCGGGAGCGGGAAGCTCAGCTGTCCGGCCTGAATATCCGTATAGTCCACGAAGCTGGCCTGCGGAGACAGGAAGGTATATTGCAGCGCCCGGCAAGCCTCCAGATAACAGACACGGAACTGATCGGCGCTGCGGCTCTCCCTGCTGATTCCGAGCAGCAGCCGCGTAAGCTCCTTGGACTCTGCCTTCCTTGCCAGCTCCAGGAAGCTCTCCCCATCACCAACAAGCACCAGCTTCCCGTCCCCATCTGTCAGAATCTCCGTGAATTTGTGCACCAGCGGTCCGCCCAGCTGCTCCAGCAGCCCCTGCACTTCTGCCGGCTTCATCCGTGTACCGTCACTGTGATAATAGTTCAGCACCCCTATTGTAAAAGGCAGCGCCAGCCCCGCAAGCTCCTCCTGCTGGGCCGCCGATACCTCGCCCTCCTGCTGCATCAGGAGGCTGCGCAGACGGGCCGCCCGCAGCTCGCGGCGGTAGCCCTCTGCTTCCTGCAGCTGCTTGTGGCTGTTGGATTCCCGCTCCGCTCCTTCCTTGGCTATCCGCTCCAGAATCTCGAACAGCTCCTCGCGGCGGATCGGCTTCAGCAGATAATCTTTGACGCGGTAGCGGATCGCGCTTTTGGCATATTCGAAATCATCATGGCCGCTGAGAATAATGACAGCTGGAGCTCCGCCCGCCCCTGCTTCCGCAGACAGCCGCGCCAGCAGCGTAATCCCGTCCATGATCGGCATCCGGATATCGGTAATAATCACATCCTGCCGTTCCCGCTTGTACTGCTCCAGTGCCTCTGCACCGTTTCCTGCCATCGATATATTGTAGACCGACGGATATTCCCGTTCGATCATTGCCTTCAGACCTTGACGGATCATTCTCTCATCATCCACAATCATCAGATTTGTCATCGCTGATTATCCCCCGTCAATAGAACTTTGGGCAGAGACATATACACCGCTGTCCACTTCCCTGCTTCACTCTGCACTTCCAGTCCATAGGCTTCCCCGTAAAAGAGCTGCAGGCGCTGATGCACATTGCGCAGCCCCACGCCTCCCGCCTTATATCCTCCGCTGCTGATCCCGGAAGCGTCCGCTCCAGGCTCCTCCTTCGCATAGATCGCCTCATGCAGCTCTACCAGCCGCTCCTGAGTCAGCCCCAGCCCGTTATCGCGCAGGACAATGAAGATATCCCCCTCCGCCTCTGTAAGCTCGATCTTCACAATCCGGTCCGTTAACTCCACGCCGTCTGCATTCCAGGCATGCTTCACGCTGTTCTCAACAATCGGCTGCAATGACATCTTAAGCACCTCCACTTCCAGATAAGCGCTGTCAATATGAAGCTCCAATTGAATGGTGTGTTCGAACCTGATATTCATGACCTCTATATAATTCTCGATATGGCGAAGCTCGTCTCTCAGCTTCACATATTCCCCGGTCCACTTGAAATTATAACGCATCATTCCGCCCAGCCGGGTCAGTGCATCCGAGATGGTCCGCTGGTTCTCAATTTCGGCCAGCATCTTGATATTCTCCAGCGTATTGTAGAGGAAATGGGCATCGATCTGATTATGCAGGGTCCGCAGCTCTGCCTCCTTGGACAGCGCCTGCTTATAGACCGCCTGGGCAACCAGCGTATTGATCGTATTCATGAGCTTGGAGAAATGATGCGCCAGCTCTCCGACCTCTCCGCCCCCGCTGACCTTAATACTGCCATACGGCTCGCCCCGGCGCACCTTCTTCATCGTCTCTGTCAGGCGGCGGAGATTCTTCAGAATGAATGCATTCAGCACATACGTAATCGCCGTAACCAGGAAAATAAAACCGATATTCACCCCGATTATTAAATTACGGGTCCGCGAAATATCCTTCATCAGGCCTTTCATCGAGACAACAGTGACCAGGGAGGCATCAATCTGCTCCACCGGCGCCTGAATCAGCAGGAACGAATTCCCGTTCTCCTTGTAATCCATCTCCCATTCCCCGGTCTTGCGGTAGACGGCCAGCCGCTCCTTAATCGCTGCGCTCAGCCCGGAATCAGCGGTCAGGAAGGAGTTATCGGTACGCGTGAACAGATTCAGCGCATCATCGACAATGACCATCTGGGATTCGTTATCCTGCACAGAGGTATAGGTCTTGGGCGTGAACTTACTCAGCAGCATATCCACCTGGACCATCCCGATATGATTCCCTGCCGGAATGCTAATCTCACGCAGCACGGATACCTTCGGCTGACCTTGCCCGCCTCCCCCCGAGGAGCGCTGCATCAGATCAATATCCGTATCCTGAAAGGACCAAAGATTCCTCCTTCCTTCCAGCTTCATGGCCTGCTGGAACCAGGGCTCCATCGACACCCGGGATTCACGGAAAATAACCGGCCATAACTCATACACATTCGGACTGGCAGAGAATAGATACAGATGCTCGATGTTGGGGTTGTTGAACTGAATCTGGCTGAAATTCAAAAAGGTAGTCGTGTTGAAATCAATCAGCTCGCCCAGGGTCGGATCGTCCTCACTGATCAGATAATCGCGCACACTTTTATCGCTATACGCCATCTGCAGGGCCCGTTCCATCGCCTCAATCTGATTGAGTACATGCAGCCTCTCCATTTGCAGCAGATAGCTGTTCTTCTCGATTGAATCCCGCATATAGGTGTTGTTGATTTCCTTATACGAATAGAAGGACACCAGCAGGCTGGGTCCCAGAATAATGAAGATATAGGCCGCAATCAGCCGGCTCTGCAGTGACCTCCGCCCCCACCAGTAGTGGAAGGAGTGCCATAATGCCCCTGTTCTCTCTCTCATGCTCACCTCTTGAAAATAGCCCAAAAGCCCGCAGTATGCGGGCCATTTGGGTCATATATTTAAAAACTTACATTCCTAGTTTTTTCTTGTTCTCTTCATATTTCGTCTGGCGGTAGGCATCAAAGGTCGCTTGGCCTTCCTTATCCTTTTTCGCAATATATTCCGTCCAGATCTTGTCGAATTCCGCATCGGAATCAGCCATCAGCAGCTTCGGCATCGTTTTGCCGCGGAGCTGTTTCAGCTTGGTGGCGATAATGCCTTCCGGTGAGTTACCCGTAGGATCGATTAACTGGAACTCTGAAGTATTGATCGATTTGCCCTTGGTCCAGTCTTCCAGTTGCTTGAACGGTTCAACGGATTCCGGTTTCCACTGGTCGGTAATATTCGTATTTTGCAGCATCCAGAAAGTGAAGGAAGAGCCATATTGCTTATCGAAGGCTGCACGGTCTGAGTTCATCAGCTTATTCGCTTCAGGCAGGAACTGGTCCTTGCCGTTAATTGTATCATAGCTGACCCCTTTTTCGCCCAGATAAAGATCCTTGTTGCCTTCTTCACTGTTCAGATAGCTGAGGAATTTGATCGCACGCGCCTTATCCTTAACATCCTTCGAGATCAGGGTTACGGTCCAGCCGGAGATCCCAGGGCCGTTCAGTGCAGGCTGATCCATCTTGGTGTTAGCCGGACCGTCTACTGCAATGTACACCTGCTCAGGGTTCTTCTGGAAAATAGTGCCGAGCTGGGAAGCAAAGTCTGTACGTTGATAGAGCATTGCGAAGTAGCGGCCCTGTACGATCTTTTCTTCCATTTGAGCACGCTTGTCAATGAAGATATCCTTCGCAAGCAGTCCGTCCTGGTTCGCCTGGCGGAGAGTCTTCATCCAGCGGACATATTCAGGGTCAGTCTCACGGTCATAGACCTTGCCGTCTTTTTCCCAAGGGATATTCAGGAAGTTCTGAATGTAGCCTTCAAGGGAATCATTGCCGTTCTCGGTAAACTCATGCAGACCGAGCGGAATCAGCGGCTGTCCGTTCACTTCAGGGAATTTCTCCTGGGCTGCCTTCAGAGCGCCGAGGAAGCCTTCAGGTGTGCGCATATCCGGGCTGCCGATCGCTTCATAGATATCCTTGCGGACCGCGAAGGTCTGGTTCGAAATATAAGTATCACCATATTTTTCGTAGTCGGCAGGAGAAGAGGAGGAGTTAGGATAGCCGTAGACGTTACCGTCCGGCTGTGTGTACCAGCCCAGCTTATCTTTATCCGAGACCTTGAAGAAGTACGGGTCATATTCCTCAGCCAGCTTGTTCAGCGGAAGCACCAGCTCGCCTTCCACCATTTTTTTGATCGCATCTTCCCAGTAGCCGAGCGTGATAAAGTCTGGCAGCTTGCCGGAAGCAATCAGCGTATTCAGCTTTTCATTCTCATTGCCGGCAGGAACGATGAAGTTCACGTTAACGCCGGTCTTCTTAGTAATATATTGCGAAGTCGGGTCAACGCCCCACTTGTTGGCGAACCAGGCAAAGTTCAGGTACCAGTCGAAGGTGATCGGTGAAGTATCGCTTTTCCAGCCCGGCTCATCTGCGTTCAGTGCAGGTGCTGTTGTTTCTGTGGCTGGTGCTTTGGTAGCTTCCGCATTCGCCGGTGTGTTGCTCCCCGTTGCGTTATTGCTGCTGGAGCAGCCTGCCGCCAAGGAGGTCAGCATTAGTCCTGCAAGCAGGAGACCCATTTTCTTTGGTTTATGTTTCATGCCCATTTGTTTACCCCTTTTCTAGAAAATAATAATTATAAGCTCAACCCCGTTGCCCATAAGACACCCGGGCGCTGGAGGAGTTACCGGGTGGCAAGAAGATGATCATCCCTTGATGGAGCCAATCATCATGCCTTTGACGAAATAACGCTGCAGGAACGGATAGACGAATACGATAGGCAGCGTAGTGACAACCATGGTTGCCAGCTTGATGGACTGGGACGTTACCGATCTCGTTGCCGCGTTACCCTGGACAGCCACCATCATGGTATTGGAGCTGGACTGGGCGACTACACGGAACAGATATGTCTGAATCGGCTGCAGATCCACATTGTTGATATAGATAATTCCGGCAAAATAATCATTCCATTGATACACGCCGTGGAACAGCGCAATGGTAGCAATGACCGGCATGGAGACCGGAAGGATGATCCGCAGGAAGATGGACCAGTCGTTGGCCCCGTCAATCCGGGCCGCTTCCTCCAGACCCTCCGGAATCTCCCGGAAGAAGGTCATGAAGATAATGAGATCGAAGAAGCTGAACATCACCGGAATGATATAGACCAGGAAGTTATCCAGCAGATGAAGATCGCGGTTCAGCAGGAAGGTCGGAATCAGACCGCCGTTGAAGAACAGCGTAATGGTGCCGATCAGGATGTAGATTTTGCCGCCTACCAGATCCCTGCGGGATAAGGCATACGCCACCATTGCAGTGAAGAATACATGGACAGCGACACCAAGCACGGTCTTGGCTACCGTAATCCCCATGGCGAGCATAATGCCCGGGCTTGCGAATACCGCCTCGAAATTCTTCAGCGTGATCATCCGCGGCCACCAGTAGATGCCGCCCAGCATGGCGTCGTTCCCGTCATTGAAGGAATTGACCAGCACATACCAGATCGGATACAGCGTCAGGAAGCAGACGCAGAGCATGACCAGATTATTGACGATATCAAAGATGGCTTCACCTTTGGTTTTACGTTTTAGAGCGAACATATATAGGTCCTCCTTGTCCTAGAACAGCGACGTGTCGTTGATTTTTTTGGATACCTGGTTGGCAATCAGCAGCAGAATCAGGGCTATAACCGCTTTGACCAGGGTGACCGCCGCAGAATAGGAGAAGCGGTTGGAGACAATACCCGTCTGATAGATATAGTAGTCAATTACATTAGAAGCACTGTCATTGAGCGAGTTCCGCAGGACCAGAATCTGGTCGAAGTTGGAATTCAGCACCCCGCTGACGGCCAGAACGAACAGAATGCTGATCGTTGCCCGGATTGCCGGCAGTGTGACAAACCACATTTTCTGGAAGCGTCCCGCTCCGTCAATCGTTGCTGCTTCATACATTTCCGGAGATACGCCGGCGATGGCCGCGAGATAGATAATGGCAGACCAGCCAAGCTCCTTCCAAATGTCGGAAGTAATAATAATCGTCCAGAAGTAACTGGGCTCAGCCAGATAGGTAATCGGCTTGTCAATCAGATTGAGTGCAAGCAGAATATTATTGATAATCCCTACATCAGCCAGCCAGGTGGCCAGAATCCCGCCAAGCACAACCCAGGACAGGAAATGCGGCAGATAGGAGATCGTCTGAATAGCCTTCTTGTACCTTATGGAACGGACCTCATTGAGGAACAGGGCGAATATGATCGGCAGCGGAAAACCGATGAACAGCTTGATTAAGCTGATGCCGAGCGTATTGCGGATGACATTCGGCAGATCCTCATCAGCGAACAGCTCTCTGAAATGCTCCAGCCCTACCCACGGAGCTTCGGCAATCGACTTGACGATGTTATATTCCTTGAAGGAAATAATCAAGCCATAAATCGGAATGTAGTTGAAAATGATCATCCAGACTACGCCGAGCAGAGCCATGGTCTGCAGATGACGCTGGGCTACAAACTTCCTCCACAGTGTGTTTTTGCGACCTGAACCGGTTTCGATTGACGCCGGAATAAGCGGCGCCATGGCCGGATTCGGCTTGGTGTTACGTTTGTTCTCCATCGTATGGACCTCCAAAATACCTATCTTTATTGTGAAGCGTTTTCATCTCTATGTATGTATTGTATGCGTTTTAGGAGCAGGGTAAAAGGCCTCATTTTTCGTATTTAGGGGCTCATTTTTCGGCTTGGAGTGTTCTTCTGAGCTCTCCAAGCCGAGCCTGTTACACATGCAGAACTGCATGCTCCTCCGATAGTACGATATAATCACCGATCACGCCTTCCTCAAAGGCAGGCCTGCGCGGCTGGCTGCTTCCGAGCGGCGGCAGATCCTGATGGTATTTGTAGAAAACAAGCTGGGATTGTGCCCCCTCCTGCGTCAGCTCAAGCCGCAGCTCCTCACCGGTCAGACGGACAGCGGACACCACGCTCCCCGTTATTCTCCCTGTAAGCTCATCCCACTGCTGCTCCTCAGGCTCCCCTGCCCAGCTGGATAACCATCGCCGGTGGCTCTCGTTATATCTCAGATGGCATTCAACCACTCGTATACATTGCGCCCACTCCCCTTATCCATAACATCAGAGAGGAGGTCCCCCTGGGACCTCCTCTCCATCACTATCTACGCCAGTTACATTATTCCATCACCGCGCGGATCGCGGTAATCTCCCCGCGCCGCAAGGCCTCGGCATCTGCGCCGCGCAGCAAGCCGCCGGTAATTACGCGCTGCGAACCGTCCCGGAAGGTCAGCGCCAGCGTCTGAATAACCGCCTTGCTGTCGCCGAAGGTATCCGCATGACGCGGATTCACATACGTCACTTCCGTGCTGCCCAGCAGCTTGAAGGAGACCTCTCCCTGCTCGTCGAACAACCAGCCGGGAAGGGCCGGATGCAGCGCAAGGGTTAGTTCGCCATCCCGGGTAGCGAACAGGCTGCTGCCTGCCATCATCGTTCTCCACATGCTCAGGAACTCGGCCGTGGAGCCGCTCAGCCGGGCAACAAATCCCCGTCCGTGTGTATGCGGGTCAGGGTTGCCGCCCGTGGAGATGAACGACGAATTCTCCAGCGTACTGCGTCCGTAGACCTCTGGATCAAGGAACGGGATCAGCGACGTTCTCAGCTCACTGTAGAATTCTTCATACAGTCCCGCCTTCAGCAGCTCAAGCAAGTATTTATAGGACATGTGCAGGAAATTCGATTCCCGCTCCTGCCAGCCTGCGGTGAACGCCCGGATGCGTCCGATCTCATGCCCCTCTTCCTCCAGCGATACCGAAGTGCGGTACATCGAGGTGACCGGATCGAACAGCCCGCTCTGCTTCACCTTGCTGTAGATGGCCTTGGCGGCCTGCTGATCCTCCAGTGTCTTGAGCCAGCGGGTGGGGCCTTCCAGGAAATACGGCAGCGCCGAAGCCTCGAATTCCTCCACTACGGCCTTCGGCAGTCCATAGCCGCTGATGACCGGCTCGCCGGCGGCATCCGTAACCGGCCGGAAGCGCGTAGCCTCGAAACGGAAATAGGTTGGCACCAGGCCGCCGCCCATCTCCACCGCACGTGCGATCCCCTGATCCGTCTTGCGCAGCCACTGCTCCAGCATTTCGCGAATCACCGTAAGAGAGACATCGCGGGTCTCACCTGTAATCCCAAAGCGAATCTCCGCCCGGTAAGCCTCGCGCGCCGAGGCAACGCGATCCCAGTACGCGAATGGGGCCAGCGAGCCGTCCAGCACTTCCGTTACAGCCTGGCCTACCTGTGTCAGCAGCGCCGCTATCTCTGATGGAAGAGCCACTGCCGAAGGAAGTCCGGCACTGTTCTCCAGCGCTTCCGCCATGAACACCAGCATCCGCTTCAGCTCCAGCGTCTCGCTCATCCCCGAGCCGATCAAGCCCGGAAGCCCGTTCATCGCATCGTTCCAGCCCGGCTTGTTCGCCTCCATCTCCACACCCATACCATACGGATCAAGCGTGGCGAATTTGTTCAGGGCGAGCGACAGCATTTTCACAAATAGACTGGTCCTGTAGATCTCCCCGTGCCCGCCTTGCGTGCGCAGCCACTCGGTACCGGAAGCCTTGCGCTTCAGCTTATGCAGCTTCTCCTCATCCTCCAGCAGAGCTCCGAACTGCCGCACCTTGCCGCCGCTGATCACATACTTCTCGCTGCGCGGCAGGACATAGGCCGGAGAGTCGTAGAACGCGTACGTCTCATCCCCGAACAGCAGCTCACCAAGGCGCTCAGGATAAATATCCAGATAGCCTTCCACCAGGTCCAGGTTATACGTCCAGTGATCCGACCAGAACCCCTCGCCGAAGGCGGCTTCAATGTTCTGCTGCGACAGCGCAAGCACCCCGCTGAGGAATTCCTGCTCGCTTAGGGTTAACACGATCTGCTGATCGGCAATATAGTTAATCAGACTGCCTGCGGTGAAGCGTCCGGCCAGGAGCTGTGTAAGTCCCGCATGCTGCTCTGCAAGCGCCCCGGCCAGCCATGCCTTAAGCTGCTCTTCCGCACCCGGCAGAATCTCGAAGCTGGTGCCCTGCACACTGAGCGGGTTGTAGCCGTCCGCCTGAATCAGGCTATAGAACATTTTGATATTGAAGCTGCCCACCTTGGGATGGAAAAAGACGTCGTTACGCCGGTTCTGGTTCATATCGCGGAAATTCCCGTTCCCCTGCGAATAATATTCAGGAGCCAGCGAGAAGAAGTTATAATCCCGTTCCATATCGCCATGCTTGCGGGAGTAGAGATGGACGACGAAGCCCTCTTCCCCATTGTCAAAGATAAACGGATACCCCCCGCGCAGGAGATTATCGAGATAGGACTGGCGGCAATACGCGTCGAAGATCGGCGAAGATGTTCGGGTGGCGATATCCGCAGTTAACTCCTCGGTCAGCGCGGCAGCTTCAAGGGACTTGGCGGCAAAATACTCCGCACGGCACAGCTCCGCCGTCCGTTCATTAATCCGGGCAATATCATTCACATGGCCGATGATGGTGTTCAGCTTCAGCGAAGCCCCCGGGGCCAGCGTCCGGGCTGTGCCGCTGAAGCCGCACGGCACCTTGTTGGCCGGATACTGCGCCTGTGCCAGCAGCTCGGCCAGCGGAAGCGCCGCGAAGCGGTCGGGGTAGGTCAGTGAAGTATTCCCGCCAAAGATCACCTCATAGTCTACCAGCGGGCGGAGCAGCTCCCCTTCCGCCGTGGAGGAGAGATAGAAATGCCCGCTCTCAATCTTGCCGATTTCGGCATCGTCATTCGTGCCGGAGCGCAGCTTGTAGAACGGGATTCCGTTCTCCAGGTTGAACACATCCATCCAGCTGCGGAGCAGGTTCCCCATCTCCTTATAGTTGCTGTTCGCCACCCCGAACGGAAGCACCTCCGGCAGACCGTCCAGCAGTTCAAGCATAAGCTCAGCCCCGCCGATATTCTCAATCTCCACCTGACGGACCAGCGCGGCATAATCATCCCCCGGAAGGTTGAAGTAGTGGACCGTGGTCTTCAGTCCATGTCCGGCATGCGTCTCCTCAATGGTTAACCCGTTCGGCAGAATGGTCATGATCCGGTTGGCTTCAGGGTCCGGGCGGGCCGACTGGAACGGTTCATAGATCTCCCCGGTCCCCATCAGCTTAATGAAGGTGCGGAAGCCGGTCGATGTTACATTCTTGTAGGAGATATTGGCCGGCGAGAACTCCATGATCGGCGAGTTTTTGTCACGCACGCCGAAGCTGCTGATTCCTTGGCCGCGGTTCACATAGAACGTCCACATCGGAATCCCCTTCAGTCCGGCCAGGCCGGGCAGGAAGCTGGCGAACGGCTTACCTTCATGGAACTGCTCGATGATAAATTTACCATTGTCAAAATTATAATTGCTCATTGGACTCCTCCTAAAATATATCAATATACATATTCGTTACGCGGCTCCCCTTCAGCAAGCCGGCTGCGGAGCGGCCCGCATTAGTCTTGCTGAAGATTGTGCAGGATTGGATGGTGCGGGTGACTGTGATACATCTGCTCGTTTAAGAGTGTGATTGCGTTCGCGGTGATTGCATTTTGTGCAATAGAATGTGTCTAGCTGCGCTTCTGACAGCCTTCTGCTGTATTTCATACAGCAGATTTCCGGCTTACTGCCCAATAATGCCGTTTTCGCAGATTTCTACTGTACATAGTGCAATTGATCGCTAATTTAGACGGGAATAGAAGGAAACTAGTGTACAAAATACAATCATCGGCACCCGGAAGCCGCCATGCATCCAGACTTACCTCATTCCGCCGCGCCCACCTTTGACAGCCTCTACATCTACTGGTACACTGCCCGCTCGCCCTCTCACAGCCTCCAACTCGACAAGCACCTTCCACCGCCCCGACCTATCACAGCCTCTACTCCTGCAAGCAGACTCCGCCATCCCTACTCCCTTACTCCACAGGCTTAAGCCTGTGTGATCAGATGGGTTGCAATAGAGTGGGCTGGCAGCGTGCATTGGGCGGTTTCAGCACCCAGTCCCAGCGTTAACGTACGTGCTTCCCCGCCTTCGTTCATCAGCACCACAGCGAGACTGCCGTCCGGATTGCGGAACGCAGCCGACAGCACATCTGCCGCTGCCGAATCCAGTCCGATCCGCACCGCACCCGGGGCGATGAATTTGCTGAAATGCCCGATGTAGTAATACGAGCTGTTGTAGTGGACCTCGTCAGTAGCCGTATCCGCGATCACCGGAGCATCGCAGAGATTGCCCACATGGTTCGGCCCGCCTGTCTCATCCAGCACCAGATTCCAGTCCAGGTAGCCTTCGGTCCAGGCATTCAGATCGCCGATCATATTGCGGCCGTAGCGCTCGCCCGTGAACCATTCTCCCAGACGCACGCCGCCCTCCTGGCAGCCTTCGGTGAACAGCACATGCTTATCCGGGAAAAGCTCATGCACCTGCTCCACATTCCCGAACTCCTCGCCGCCGTACCAGTGGATACCGGTCCCCCAGACATACTGTGCAGCTTCCGGGTCTGACAGAACCCTGGTCACGCGCTCGACCATAATGTCACGGTTATGATCCCAGATCACGATGTTCACATCGCCCATTCCGGCTTCGTGCATCACAGGGCCGAGATGGTTTTTGACAAAATCACGCTCTTCCTCCGCACTGTACACACAAGAATCCCAAGTCTGCACCGCTGCCGGCTCATTCTGCACAGAGACCGCCCAGACCGGAACGCCTTCCTTGCGGTAGGCCTCGATGAATTTGGTATAATACCGCGCCCAGACCGGCGCATACTCCGGCTTCAGCGAGCCGCCGTTGTTCATCTCCCCGTTCGTCTTCATCCAGGCAGGCGGGCTCCACGGGGAAGCCAGCATGGTGAACGGTCCGCCCCGGACCTCCATCGCATCCTTAATCAGCGGCAGAACCCACTTATGGTCACGCGAGATATCGAAGGTCTTAAGCTCCGTATCCCCATCCTCCACATACGTATAATTGCCGAGTGCGAAGTCGCAGCTATGGATATGCACACGCCCCATACTGTAATTCAGCCCGTCCACCGGATCGAAATACCGCCGGATGACCTCAGTGCGCTTCGCCGGACTCATCCGGGACAAAGTATACGCCGCTGCTTCTGTGAATGCGCCGCCAAAACCGATAATGGTCTGGAACACTTGCTCCGGGTGCAGCACGATATCTGCTTTTGCCGCTGAGCCCTCTGCGCTGAACTGAATGCCATCCTTGGGACTCAGGCGATCTCCTGTATCTTTGGCGGTGACTACGGTTTGAACGGTTGTCATGTCCATCACTCCTTTAATATTTTTGCCAGCGAAACCAGGGACGAAAGAAATCGAAACCGGTTTCGATTTTGCCGAAAAAAAAGGTATTCCTGAATGTACGCACCTTCATCACATGCGCGGCGGTGCGCAGGAATCCCTCACAATAATCTCCACAGGCAGCACAAGTGCTTCCTGTGCCGTACCTGGACCGTTCATAGATGCCAGCAGCAGCTCCGCCGCCCGGGTCCCCAGCATTTCGGTATTCTGGCGTACAGTGGTCAGCGCAGGCGTAACGTATCCGGCAAGCTCAATGTCGTCATAGCCCATCACAGAGACATCCTCCGGCACCGCAAGCCCCTGATCCTTGGCCGCCATTACCGCACCCAGGGCCAGCAAGTCACCCGAAGCAAAAACAGCCGTAGGCCGCTGCGGCAACGCCAGCAGACGCTTCATTGCACCATAACCATTCTCCAGCGCGTAGAAGGCTCCCTCGGCCACATATTCATCCGGCACCTCAAGTCCCTGCTGCTCCATCGCCGTTCTGTACCCCAGCTCCCGCTGCTGCCCCGGATAGGTGTTCCCGCCTCCCGAGATATGGGCAATCCGGCGGTGTCCAAGACTGGCCAGATACTCCACGGCCTGCAGCGCACCCGTCATATTATCCGAGCAGACTGTATGCGACAGCTCCGTCTCGAAATCGAGCACCACGGTCGGAATATCACTCTCCAGCAGCTCCCGGAAATACGGGTCAGCATAATCAGAAAGGAACACTACCACCCCGTCGACGCCGCGAATCCGGCAGTTCTCCAGATATCCGCTCTGCTTGCCGCCTACATCCTTCGAGATGAACATGAGGGCATAGCCCTTGGCTACGGCAACCTGCTTGAAGCTCTCAATCACTGCGCTGAAAAAAGGATGGCGGATCCCCACCCCCGTATTCTCCACAAACAGCACACCGATGGTCCAGGATTTCTTGGTCGTCAGTGTACGTGCATGCGCATTGGGAAGATACCCCATCTCCCGGGCGGTACGCAGAATCTCCTCACGCGTCTTCTCCCGCACATCGGAATAGTTATTGAACGCCTTGGACACTGTGGTTGGTGAGTAGCCGGTCCTTTTGGCAATATCATATATCGTGGTCATTTCCGGTTCACTCCCGCAGCTCAATGAAAGCCCTTTTATGTTCACTGACATTCTAACTTCTTTCGGCACGGCCGTCCAGCATAAAATATCTTTGAACCCCGGGCAGCAGCGTCACGATCTGAATCAGCATTCCCAGCGACATATAGAACACATGAATTAAGCTGACCATGTTCCACATGTAGGTCTGCACCATAATCCAGATAATCTGGCCGAAGCCGATATAGAGCGAAAAGCTCCAGGACGCATGCTGCTCCTTGAACGGTGTCAAGGCGTAGCTCCAAGCCCACTGCGGCTGCTTCCAGAGGCCGTACAGCACGAGCAGCGGGAGCATGCCGAATACGAACAGCAGCAGCAGCCCAGGGACGGCAAAGCTGTGAAAGGGCATCCGTGCCATTGCAGTGGCCGGCATACCGAGCAATTCCCCGCTGGGATCCGTTAGCAGCGCCAGCCCGCCTGCGATGGCCCCCAAGCCCAAAAACCCTTGAAGTACCACCAGCACCCTAACAGCACCTGGCATTTTTTTAGCAGCGTTCATCCTCATTCCTCATTTCAGGCACATGTTTTCCGGCTACGGATTAGGGCTATTTCTGGTTAGCGCCTATGCTTTATTGAGATTTTACAGATTTCTCCTTAAGATTGCCGGGAAAGAAATCACACTCCGGAAAATTTGCATGATGTGCCTGCTGTGTGAATGTCTGCGGTTTACGCTATACTAGTATCCATTAGGACAACTCCTGACATTAAAGCGGACACATGCAAGCAGATGCATTTATCATTCACAATACAGAAGGGATTGGACGGTTGCGGCTTAAGGCTGCTTCTGCCAAGTACACTTATGACTGAGATTACAACTCTACCTCCATCCAAAAAATGCGCGTACTGCCATCAGCTTAAGCCGCTCGCTGAATTCCGCCGGCGCACAGGCAAGCGCGCCAAAGGCATGTCCCGGCGCGGCGCGTGCCGGGAATGCCGCAAGCTCCGCGAGGCCGAGGCTTCCTTGCCGCCAGTGCGGGCAAGCGTAGCCCCTGCCCTGCCGGAGCGCCAGGCCGGACCGGCCAGGCCCCTCAAGCGGGACAAGGGGCCGGTCTCTGTCTCCGGGGCATCTGCGCCTGAGCAGGCAAAGCCGCCCATGGCCCAGCCCCGTCCAGCCTCCCGGCCGGAGCGTGCCCGGGACGCCAGAGGCAGCGCAGGCACGGCCGGCCTTAAGGGCAAGGCGCGTCCCCGGCATGCTGCCGAGACCGGGCGCAGCCTTCCGCAGCAGCGCGGGCCGAAGCCCGATCCGCAGGATGCCTCTGCCCTGATTCCATCGGCCAAGGGCATGATTCTCATGCGCGGGCACAGCGATAAGGGCCGCCGCTGGCATCAGGAGATCGACCTTGAGCTTGCCGTGACACTGGTCAAGGAGCATGCGGCCATCGTCGTGAACCGGCGGACGATCCGCCGCTTATACAGCAACAAGGACTTCCGCGCTTATATTTTGACGAGGGACAACTATACCTGTTATTTCTGCGGCCAATACGGGGATACCATTGATCATCTGCTCCCCCGTGCCAAGGGCGGGCATACTACGCCGGATAACTGCGTCTGTGCCTGCAATTTATGCAATCAGACGAAGGCCGACCAGTCGGTGGAGCAATTCATGAGCCGGTAATGTTCTTGACCCGTCCAACCTGGCCGTCCGAGAGCCGCACCTTGATCCCGTGCGGATGGCGGGGCGAGTTGGTCAGGATGTCTTTCACTGTGCCGTGCGTGAGCTTACCGGTCGCCTGATCCTGCTTCAGTACGATATCTACCTGAATGCCGGGGCGGATATCCGCTCTTACTTGTCCGTTCATAAATACACTCTCCTTCCGGTAATATTTGCGTTATATATAGTCTACTTACTCTTACAGATAAGGATGAACAGCCATGGCTTTTGGAATCAACCGGGCGGAATTAACCCGCTGGAAACAGGCCGTCTCCGCAGGTGAGATTGCGTTCCTGACCCATTACTGGATCGATAAACGCTACCCCGAGATCACAACAGTCACCAAGGTGGGCTGCAGCGATCTGCCCCGCCTGCGGGAATGGTGCAGGAAGCACGGTCTCCCGGCGCGGTATATTCATAACCGCCAGCCGTTCCCCCACTTCGACCTCATGGGCCCGAAGCAGGCGGAGATTCTCCGGCAGGAGGGCTTATGGGAACACTTGGAACGCTTCCGTATGCTCTGATGTACAGCAGACTGCGGAGCGCCTGAGACCCGGCAGTTATTTCGGGTTCCGCAGATCCTTCATAATCCGGCGGCCGGTCGGGGTCTGGGCCAGCCCGCCCCCGGCTGTCTCACGGTGCTTCTCAGGCATCGCAGAGCCGACCTCCAGCATAACCTTAATCACTTCATCGGACGGAATCACGCTGCGGACACCAGCCAGGGCCATATCCGCCGCCGCAAGCGCCGTAACGGCACCGAAGCCGTTGCGGACAATGCAGGGAATCTCCACGAGTCCGCCTACCGGATCACAGATCAGCCCCAGTGTATTTTTGAGCGCGAGACCTACCGCATGTACAGCCTGTGCCGGAGTCCCGCCGCGCATCTCGGTCAACGCTCCTGCCGCCATGCCGATCGCTGAACCCACCTCGGCCTGACAGCCGCCTTCCGCACCCGATACAAAAGAATTATTAGCAATAACATACCCTATCGCTCCTGCCGCGAACAAACCGGAAACCATATAGTCATCGTCCCAGCCGAAGCGCTCCTGACAGCTCAGGAATACACCGGGGATAATTCCGCACGAGCCGGCGGTCGGTGTCGCAATAATCCGGCCCATAGAGGCGTTCACTTCAGATACGGCAAGGGCATACGCCATCGCCTGGCCTGCAGGTCCCCCGAGACAAGGCTCATCCGCTGCATTATAGGCAACCACCCGCTGGGCATCCAGGCCTGTCAGGCCGCTGCGTGAGGTGGTGTCTTCGGTCATACCGCGCTGCACCGCTTCCTTCATCACCCCGTAATACTCGTGCATGGTAGCGAACTCCTGCTCCTTGGAACGGCCGGATTCTGCACTCTGCTCCTCAAGCATCAGCGCGCCGATCCCAAGCTCCCGCTCCCCGCATAGTACAGCCAGCTGGCTGAGTGTTTGAAAATTCATGTTGTGATGTCCTTCCCCTTCTGTGTCTGTTCTTGTGTATTGCCGTTCAAATCGACTACCTTGACGCTCTTCACTGCCGGAAGCGCCCGCAGCTTCTCCAGCAGCTCCGCCGTGGCTGACTCATCCAGCTCCAGCACCGTCAAGGCCGCCCCGCTGCGGTTCTTCCGGTCCAGTGACATATGTCCAATATTGAACTGGCCCTCCCGCATGACATCCGTAACACTGGCCAGCACACCCAGATAATCCATATGCTGAATCAGTACCGTCGGGTACATGCCGGTCAGCTTCACACTGAAGCCGTCAATGTCCACAATCTCAATATTGCCGCCGCCGATGGATGTGCCGGTAAGGGTCATCTCCGTCCCGCTCTCTCTGCCTACAAGACGCAGACGGACCGTATTGGGATGAGGAAACAGCCCCGTTCCCTGACCGAAGGAGATGCTCATCCCGGCTTCGGCCGCAAGCTCAATGGAATCCGGCAGCCGGTGGTCGTCCGTGGCGAAGTCAAGCAGCCCCCCGGCGATCGCCCGGTCTGTCCCATGTCCCTGATAAGTCGCGGCAAAAGAACCGAAGAACGTAACCTCGGCCTCTCGCGGCAGCTCACCAAGCACCTGTCTTGCCGCCCGTCCGATCCGCGCGGCTCCCGCTGTATGAGAACTGGAAGGCCCGACCATGGCCGGACCTATAATTGAGAATACATCTTTAAATCTCATAGTTCTGGTCTCCCGCTATCTAAATTCGGCCATGTACAGCGAATGATGTAATGATGTACACCGTTCATTGCACAGCACTTTTATATTATACTGCGTCCGCACCAAAGCTACACTATTACATGAATTGTGATCTATTATCCGCTGCTCTTTTATTTCGAGAAAAGCAACAGCCCGTCCCGCTCCTGCCAGCCGATACGGGTCCAGAAACTGCGGCCCGGCGTATTATCTTCGATCACCATGAGATGGCACTTCGTTATGCCCGCTTCCAGCAGTTCTGCGAGGCAACGCCTCACCAGCTCACGGCCTGCACCGCTTCCCCGGCTGCCACTGTCGACCGCCACATGATAAATATAGCCTCTGCGTCCGTCATGCCCGCACATCGCTGTGCCCATAAGGGTGCCGTCCTCCTTCACGCACACCTGGCTGATGCCCGGATTCCGCTCCAGATAACGGATGATACACTCACGCGAGTCGGCTTCACTGAGACCCATTCCGTCCGTATTCTTCCATAACCGGTAAGCCGCCTCGTAATCGTCCCCTGTCATTGCTCTATATATCATGCATTCTCCCCATTTCTATGTTTATGACTCCACTTCACGCCGCACGCTTTTCTGGGCGCATGCATACCCATATACGGAAGCCATCTACCAAGGGCGCTATCGTCTCCCGGTCCGGTATGGACGCCGCTGATTCCCGCCAGCTTCTCTGCGGAGGAGATCAGTGTCTTCGGTACGGGGACTCCGTTCAAGCGTACGGCACAGCCTTACGAACTGGCAGAAGCCTATGTCTACCTGGCCAGCGGTGATACTTCTTATGTAACAGGCACCTGCATTCATGTTAACGGCGCAGACAGGGTTACCAGCTGATCCATGTCCAGGCTTCAGCCGGTCACTGCGGCCTTGTTCATTCCCAACCCGAAAGGATGTATAGCGATGAATCAACACAAGGATTTCAACCTGCCTTCTGTCCGCCTGAATGCGGGCATGTACGCTCTTACCAAGCTGTCGGCCGCCGGATTGACCTTCATCCTGATCTCCCTGTTCATGCTGATCCATGGCTATGAGAACGGAATTCCGACCGGCTGGCCGGTGTCGGTTCCTTATGCCATCTACGCCTACGGCCTACCGGCTGCCATCCTGGCCGATGCGCTGCTGCGCATGTTGCGCTCCACCTCGCTCAGCCCGGCGCTGGCTCTGTACGCGATTGCCGGCTATGGCGCCGGCCTGTGGCTCGCTGCGGAGCAGGGCGGCGACTCCCTTGTCTCCGGCCTTACCGGACTCGCCATCCTGCTGCTGTTCCGCATCGCCCAGATCGCGGGCGAACGCTTCCCTATCCTGCTTCCCTTCTTCGCCCTGTTCATTCCGCTGATCTGTCTGGTTTTGTTCTGACCTGGCGGGGTCAGACGGGGCAGAGAATGGGCCAGGGCTGAAACAGCGGCGGGACCGGCTTGCCGGGATAGGGCTGGAACATTCTAGGCTGGAATCCCGGATATCGGAGCAGCGTAGGCTCTTAATTTACGGATTAGCTAAGTAAGAGGAAGCCACAGACTACTTGTGTTCGGTTTTAGCATCCATTGGGCCCGATGACCTCCCGTTGGCACATTGTGTTCGGTTTTCCGCTTCAGCCCTCATTATGCCCACCCGCTATTTTAGATCTGATGCTAGGTGGAGCTCTAACATTAGGGTGTTAACTTAACCTCCAGCATATCGCACTCCGCAGGATGCCTACAGCGAACAATTGGAGAAATGTGTCTTAATTCATCCGTTTTTGCCGATTTCAGGCAAGCAGGTGGAAAAACTACAACTAATAAAGTTAGTTTTGCCGCCTGGGGGTGAAATGTGCTAAATTAAGTGTCGTTTATCCAACTAACGTCCCGCCAGGGCACATCCGCTCATCATCAGGTGGACAAAATCCACCTATTATCCGCTCAAGCAGACAGCAGACTAACATAGACTTTAAGCTCGAAGCAGAGCCGTGCACCAAAGCGAGCAAGAGCTTGAACTTGTTAAAGGAATGTTGGTTGGAGAAATCAAGCTGGTGCTTACACTTACAGCGCTTCGATAATATCCCCGGCGATCAGGGCGGCAGGATGGTCCCGCTTCCGGGCGGCGCGTTCTCCGGCCAGCCCATGCAGATAGACTCCGAATGCTGCGGCCTGATCCGCCTCCAGGCCCTGGGCCAGCAGACCGGAGATGATGCCCGTCAGCACATCCCCCGCACCGCCGGTTCCCATACCGGGATGCCCGGTGATGTTAATATAGGCCCGCCCTTCGGGCGTTGCTATTACGGTATGGGCTCCTTTGAGTACAAGGATTACCCCATGCTGAACTGCGTAAGACAATGCCAATCCGATCCGGTCCCGTTGCACCTCCGCTGTTGATATCCCTGCCAGACGGGCCATCTCCCCCGGATGCGGGGTCAGAATAACCGGATGGCGGCGGCTCCAGCTCCGGTAATCGGCATCCGCCAGTATATTCAGCGCATCCGCATCGATAACCATAGGACCATCCGTCTCCTCCCACAGTCTGCGGAGCCACTTCGTATCTCCTTCGAACCGGCCCAGACCGGGGCCGATGGCTGTACAATCGCGGCTGGTACTCAGCCGCAGCACTTCAGCGGCCGTACCCGAGTTCCACTCTCCGTCACCTCCGGTGACCGGGGCCAGCATCAGCTCCGGTACAGAACCGATCACATAGGGCAGCAGCTTCTCCGGCAGCGCCCAGGTTACCAGCCCGCAGCCTGCACGCAGTGCAGCGCGGGCAGACAACAGGCCTGCGCCGCTCATGCGCAGGCTTCCTGCTGCAAGCAGGACATGCCCGTAGGTGCCTTTGTGGCCCTCGGGCGAACGGCGGCGCGCCAGGTCAACCTTCAGGCGCACCGTCAGTACTTCCGGCGTCAGCAGGCTGACCTGGACGCCGCCCTCCCGGGCATGGGCAGCGGGTATGCCAATGGAGCGGACCACGACCCGCCCGGCGGCCTCTGCGCCGGGATATTGCAGCAGCCCCCGCTTCAGGAACGCGAGGCAGACGGTCACTGACGCATGAATGCAGGACTCATGCGTCTCCCCCGTGTCCGCATCCAGCCCGCTGGGGATGTCCGCGGATACAATGGCTCTGCCGCTGGCGTTCGCAGCGGCAATCAGCTCCGCATAGGCACCGCGCGGGGCTCCCGCGCTGCCTGTGCCGAGCAGCGCATCTACGATGCCGCTGCATGCGGCAAGGTCCAGGGCATCCCTGCCGTAGACTACGGCAGGGATGCCCATGGCTGCAGCGGCATCACGCTGCAGCGCGGCTTCGCCGGCCAGCGACTCCGGCGCGGCCGCGTACACCAGCGTGACGGCGATGCCGGCCTCACGCAGGTGCCGGGCGGCGGCGAGGCCATCGCCGCCGTTGTTGCCCTTGCCGGCGAGGACGAGCCAATGCTCTTCCCCGGCAGCGGCAAGCGTCAGCGCTGCATCTCCGCTGACGGAGAAGCCCGCAGCATCAGCGCCTAAGCCTGGCGCCCTGCGCCCGCTTGACGCACCCGCTACGCCATGAGTTGCTGCCGTTCCGTCCGACTGCATTCCGCCACCTGGTATTACCGCTTCATTTCTCCGCACTCCGCCACCAGCCGTACCCGTTCCATTCCACTTCGCTCCGCCACCAGCCACATCAGCTACGCTTGCCCGGCGGCGGCATAGGGCGATGACCTCCTCGGCAATGGCCCGGCCGGCATTTTCCATCAGGGCGATGGCCGGGATGCCCAGCCGCTCAATCGTGTCGCGGTCAAGTTCCCGCATCTCCTCCGCTGTCACTACATCCATTGGTCCAGACCTCCTTCATAGTTGCTTCGATTGTACTAAGTCCCGTTTCAGCAAGCAAATAACCCAGGTAGCTCATGGCGGCCAACGAGCGACAAGCCCCTTAAACAGCAAAAAGCCCTCCCGCTACGAAGAGGACCTCTATGTAAAAGGTACAGACTACAACTAGACGGATAACCATTGGAAAATCAGGCGTTTTAGTTGTACAGAGTGCGATTAAACCTGCCTCTGACTCTACTTCCTGCCTTTTCACCTTCCGCCCGCGTACACTCCCATCAATACCCTACAGTAAACCTGGCTCTGCTGAAATTGCCTTCCTCCAGCTCATCGATGACCGCCACAGCGAAATCCTGGATGCTGATGCCGCTCCGGCCGTCTTCATCTACAATAAGCCGGTCAAGGCCGATACGGAATTGACCGGTACGGCGCCCGTCTACCAGTGCGGCAGGCGGACTAAGATACGTATAATCCAGTTCTGATCCTCTATAGATCTCATAGGCATTGGCGTGAGCCGAAGCCAGCGCGCGGTAGTCCTCCGGGAATCCGGCGGTGTCCATCAGCCATTCTCCCGATTCCGTCTTCAGGCTGCCCGCTCCCCCAACAATGATCAGACGCTCAAGTCCGGCTGCACGCATCCCCTCCAGCAATGAATCCGCCACCCGCAGCAGATCATTCTCATGCCCCGCCGCTGGACCGAACGCACTGATTACCTCTTCATGCCCGCGCACCGCTGCCGTTACCGAGGCCGGGTCCAGCAGATCAGCAGCCACTACCCGCAGCCGCTCATGCTGAAGGCCGAAGGCTTCGGGTCTGCGTACCGCAGCTGTGACCTCGTGTTTTCTTTTTAACGCTTCCTGTACGATGGCACCTCCAACTCTGCCCGATGCTCCAAATACTACAATATCCATTCTCCCGCCGCCTCACTTTCCTAATCTGCTATCCCTTATCATTACACGGGTTCACCCTATTTATCGCCGCAGGAACATTCCCTGTGAAGCAGGCATGACCGGCGCGAACCCGTATTTGGCATACAGCTTGGCCGCTTCCCCGTCAGCAATGAGACTGATATACGCCTTCTCCGGGACACTGTCCAGGAACGCGCGGATTTCCCGCATGATGCTTTTTCCGAGACCCTGTCCCTGGAAGGAGGGCTTCACAGCAATATCTGTGACTTGAAAAAAACATCCCCCGTCCCCAATAACCCTGCCCATGCCCACCAGCAGCTCCCCGGCATACACCGTCACTGCAAAAGCGGAGTTAGGCAGCCCGGCGGACGCCCCCTCTATGCTCATCGGACTAAGCCCGGCTTCCTGCCGCAGCGCCAGATAATCCTCAACTGAGGGCAGCTCCTGCCGGATCTCCGGCTGTACTGAATTTGTCATATCGTTCCTCCTGTATCCTTTATCCTGTATCCTGCAATCTACACGCAGCCACGCTGCCATACTGATACCAATATATATGTATTTGTTCAAAATTGAAACGCCCCGCCTCCTCCAGCGTACAATAACTCAAAACACAGCACTTGCTCTCTGCGGGCAGACAGGTTATTCTTACCCCGTATCCTTGGGTAAACTGTGGAATAAACAAGCGACACTATTATTTTGGAAGGTTGGTGAAGTAATTATGTCTCCTACAGGGAAACTGTTTAAATGGGGAACTTTCGCTTATGAGGCTTTTCTGGCGCTGCCGATTATCGGGGGAAGCTTTGTTGTAGCAAATGCCTGGGCGCCGCTCGGAATCGCTTTTCTGCTGCATGCTGTAGCCATAATCATTCTGCTGAGAGAGCGCGGTCCGATTATCGGGAATGCAGTGGGCGTCGTCACCTCGGTGGTTGCTTTGATTCCTTTTGTCGGCTGGGTGATGCATGCCATTACCGCTATCATTCTGCTCGTAGAAGGACTGAGCGGATCACGGCGCAATCCACGTTACTAATAGTCAATCACAAAAGACCTTCGATGGGGTAACCCGTCGAAGGTCTTTCTGTATTATCCTCGTCCTCCAGTACGGGTATCGGTCCGCCGGCTTCCGGTCTCTCCACTACCACGTGAATTTGCTGTGCTGTTCTCGAAACGTTTGCGCTCCGTGCGCTCCATCTGTACGATTTGGCCTTCATGCACTACGATGTGCAAGGAACCGAATTCCATATCGTCGAGCAGTTCCGTTATCCGCGCAAGCCATACCTCATCCACCTTCAGTGGTTTAGCCATTCGCAAGCCTCCCTTTCCCGGTTAGGGAAGTAACTCTGCCTAAATTCCGTTATTACCGCCTTGTATACTATGAATTAACTTAGCACGGCACCCAATAGCTGTCAATGAGCATTTTTGCGTACAAGCAGGCTTTTTACAACCATCGTCACCAGTGCCAGCAGGAGCAGCAGAGAAGCAACCGCGAAGGATGCCGAAAACTGATATTCGTTGTACAAAATTTCGACATGCAGCGGCAGCGTATTCGTCTCCCCGCGGATATGCCCGGACACCACCGAGACGGCCCCGAACTCGCCCATGGCCCGTGCATTACAGAGAATAATGCCGTACAGCAGCCCCCACTTAATATTCGGCAGCGTTACGCGCCAGAAGATCTGCCACCCGTGTGCACCGAGCGTAATCGCAGCCTCCTCCTCCTGTGTACCCTGCTCCTCCATCAGCGGAATCAGCTCGCGGGCTACGAACGGAAACGTGATAAACAGCGTGGCCAGCACGATGCCCGGCAGGGCGAAGACGATTTTGATATCATGATCGCTTAACCAGGGGCCGAACCAGCCGTGCGAGCCGAACACCAGAATGAAGATCAGCCCGCCAATCACCGGTGATACCGCAAAGGGCAGATCGATCAGCGTAATCAGAAAACCCTTGCCGCGAAAACGGAACTTGGTCACCGCCCACGCCGCCGTTACCCCAAAAACCGTATTCAGCGGAACTGTAATCGCGGCGACCAGCAGCGTCAGCTTCAGCGCCGAGGCGGCGTCCGGGTCGGTCAATGCGGCCCAGTAGACATCCAGCCCCCGCTTCAGCGACTCCACCAGCACAATGACCAGCGGCAGCGCAATCAGCCAGAGCAGGACCAGTCCGGCCAGGGAGATGAGCACCCATTTCACCGCTTGTGACTCCGCCCTTGAAGGCGATGACGTGCCTGTACGCGGCCCGGGGACATGCAGGGGAACCGTACCGGCCATATTTATTCCTCCTAAAAGTTTTGTTGGTATATGCATCCTGAATCCGCTCCTAACAAAACTCGCTTCGGAAGCTTAAGCTTAAGTTTTGTTGGTATATGCATCCTGAATCCGCCTCGAACTAGAACCTCCCTGCCCTTAACGCGAGCTCCTCCGCGCCCAATGCTGAAGGCCGTTGATGACCAGCAGCATCAGGAAGGAGAGCAGCAGCAGAATCAGGGCCACGGCGGTCGCTCCGGCGTAATCGAACTGCTCCAGCTTGGACATGATCAGCAGCGGGGCGATCTCTGTGCGCATCGGCATATTGCCGGAGATGAACACGACAGAGCCGTACTCGCCGATGCCCCGGGCGAACGCCAGGGCGAAGCCCGTAAGCAGCGGGGGGAGCAGCTCCGGCAGGACAATCCGCAGGAAGGTCCGCCCGCGGCCTGCTCCCAGCGTAGCGGCGGCCTCCTCCATGTCTCTGTCCAGGTCCTCCAGCACCGGCTGCACTGTGCGGACGACAAAGGGAATGCCGATGAACATCAGCGCCAGCGTGATGCCCAGCGGTGTGAAGGCTACTTTGAAGCCCAGCGGCGTCAGCAGGGAGCCGATCCAGCCGTTCTGGGAATAGAGGGCGGTCAGCGATACGCCCGCCACGGCTGTAGGGAGCGCGAACGGCAGGTCGATCAGGGCGTCGAAGATTCTTTTACCGGGGAATTCATACCGCACCAGCACCCAAGCCAGCAGCAGTCCCAGAAAAACATTGATCAGGGCCGCAGCGCCCGCCGTACTTAAGCTGACACGGTAGGAGGCCAGGACGCGGGCATCCGTAGCCACATCCCAGAACTTGGCCCAGCTCAGCCCCGTTGAATTGAAGAGCAGCGCGGACAGCGGCAGCAGGACAACAAGACTCAGATAGAGTACGCTGAACCCCATCGTAATCCCGAACCCCGGCAGCAGCCTGCGCCGTACCGTCCTTGCAGCAGCTTTGGTCGTGACATTCATGTGCCCATTCATCCTTTCAAGACTCCGCTATCAGCTGCCCGGTACGTAGATTTTGTCGAAAATCCCGCCGTCATTGAAATGCTTCGCCTGGGTCTCCTTCCAGGTTCCGAATTTATCGGCCAGGGTGAACAGCTTGATCTCCGGGAATTGATTCTTGAACTCGGCCTTCACGCTATCCAGTGTCGGACGGTAATAGTTCTCGGCAGCAATCTTCTGGCCTTCCTCGGTGTAGAGATATTTCAGGTAGGCATCTGCTACCTCACGGGTTCCTCTTTTATCGACCACCTTATCCACCACCGCAACCGGCGGCTCAGCCAGAATACTCTCTGACGGATTCACAATCTCGAATTTGTCCGGACCCAGCTCCTTGATGGACAGATACGCCTCATTCTCCCAGGCAATCAGCACATCCCCGATGCCGCGTTCCACGAAGGTAGTGGTGGAGCCGCGCGCTCCGGTGTCCAGGACCGGTACATTCTTGAACAGCTTTTGCACGAATTCCTGAGCCTTGGCTTCATCATTATTATTGTGGTCCAGCGCATAGCCCCAGGCAGCCAGGTAGTTCCAGCGGGCACCGCCGGAGGTCTTGGGGTTAGGGGTGATGACCTCTACGCCCTCCTTCAGCAGATCGGGCCAGTCCTTGATGCCTTTCGGATTGCCTTTGCGGACCAGGAAGACGATGGTGGAGGTATAAGGGGAGCTGTTATGCTCATACTTACTCTGCCAGTCCGCGCCGATCAGCCCGGCTTCTTGAAGGGCATCAATGTCATACCCGAGCGCCAGCGTAACGACATCCGCCTCTAGCCCATCCAGCACAGCCCGGCTCTGCTTGCCCGATCCGCCATGCGATTGCTTGACGGTTACCTTCTGGCCGGTCTCCTGCTCCCAGTAGGCGGCGAAGGCCTTGTTGTAGTTCTCATACAGCTCACGCGTCGGATCGTAGGATACATTCAGCAGCTCGACCGGTTCCTTTGACTGTGTCTGGGCAGCTTCCGTTGTGGCCGGAGAATTTGCAGCCGCTTCTGTGGGGGCCGGGGCCGCTGTTCCGGCACCCGCACTGTTCCCTGCATTACTGTTCCCGCAAGCCGTAAGCCCTGCCGTCAATATCAATGCAAACCCGGCGAGAAGCCCCTTCTTGATCCCTTGTGTCATCTTAGCCCACTCCCCCATAATAGTCTTGTAACAAGCAATAGACGCAGGAAAGCCCGCTTGCGGCAAGTCAAACCGGTCTTATAGACACGTATCTGCGAGCCTGAAGCAGGCGTTCCTCCGTCTGTACGGTAAGAACTTATTCGATTATTCCTACCCATTTAGTAGGTTATACAGATATAATACTGAACACCTTCCGCGCTGTCAAACCTTTTTTTCACTTTGAATGAAAGACTACGATCGATGGAACCGGGGCAGGAAGTGGCGCCCGTTCCTGTAAGCTCCACTTGTTATTGCTGCCCCAAAGTAATATCATTGCTTACATCTAATAGAGTGAAAAACAGTGAATTCATAGAGCGGAAGACTGGCACGTTCCGCAGCTTCTTATTGCCGCTCACACCGGGGGAAATAATCATGGGCATGGATTTGGAGTATGGCCCCGCGCCGCAGGGACCGCGGCTGCACAGGCGCGTACTCAGAGAACTGGGCAGACGTATTCTGGATACGTACAGGTATGACACTGCTTTATGGAGGACTGCGCTCAGCGGTCCTTGGACACTATGCATTCTGGCTTTTTCTATAGTTATTATGGGTATTCCTACCGGACTCGGAAGCGCAGCGGATATTATGCTGGCAGTTGGCGCAGGAACGCTTGTTATGGCGCTGGCCAGCAATCTGTTGGCTGTGCTGCTCTCCCTAACCGGACTGCGGCTTCCACATCTGTTCGCAGGCTCTTTGCTCAGCACCTATGGGGCTGTATTGCTAATCTTGTATTTTTCCGATCTGGAGCTTGAGGCTGCAGCCGTTATCGCCTGTATCGCAGCCTTGGCCTGCGGGATAGGGGGACTTGCAGCCGGCCTGCTGCGGACCCGGAGAATGCTCAGCGGCAGTCTGCTGGCAGCGGCACTCCTCCTCTCCCCCTTCGCACTGGCTTATGGCTCTGTGACGGGAAGCAGCCCTGCACCTGTACCCTCGCTTCAGACACTGGCGGCAGGTGGACAGGTGCTTCCCATAACTGCGGACGATCCCGCCCAGCCGGGAGACTACACATTCCACAGCTTCACCTATGGCAGCGGCAAGGATCTGCAGCGCAAGGCGTATGGCAAGGATGCCCTGCTAGTCTCCGCTTCCGTGGATGCAACCGGGTATATCTCTTCCTGGCCCTTGCTGCGGACCCTGTTCTGGGGATTCGATCCCGCTTCCCTCCCGCTGAATGGCAGAGTATGGATGCCGGACGGGGACGGGCCTTATCCGCTGGTGCTCATGGTGCATGGCAACCATATGATGGAGGACTTCTCCGAGAGCGGCTACGCCTATCTTGGTGAATTGCTGGCCAGCCGGGGCTTCATCGCGGTCACCCTGGATGAGAATTTCCTGAATTATTCGGCCTGGTCGGGTATTCCGGACAACGATTTCAAGGCACGGACCTGGATGATTCTGAAGCATCTGCAGCAGATCGGCAGCTTCGCCGAGCAGCCCGGCACCCCCTTCTACCAGAAGGTGGATTATGACTCTGTTGCACTGCTCGGCCACAGCCGCGGCGGCCAGGCTGTAGCCATGGCTGCGGATGCATCGCTCTGGTTCGGCAGTGATCCTGTTCTGAACGCTATTCAGCAGTTCCATATTACTTCAGTGATTGCCCTGGCCCCTACGGATAAAATGATCGACAGCAAACAGGCCCGTCTAACGGATGTGAGCTATCTGACGCTGCAGGGTGCCCGTGACGGCGATGTGCATGATTTCTACGGGGACCGGCAATATATGCGTTCTTCCTACACCGGCGATACCCCCGGCTTCAAAAGCTCTCTCTACATTGCCGACGCCAACCACAGCCAATTCAATACGGACTGGGGGCTGTATGACCAGACGCTGCCGACCGGCCTGTTCCTGAAGCGTTCCCGGATCATGGACGGGGAGGAGCAGCGGAGAATAGCCAAGGTCTATGTCTCCGCATTCCTGGAGACCACGCTGCACGGGAGGAGCGAGTACCGGCAATTGTTCCGCGATTACCGCAGCGGTGCCAGTTGGCTGCCGGATACCGCCTACTATAACCGCTTCCAGAGCGGCAACTATATTACGGTGGCAGACTATGATGAAGACCGCAAGAGAGGTGCCGTCCAAGGCGGGACCATCTCTACTGCCGGGCTTCAATGGAGCGAAGAGGCCGCGAAGGACCGCGAGAGGAACAATAAGCCCTCTTACGGTATTCTTCTGGAGCGCAGTTCAAGCCCGGATCAGGAGTCTGCGGACGCCGAGGCTGCTTACAGCATTAGGCTCAGCGATACGCTGACTCAGACGATTGCGGAATCCTCTGCCGTAGAGGGGCTGACCTTCTCCCTGGCGAACCATAACTCCGATCCTAATCAGGACGGCGATGCTGGGCCGCTGCCGGAAGCTGAGCTCTCCCCGGATGTGGAGGTGGAGCTGACCGACAGCAAGGATACCGCCGCAAGAATCCCTCTGGACGAGGTGATGGATATTCTGCCGCTGCCGCAGACGGAATTTACGCTTAGTCCATGGTTGGAGGAGCGGATCAGCGACGGCAAATTCAGCAACCTCTCGGAAGCCGTCTACCAGACGTACAAGCTGCCCTTCGAGCTGTTCCTTGAGGAAGAGCCGGAGCTTGATCCGGATAGCCTGACAGACATCACCTTTTATCTGCAAGGCACAGAAGACAAGATTATGCTGGACGACATCGGCTTCTATGAGCGGGAGGAACCGCTGACAGGAGTGAATTAACCGGACATCATTCTATTTATAAAATAAATAACAACAGCCCAAATTGCCCCCTGTCCGCCATACTCCGGCTAACAGGGGGCTTTGCTGTTCCTGCATAGTAAATCCTTGTGCAGGTTAATCCAGGGCTACAAGGCAGACAGGTGCCGGCACTTCCAGCTCATTGCCGGTAGGGATCAGCCGTCCGGTCTCACTGTCTATGCGGAAGGAGGCAATATTGCCGCTGTTCTGGTTAGCAGCGAGCAGCATGCCGCCGATCAGAGCGAAGTTACGCGGGGTCCGTCCTCCGGAAGTCACCCAGTCCTCGGCTTCCAGCAGACCCGTAGCCTTATCAATATGGAACAGTGCGATGCTGTCATGACCACGGTTGGATACGTAGAGATAGCGTCCGCATGGGGATACATGGATATCTGCAGCCGTATCATCACTTCCGGCGGTATAATGCTCCGGGAGACTGCTGACACTCTGCAGGAGCTTCAGATTGCCCTGAGGCTCATCATTGGCGAATACGGTGACCGTATTGTTCAGTTCATTAACCAGATAGATCCATTGCCGCGAAGGATGCAACGCTAGATGGCGCGGCCCTGAGCCTGGAGGAAGGTCCACCTCCCGGTGAGTGACCAGCTTCCCATCCTCCACCCGGTAGAACACGATCTGGTCGAGACCGAGATCACAGACCAGCACATGATCACCCGTCTTGTCCGGAATCACGGAATGGGGATGGGGGGCATCCTGACGGTCGCTGCGGATTCCCGAGCCCTTATGCTTCACCTGGGAGGACATCTCCTGTAATGACCCGTCCTCGTTCAGCGGAAACACATTGACATTGCCTCCCGTATAGTTAGACACAGCTATGTAATCTCCCTTCGGAGCCACCGAGACATAGCAGGGCGCGCCGCCCCCGGTCGCTCTGCTGCCCAGCAGATGCAGCGCTTTGCTGCCGGGATCAATGGCGTAGGCATGAACCTCACCTTCATCCTGCTCACTCACTGCATATAATACCGTCTGCGCCGCATTAACCGCCAGATAGGAAGGGTTCTGGGTCCCCCGGGTACCGCCCATAACCCTCATTTCTCCGCTCTCCTTATCCAGCGCACCCAGCAGGATGGCCTCTCTCTCCTCACTGTTGTACGTTCCAATATAGAATAATACTTCATTAGGCTGGTGCATGGCAGCGGCTCCTTTGTTGTATAGTATATAAGCTTATATACCCTGTACACCCCTATACTCACTCAGCGGGTGAACCATAATTTCACTATAACATCTTTATGTACCCACTACATTATCAGGGTTAAACAGCATAAATTTGGACAGACTGGAATACTAAATAATTGTGTGCCGGCAAAATTTAACACTGGTTTAAACGCTGTGCATAAGGTTAATAGTAACCATCGAAGACAACAAACACAAAAGGAGCTGAGAGTTAATGAGTTTACTATGGATGTTGATTGTTGGTGGCGTAATTGGTTGGCTGGCCGGGTTGATTATGGGTAGAGACATTCCCGGCGGAATTATCGGCAACATTATCGCTGGTATTCTCGGTTCATGGCTTGGCGGCATGCTGCTGGGAAGCTGGGGACCTAAGATCAGCGACTACTATGTCTTCCCTTCACTGATCGGTGCTGTGGTTCTGATCTTTATCGTAAGCCTGATTCTGCGTTCGGTTGGCGGACGTAGCCGTTCTTAAGCTCTATGACAGCATGCTTATCTGAAGCTGCTGTACTATACTTAGCAAGCAGACCCGCCGGGGGTAGATCCCTGGCGGGTTTGCTGTGTGCGCCTTATTCTGAAATCCGTTCATTATCTGCTATAATGTAGACAATAGTGACCGAAATCACAGAGAGGACAGTGAATTATGGGTAACATCAACCCCTCACTTCTGCATGTGGGCTCTACGCTGGGAGCCGTATTCATGGCGCTGATGGTGATTTTTATCCGCATGAAGGCCAGTGCCCGCCCGGTAACCATCCGCAAAATATGGATTCCGCCGCTTGGCATGTCCACCGGCTTCGCCATGTTCGTCGTACCGGAAGTGCGCTTCCCCTGGTGGTGGGCGGCCCTTGCTTTCCTGGTCGGCTGGTTTATTTTTGCCTATCCGCTAATCCGCAGTACGCGGTTCGAAGAACGTGAAGGGCTGATCTATGCCCAGCGCTCCAAGAGCTTCGCGTTCATTCTTCTTGGACTGCTGCTGGTGCGCACCCTGCTCCACGAGTTCATCAACCGGTATGTATCTGTTCCGCAGTCCGGCGGATTATTCTTCATTCTGGCCTTCGGCATGATCCTCCACTGGAGACTGTTCATGTATAAGCACTATACCGGAATGTTGCCTGCCGAGCCGCAGATTCCGCAGCCCCGGGTCTAGGGAGAAGCGGGTTAAGACATTCATTTCATCAAGTGGAAACGGCTTTGCCGTCCTTTTAAAGGACGGTACCGTTTCAGCGAGAAATAGAAGGATAAGTTATCGTGTGCAACATAAAAATTCTTATATTTGTAAAAGGGGGGTGTCCCCGGCAGCCTTAGGGATGACTGCCGGAGGCCCCCTTTCCTTCTGCCTTCCCAAATGCCCATCAGCTGCATATTATAGTTCATAAGAACCCTGATATTCTAACCTTCCATGTTAATTGTGGCTAAATAACGGACGGGAACAGCGGGTATTTTCGGTGCTATGTCAGGTAACTTGCGATGAGATCAGTTAGAATAGTACCATACTTGTAGAGAGTGGGGACGGGGCAATTGAAAAGTAAATCGAGAAAAGTAGCAATCGTCGGCTCCGGCATGGTCGGCTCCAGCGTTGCCTATTCCATGGTGAATCAAGCCGTATGCGATGAGATCATGATGATTGACCGCACCTACGACCGCGCCATGGCACAAGCGCTTGATCTCTCGCACTGCATGGACTTCACCGGAACACGCACCAAGGTCTATGCCGGCACCGCCAGCGACTGTGCGGGGATGGATGTCGTCATTCTGACGGCAGGCGCCAATCCCAAGCCGGGGCAGACCCGGCTGGATGTACTGGATGCCGCTGCTGTAATTACCCGGGAGATCATCACCGAGATTATGGCGGGGGGCTTTGATGGGATCTTCGTCGTCGCTGCGAACCCTGTAGATATTGTGACTTATTTGGTCTGGCAGATCTCCGGCCTGCCGCGGCACCGGGTGATCGGCACTGGCACCTCCATCGACTCTTCCCGGCTGAAGACACTGCTGTCGGAGGTGTTCACGATCGATCCGCGCAGCGTCAACGGCTACGCCCTTGGAGAGCATGGAGAGTCGCAGTTCGTGGCCTGGTCCCATGTAACCATCGGCGGCAAGCCGATTCTGCAGATTATGGAGCAGCACCGCGAACGCTTCAGCAGCCTGGACCTTATGGATATCGCCCGCAAGACGAAGGATGCCGGCTGGGAGATTTTTACGCGCAAAGGCTCAACTCACTTCGGAATCGGCAGTGCGCTCGCCTATATCACCCGCTCCATTCTGAATGACGAGCACAAAATCATCGCCGTCTCCGCCATCCTGGACGGGGAATACGGACAAAGCGGCGTATGTGCCGGAGTTCCGGCCATTATCAGCAGCAGCGGCATTCAGGAATTGCTGGAGCTGAATCTCAGCGATACGGAGATGTCCAAATTCACCGCCTCCTGCAGCATCATCCGCGCGGGAATTGATAGCCTCACGCTGGAGGAGCATCACTGAGCTTAACAGCACAGCCTATACAAGCAAACACCCCTCTGCTTCACACAGTAACCTGTGCGGCAGAGGGGTGTTTGCGATAATTTTACCTGATATTATTGAAACTTCTCGATCTCGCTCCGCAATTCGCTCATTAACTGGTTGAGGGATTCGGCTGAGGTGACGACCTGGCCCATCAGATTCCGCTGCTCGGTGGAAGCCTCCGCCACCATCTCGGCGCTCTCGGCAGAATCTCTGGCAATAATCAGCATATCGGAGATAGAGGCTGTAATCTCCTCTGTCCCGGCAGACATCTGCTCATTGACGGCAGAGACGTCCTGAATTTGAATCGATACCTCACGGATGGACGAGCGGATATGGTCGAAGGAGGTGCCTACGTTTTGCATTTTACCCACCCCGTCTCCGATCTCAGCAATGCTCTTCTCCATAGAAATCTCGGCCGCTCTGGTGGATTCCTGAATCTGACGGATCAGCTCCACAATATTCACAATGGCACTGTTCGTGCGCTCTGCCAGCTTCTTCACTTCATTCGCCACCACGCCGAACCCGCGCCCGTGCTCGCCTGCTCTGGCCGCTTCAATCGACGCATTGAGGGATAACAGCCCCGTCTGGTTGGAGATTTCGGAGATTACATCAACAATCTGGCCAATCTGTTCGGATTGAGTGCTCAGATTGCTGATCAGAGCCGAGGTCTCCTCCGCAGCGCCGCTGATGACAGTCATCTGCTTAAGTGTGGATTGAATCTCCACATATCCGTTCTCGACCTCGGTGCTGACCGTCTCTGCCTGGTCCGACACATTGACGGAGGATTCCGCAATCCGCTGCAGCCCGATCGCCATCTCCTCCGTAGCTCTGGCCGCCTGCTCCGAGCCCTTGAACTGTTCGCCCATGCCCTGGGCAACCTCCTGGACGACCGTCTCAATCTCTGCCGACGTATTCGAGGTCTGGCTGGCGTAATTCAGCACGCTTTCTGCCGAGACAGCAACCTGCGCCACTGTAGCATCGATTTTGCCGACAATGCCGGATAATGATCCGATCATATCATTAATGCTCTGGCTCATCTGGCCAATCTCATCACCCGAGCGCACCTTCACCCGTTCACTGAGATGGCCGTCCGCCACTTTCTTCATCACCCCGGAGATTGCTACAATCGGCTTCACAATCAGACGGGTCAGAGACAAGGCCAAGGCAATGACCGCCAGAATGATGATTACAATGAACAATGTGGATATCCGCTGGGCTGAGGTGACTTTGGCGGTAATCTCGCTTTTGGGAACCGTAATCAGCAGCTTCCAGTCTGTGCCCGGGACGGTACGGAAATAGGTAATCACCTGCTTGCCGTCCTCTCCCTTGTAGGCCTCCGAGCCTGCTTCCTTGCCGAGAATATGCCCTACAGCCTGCTTCATCTCTGTAGTCTTCGCGTAGTCAGCGATATTCTTGCCGATCCGCTCGGTCTCGGAGTAGGCGTAATAATCACCCTTGCCCGAGATTACGTATCCGTAGCCGGTATCGCCCACGTGGATATTTTTGCCCATCTCCATCAGAATGTCCGGTGTCACCGAGAAAGCGATGCCGCCGCCAAACTGCTTGTCCTTGTCCACGACCGGAACGAATACCGGGATAATATATTTACTGAGCTGTTCCAGATAAGACATCTCCGCTACAGCCGGAGCAAGACTCTCCTTAGCCTGCAGGAAATATGCCGATTGTCCTACATCCGCCGTAAGCTTAAGAGAATTGGCCAGAATGCCTTGCTTGTTAATGACGCTGTAGCCTTCGGACTGAGTATCGCTCTCTTCGAGTACCTTGACCACAGGAAAAATAGTATCGGGTCTTGCGGTATCGAATTCAGGATGCTGCGCAATCAGCTCCTGGACCGCAGATGTCCGCGTATTCAGCCACTCTGCAATCCGTGTCGTATTCATCTCCAGAATATTCTGGGCGAGCTCCTCACTGTCGTCTCTGGTTACACCCCCGAAGTACTGCATGAAAAAGATCGTGACTCCAAGCAGAGGTACAATAGCAATTGCCAAAATAACAAGCGAATACTTGCTTTGCAGCGATAATGATTTTCCATTCTTTGCATTCATTTTCAATTTGGACCGTACACTTGCCTCATTCACCGCAAAATCCCCCTAGAACCCCATTGTGGTCTTCCATATGCTGTAAATATATATTGATATATCGGCATAAATAGACAAAAAGCATAACAAATGCAATAAAAATAAGCCTTAAGACCCAAAAATTAGGATCATTAAGGCTTATACTTTTCATAATTATTTCATTATCGATTCAAATCACACGATTATACCGACTTCGGCGGCTGCAAGGCGCGCATGCTGTTCAGTACAGCAAGTACAGTAACTCCGACATCTGAGAATACGGCCTCCCACATGGTGGCAATTCCGAACGCTCCCAGCAGCAGGAAGACCGCTTTGACTCCCAGCGCAAAAGCAATGTTCTGCCAGACAATGGTCCGCGTCCGTTTGGCGATTCCGATGGCGGAAGCGATTTTGGAAGGCTCATCCGTCATGATGACAATATCCGCAGCCTCAATGGCTGCATCCGAGCCAAGTCCGCCCATGGCAATCCCAACATCCGCTCTGGCCAGCACCGGAGTATCATTAATCCCGTCCCCGACAAAAATGATCTTCTCCTTCGGACCCTTCTCCCGCTCCAGCTGTTCAATCGCCGCGACCTTATCTCCCGGCAGCAGCTCTGCATGAATCTCCTGAATGCCCAGCTGTCTGCCGACAGACTCGGCTACCGGAGAAGCGTCACCAGTCAGCATAACCGTCTTGTGGATTCCCAGTGCATTCAGAGCCTGAATCGCCTTAAGAGAATCGTCCTTCACTTCATCTGCAATGACGAGATAGCCTGCGTAGCGCTTATCTACAGCAATATGAACGATCGTCCCGTACTCCTGCGGGGTTACGCTGGCAATCCCTTCACGCTCCATCAGCCGCGCATTCCCGGCCAGCACTGCCTTCCCCTCCACGGTAACTGCGATGCCATGGCCGGAGATTTCGTTATAGCCTTTAATGGCTTCACCAGGAATAGCTTCGCCATAGGCTGCACGGATGGATTCTGCAATCGGATGGCTGGAATGGCTCTCCGCATAAGCCGCTACCCGCAGCAGCTCCTGCCCGGTGAAGCCTTCCGCCGGAACATTGCCGGTTACCGTGAACTGGCCTTTGGTCAAGGTTCCTGTCTTATCGAACACAACGATCTTCACATCATTCAAGGCTTCCAGATAGTTGCTGCCCTTCACCAGAATCCCGTTCTTCGACGCGGCACCAATCCCGCCGAAGAACCCGAGGGGAATCGACACGACAAGCGCACAAGGGCAAGAGATAACGAGGAAGACCAGTGCACGGTAGATCCAGTCGGAGAAGGTGGCTCCGCTCAGAACCAGCGGCGGAACCACTGCCAGCAGCAGCGCTGTTATGACTACGACCGGCGTATAGGCACGGGCGAATTTGGTGATGAAATTCTCTGTCTTCGCTTTGTTATTCGTAGCATTCTGAACCAGCTCCAGAATCTGCGAGACTGCGGATTCGCCGAAGTCCTTGGTCACTTCAATGGTAATCACGCCATTGCGGTTAATGAATCCGCTTAGCACCTGGCTTCCCGGCTGTGTCGAGCGGGGAACCGATTCTCCGGTCAGCGCCGAAGTATCCATCATCGCGCTGCCCTCAAGAATAATTCCGTCCAGCGGAACCTTCTCGCCGGGCTTAACCACGATGCTGTCCCCTACTCTAACCTCTTCGGGGGATACCTTGCGCAGATTATTGCCTTCCTTCAGATAAGCGAATTCCGGCCGGATATCCATCAGCGCTGTAATCGAACGGCGTGAACGGTTCACAGCCATTCCCTGGAATAGCTCCCCTACCTGATAGAAGAGCATAACCGCGACGCCTTCGGGATATTCGCCGATGGCGAAAGCACCGATGGTCGCAAGGGCCATCAGGAAGTTCTCATCGAACACCTGGCCCCTTACAATATTCCGGGCAGCGGCGAGGACGACCTCTCCGCCGACAATCAGATAGGCTGCCAGGAAGATCAGCAGCTCGGTAATTCCGCTGACCGGCAGGAACATCCCGGCAGCAGCCAGAATGGCACCGCCGCCCAGCCGCATCAGGATGCGGCGCGTATCGCCCTCCCCATGCTCATGGCTGTGTCCGTGGCCGTGTGAATCCTCCTGGCTGTGGCTGTGCTCAGCAGCATGTGAATGCTGATGGCCGTCTTCCTGGGAATGCCCTTCTCCATGGGCATGCTCATGACCGTGCGGTTCGCCGTGGGTATGAACATGGCCCTGTCCTTGAACCGCTACGCCGCGTACCTGAGCTGCCCCCTCCGCAGACAACGGCTTCTTAACTGCCCGTGAAGCTGGAACCGCCCGCGGCTTCACATGCGGCTCCAGCTTGGTAATTGTATGCTCGGCCTGCTCAGCGATCTCATCCGCAGCAGCCGCCGTTGTCTCCAGTGTCATGGTCTTCGTGGCGAAGTTGACGGAGCAGGAGGACACGCCTTCAATCTTCTTGACCTTATTCTCGATCTTCATTGCGCAGTTCGCGCAGTCCAGCCCATCCAGGACCCATTTCCGCTTCACATTGTCTTCTACCGTACTCAAATGACTCATCTCCCTTGATTGTACCTATATATGAGTATTTGTTCATATGTTAACTTACACTTATTATATTCCCCTGAATCATACAGTGTCAATGCATTCAGCGCACAGATTGTGGCTAATTATGTACTGTGAAGAATCTGGATGCCGATGGAGTTATTTTGGACAAACTATTCTTCATCTATATAAAAAAGCTTGTAATTTGTCTGAGCTGGCCATAATATTAACATATGAGCAATCATTCATATGTTAATTGAAAAGGGGTCCTACCTAATGAACAATTCCAAAACCGATTCACATGCTCATTCGCACTCTGGAGCACACGCTGGATCACATGCTCATTCGCACTCTGGCGGGCATTCGCATTCACATTCCCACTCCCATGCACCGGATAATAAGAAAGGCTTGCTAATCGCCTTAATCATCACAGGCGGTATTATGTTCCTTGAATTCTTCGGCGGCCTGCTCACTGGGAGCCTGGCTCTTTTGTCCGACTCAGGCCATATGCTCAGCGACACCGCTTCCCTTGCCCTTAGCCTTGTGGCCATGATTATCGCGGTGAAGCCGGCCTCCTCCAAGAACTCTTACGGCTTCCACCGGTTTGAGATTATGGCGGCTTTGTTCAACGGGGTGACCCTGTTTGTAATCTCCGGATTCATTATGTATGAAGCTTTCCAGCGCTTCTCCGCCCCTCCGGTGGTAGCCAGCGGAACAATGATGCTGATTGCCAGTGTCGGACTGCTGGCCAATCTCGTCAGCGCATGGTCACTGATGCGCAAAAGCGGAGCTAAAGACAATATCAATATCCGCAGCGCTTACCTGCACGTGATCAGCGATGCTCTCGGCTCTGTTGGCGCACTGGTCGCCGGTCTGATTATGAACCTGTTCTCCTGGTATGTGGCAGACCCTATCATCAGTGTGCTGGTCGCCCTGCTCATCCTGCGCAGCGCCTGGGGTGTTATCAAGCAGGCCTTCCATATTCTTATGGAAGGAACTCCGCTTAGCATGAATGCCGAAGAGGTCGAGAAGGCGCTACTGGGAATTGAAGGGGTTCAGGATGTGCATGACCTGCATATCTGGACCATCACCTCCGGCCTGGATGCGCTCAGCGGTCATCTGCTGATCAAGGACGGGGTTAATTCGGAGCAGGTACTGCAACAAGCGCTTAAAATGGTGGAAGAGAATTTTGGCATCCAGCACACCACACTGCAGATTGAGAATTCCGCGGTGAAGCACGGTCACCTTCCGGTCTGAGGAAGAGGTGGTAAGGGAGAATGAGGGAGTCCGAGGAAAATCTAACGATTCTGTATGCCTGCCGAATGTATGCTGTTGTCCACATACATTCGGCCACTTGCCCTCACAACGACCGATTGTATGCTGTTTTCCACATATATTCCGAACACATACCCTCGCACTGGCACATATATTTGATTTATCGCACTTCATAATATAAAAGGGGCTGCCCCAAGCCGTTACCTGGCTTTGGGACAGCCCCTTTGCTATCATAACAATCTATTCATGCCGGATATGCTCATGGGTCTGCAGGAAGATCTGCTCCACATGCGCATCATTCAGCGAATAATATACGGTCTTGCCTTCCTTGCGGCGTTTCACAATCCGCAGATTGCGCAGATAGCGGAGCTGATGGGAGACTGCTGACTGTCCCATATCCAGTATGGAGGACAAGTCATGCACACACAGCTCCTGCTGGGATAACGCGTAGATCAGCCGAACTCTTGTCGGATCACCCAGTGCCTTGAACATTTCTGCCATCTTATCTGTGATCTCACGGTCCGGCAGAATCAAGGCCATAGATTCCGGTTCCAGTTCGGAACCATTACAGGTGTTGTCGCATTCTTCAAGTGCCGCTGGTTCCATGCTCCCGCCCTCCTCCATATGCTCATCCGGCATCACCGGCGCTTAATAGTATCTTCTACGATTAATTATAGAAAAAATGGCGTCCAATGTCCATGGAGAAGGGAATCTTATACCGCCTTACGCCAAAAGGCTATCAAGCCAGCACCCAGGAACAGAAGCAGGCTGCCCGACACGACAATCATCAGGCTCTCCAGCGGCAAGTTGAAGGCGCCGAACCGTTCTTCGCCGAAGGGGGACATAGCCAGCACCGGCTGCACCCATGGATAATAAGGACCGTAGGTGGAAGAATTGGCAATCAGCATGTTAGGAATGGTGAAGCAGACATTCAGCGCCAGCGGGGCGCCGAAGCTGCTCCAGCCTTGAGATATCGCCAGTTGCAGGGCAGCCAGCGGCAGGCAGGCAAACCAGCCTCCGAACAGGCTGCTCAGCAGTAGCTCCCAGGGAACTCCCCCTTCTGCCCCCCTATACCATCCCACTCCCAAAACTCCAGCAAGAAACAGCAGCTGAACCGCACCCAGCAGCGCTATAATCAAAACAAATTTGGCAAAGTATACAGAAGTCCTCGTAACCGGAAGCGCCAGGAGCTGCTTCCAGCCGCCGTCACTATGCTCATTGCGGCAGATTAAAGCGGCGAAGAGTCCAGAGAGTACCGGAAGAAACAGCAGCGCATGTACCGCTGACATTGTGCTCAGCAGAACCTGCCAGGTTATCACCCTATCCTCTTGCATGTCCGAAAGCGCACCAATCGGCAGGGAGACCAGCGGACTGAGCAGAATTAACAGCCAAGTGCGGAATCCGGTTATCTTCATGCACTCCGCAGACAATATTCGCAGAAAAGTCCGCATGTTCAGTCCACATCCTTTCGCGCGAAATGTATGGCTCCAGGCAGGATTACCAGGAGTCCAAGCAACAGGCCGGCTCCGCTGAACAGCCAAGGACGCGGATCACTCCAGGCCAAGGCCGGCCAGGAGAGCGGCATCCATTCCGTGAAGTATACACCGAACGGGCTGACCAGCGACAAGGTCAATCCCACCGATACCGGGAGGGTCTGGTTCCGGCTGGATAGAGACAGCCACAGCTGGAGTGCAATGATAGGCATGGCGGCAGCATACGCGGCGAAGCCCATCCGCAGGACATCCGTTAGCGGTATCGGCTGAGTACCGAATCCGAGCAACAGCCCGAGAATCACGGTTCCCGCCGACAGCAGCAGGCAGGATACGATAAGCAGCAGCAGGCAGAGCAGCAGCTTCGCCATAAACACAGCCGTACGGGAGACAGGCAGCGCCAGAAGCTGCTTCCAGGCGCTGGTCTGATGCTCGACATTCGCAATCAGAGAGCAGATCAGTGTGCCCCCAAGATAGAGGGCAATCGGTACGAAGGGTATGACCTCACTGAGCAGGCCACCCCACAGGTCCTCCCGGTACTGCCCGCGAAGATAGTCATAGCGGAGGCCGAAATTCAGCCCCTGCATGGCGATGAGGCCCAGCGGGCCAAGGAAGGCGAGGAACCATATGCCTTTGCCGCGGATCTTAAGCCAGTCCGCCGACAGCGCACGCCACATCATAGCCCCCCTCCCCCAACCACCTGCAGGAAGAATTCCTCCAGAGATTGCCTGTGCTCCTCTACCCTGTAGATCGCATGGCCCTCTTCAACCAGCTCTTTGACCAGCAGCGATACTCGCGCATCACTCATCCGGGGCAGGACCAGCCGGCCCTCCTGCAGCTCGCCGCCGCAGCCGCGCCGCACCGCCGTCATCAGCGCAGTCTCCGGCTCAGATAACGCCAGACGCAGATGGCCGGCCGCCTGCTGCTGGAGATGGGCAATGGTATCCTGATAGACCATCTGTCCCTCCCGGATAATGCCGACCGTACCGGCCATCTGCTCAATCTCACTCAGCAGATGGCTGGATACCAGCACTGTAATCCCCTGCTCTCCAGGCAGCCGCTTAATCAGAGAGCGGATCTCCTGTATGCCTGACGGGTCCAGTCCGTTGGTCGGCTCATCGAGAATCAGCAGCTCCGGGCTGCCCAGCAGGGCTGCCGCAATCCCCAGCCGCTGCTTCATGCCCAGCGAGAAGCCCTTGACCGGCCGCGTCTCCTCCCCGGTAAGCGAGACGATCTCCAGCACCTCGGCAATGCGCACCTTGGGCACACCCAGAATACGTCGGATCGCCTCCAGATTGTCCCATGCACTCAGATGCCCGTAGTAGGACGGCGATTCCACCAGCGAGCCTACCTTGCGCAGAATCTGCATCCGGTTCGCACGCAGCTCCTTGCCGAAGATTTCAATGCTGCCGGAGGTCGGCTTGATCAGACCGAGCAGCATGCGGATAGTTGTTGTTTTGCCGGCACCGTTCGGTCCGAGGAAGCCGTAGATTTCCCCTTTTGTAATATTGAGATTCAGGTTCTTCACAGCCGCACGGCCGCGGTATTCCTTAAGCAGATTTCTTGTCTCTATTACTGTATCCTTCATTCTCTTCACCTCGGTAACAGCATAACGCCCCAAGGTTAAAAGCACGGAAGCAGCAAGTTTAAATTTTGTTTAAATTGTTCAGGCGTCCCGCTTCCAGATCCTAACCTCGGTCCCCTTCACCGTGCTCTCCATGCTCCATTCCAGGTCCATCCGCTTCAGCAGCAAATCGACAATCGACAGGCCCAGGCCGGCTCCTGCGAAGCCCGAGCTCTGCGCAAGGCCGCCGCCGTGATCCGAGATGATAATCACCCGGTTGCCCTCACGGATCTCCGTAAGTATTCCTACATATAATCCGCTGCGTGCATGACGCAGAATGTTCTGGAACAGATTATCTAGCACTCTGCGGAACCAGCTGTCATCGATCTCCCAATACAGCGGCGCAGCCTCCAGATCAATATCGATCCGATACCCCTCCTTCTCCCACACCGGATACCAGGCGGCGGCGCTCTCCCGCACCAGTCTCAGCACATCCCGGCGCTCTAGATGCAGCGCAATGCGTCCGCTGTTCAGCAAATTGTAGGACAGCAGGTTCTCAATCAGGATGCTCAGGCTCTCGATCCGCTGATCCATCAGCTCAAGGGAGGACTGGCCGCGCGGTGACAACGGCTCCTTGCCCAGTACATGGAGGTGGCTGCGAATAACGGTAAGCGGAGTCCGCAAATCATGCGACAGATCAGCGACCAGCCGCTTACGCAGCGCCTCTTCTTCCGCCTCTCTGGCACGGCCTGCCTTAAGCTCCGTGACCATGGTATTGAAGGCTTCCTCCAGATGCCCGATCTCATCCGGCTTCCCCGGCGGAACAATCTGCGGCAAGCCCTCCTGCCCGGTGAAGACCATAGCGGTCTGCAGGCGCAGCAGCCTTCTGCGGATCATGATGAAGAAGAGCCAGGAGCTGGTGATGAACAGAAGGAAGAACACCAGCATGGCAATCGAATACCACTTATCCAGTCCTGCCGCATATTTACTCTCCGTAATATCCTCAGGAATCTGCATAACCATGAAGCCCTCTGCGGCCTCTGCCCGGTCTCCTATAAAAGCAACAATCGCCAGCGGCTTCAGCGCCGTACTGTCCTTCATGAAGGATACCGCTTCAGCGGCACTCCACTGGGCGGGAATAGCCGGCGTCTCTCCCGTCAAGAGCAGCGGCGGTCCTGAAGGCTCTGTCACCAGCTGTGTTAATCCCGCAGGATCGACCCAGAATATTCTCGACAGCGGATAGGCTTCGCTTAAGGCCGACAGCCGCAGGGTGATATCCGCAGGAGACTGGTCAAGGAGCTTGCGGGCTTCCTCATGCCACATCATCTCCAGCTTATCTATACTGGAATACTGCTTATACTCCTTGGGTGGACTTGTATGAGTAATCCCACCGAAGATGCTGTACACTGCAATCGTCAGCGGAATAACAACCGGCACGAACAGCAGTGCAGCTACAATAATCAGCAGATAGCGAAAAAGCAGCGAACGGTGCAGCAGCTGGAAACGCCCTGTCCCCTTCACCCTCTCACCCGGTAGCCGATCCCCCGGACCGTCTCAATAATCTCCGGCGCGGCCGGATCAAGCTCCAGCTTCTCGCGCAGATAACGGATATGTACCATCAGCGTCTTGTCGCCTTCAATATAACTCTCCCCCCAGACCGCCTCATAGATCTGCTCCTTGGTCAGAATCTGGCCCAGATGCCGCAGCAGATAAGAGAAGATCTGAAACTGCTTGCCGGTAAGCATAATCTCCCGTCCGGTCGCAGCTTCCGTGACCACACTGCTTCCCGGTCTGACAACCAGATGCTTAAGCATGAGCGGAGCAGGCGCGGCAGCGCCGCTTCTTCTCAGCAGAACCTCGATTCTCGCTGCCAGCTCATCGGGATGAAACGGCTTGGTCAGATAATCATCGGCGAAGTCCAGCCCCTGAAGCTTATCGTCAATGGAGGTGCGCGCCGAGAGCATCAGAACCGGCAGCTCCGGATACGCCCGCTTCAGCCGCTGGCCGACGGTGAAGCCATCCAGCCCCGGCAGCATCACATCCAGAATCGCAAGCTGGCAGCCCTCTGCGGCTTCAAGTGCCCCGTCTCCGCTCTCCAGCCAGCGCACCGCATATTCCCGTTCCCTTAGATCAGCCGCTACGACACTGCCGATCTCCCGGTCGTCTTCTACGTACAATAGGGTTACACTCACGTTGGTTAACCGTCCTTTCTTTCTTCGAATGGCAAAACAAATCCCCGGATACCGGCAGTCTTGAGGCCTGCCGGTATCCGGGGAGAATGATCCTTGCTGTTCAGGCCGTAATTCCAAACCGTCCCGGCGGCTTCTCCTCCGGCAGCCCGAACAGATAGCCTTGTCCCAGGTCCATACCGAGATCGCGGCAGACCAGGAATTCCTCACGGCGTTCAATGCCTTCAGCCAGCAGGCTTGCACCGAATTCGCCAGCCCTGGAGATAATCTCTCTAAGCATCCGCTGCTTCCCCTCATCCCGGTCACAGAAGCTGATCAGACTACGGTCAACCTTGACATAATCCGGCTGGAGGCTGGACATCAGCTCAACCGTAGAGTAGCCCGCGCCTACATCATCCAGTGCAACCCGCATCCCCTGCTGGCGGTATTCGGCGAAGATAGCGCGCAGATGTGCAATATCGCTGATCTGCTCCGTCTCCACTACTTCAAATACATAATCCTCCGGGTTCTGGTCCAGCCTCCGGATCGCCTCGAAGGTATGAGTAAGACAATACTTGGGATTATAAATAGAAGAGGGCAGGAAATTAATGAACCGCTTGATGCCCTTGGGCAGCAGCTTACTGCCGGTCTCTATCGCCGAGATCCGGGCGGCCCGGTCAAGGAAGGAATGAAACCCTGTCCGCCGGGCAATCTCAAACAGCTCATAGGGCTGAAAATAACTGCCCTGGGGCAGCGGGCGCAGCAGAAATTCAAAGCCGACAATCTCCTCGCTGAAATTCACAATCGGCTGCATGTGGCTGCAAAAGTCATGGCTCATAATGATGGACACCAGATTCTCGTTAGCGAAGCGGACCTTCAGCTGATCGAAGGTTAGCCACCGTTCCAGAGCCGCATGGTTACCAATGCTCTTAACGCATACGGATAAGGAGTCTGCTATGTCCTTAGCCTTCACCAGCCATTCTATAAGCTCCATCAGCTCTTCCTTACGATGATATGGAATGATACAGGTGTTGCTTGTCTCAAATACTTCATAATCGGCATTCCGGATGGCAGCAGCCAGCGGATCAGAGCAGGGGCGGAGCTTCAGCTCCCCTTGATCCTCTATCGGGTCGATGTCAGCACAATCAACACAGTTCATGGCAATTTCCTCCGCCTCATGATGTCGATAACCTGAGGTCATTATAGCATGATTCCTCCGGCACCATCAGGAAAGAAGCCGCAAAAAGAGCCCCTTATGAACCATGAAGGTCCGTAAGAGGCCCGGGTTGCCGGAGTATGCACTACTTAGGCTTAGGCGGGAGATTCACCCGTTCCCGGCCACCACAATCCTTTTACTGGAGACAGCCGATTAAGACTGCCATACCCCGTGCTCACCGTTCTTGCCCATATATTCAATCCGTGAAGGTGACAGCTCAAGAATGACATAATCAGGATCATCCGGTCCCTTGAACCATTTCTCCAAGGACTCATTCCATACCTTAGAGCGCAAGCTGTCATCCTTCGTCACAGCAACCGTTGCTTCAATCTCCAGTACATCCTTGCCGCCGCCCTGCTCATAACCGAGCAAGAGACAAGCATTCGGATTATCCTGAAGCTCTTCTACCTTATGAGTCTTGCGGTTAGTTGCCAGATAGATGGACAGCCCGTCATGAAATACTGCCATGTAACGCACCTTAGGCTTGTTACCGGCCTCAATCGTGCCGAAGGAACCGAACCTGTTGTCGTCCAGCACCTGTATGATTGTTTTCTCCAGCTCTTTGTTATCCATTGACGTCACAGCTCCCTTCAAAATTCATGTGAATATAAGTTTATATATTCACGTCCGCGGTTTGGATTTATGATTAACCTGTGCCTAATATAGTGTACCCTTCCCGTTCATTCTGAATCCCGCATTCTGTTCATAAATTGATTCATAAGGAGTCTTATCCTTGAAAAAACTAATCTGGATCGGCTGTCTCTCCTATTTCGTAATCGGCCTCGCCCATGTTGTGCTAGGCTCCATTCTGCCAGTGCTGCTCCAGCATTATGACCGCAGCTACAGTGCAGGGGGCGAGCTGATCTTCAGCCAGTTCGCGGGCTTCCTGGCCGGCGTACTGGTCTCGCCGCTGCTGAACCGGCGGTTCGGCAAACGCGGCGGCATTCTGATTGCCACCGGCCTGCTGCTCTGTGCCGAGATTGCTTACGCCTTCCTCCCGCCCTGGGGCTGGATGTACGTAATTGCCGTAGCCGCAGGGTTCGGCTTCGGGATGATCGAAGCCGTCATCGGCACGATTATTATAGCCGCAGTCACCGAAGGAACGGCGGTTGCCATGAGCCGGCTGGAGGTGCTGTTCGGTGTCGGGGCGCTGCTCATGCCGCTGGCGGCCAGTCCGCTGATTGCCGCAGGGCAGTGGAGGCTGGCCTTCCTGATCGTTGCCGCCTGCTCCCTCCTCTCGCTGCTCTTCTGGGCGAAGAGCAGATTCGGCCCGCTGGACAGCGCGCTGAATGAGCGGCCTGCCCGCCCTGACCGCGCTGCGGCAGCGGGAACCACCAGAAGATTGTCCTTGCCCTACAAGGGCAAGCAATGGGTGGTGCTTGGCTTGTTCATTCTGTTCTTCTTTCTCTATGTAGGCACTGAGATGAGCCTGGTGAATTTCATGCCGGCGATCTTCATCGCGAAGCTGGGCATGAGCGAGGCCGCGGCTGCGCTCACGGTGACCTTCTTCTGGCTTGCCATGTCGGCAGGCAGACTGTTCGCCGGTGTCATCGCAGAGAAGATCTCCTACCGCATCTATGTGCTCGTCAGCTGCTTTGCCGCTTTGCTGCTGCTTATTATTTTCCCGTTCGCCGGTCACCGGCTTGCCGCCTTTGCCATCATCCTGCTGCTTGGCCTGTTCATGTCCGGCATCTTCTCCATCGCGCTGGTCTTCTCCAGCAAGCTGCTGCCCGGCGCGGAAGAATCCACGCCCAGCATTATGATCGCCTCCGGAGGAATTGGCGGCGCAGTACTGCCGCTGCTGACCGGCTGGTCCATGGATCATCTGCAGATCGCCCAGACCTCAGGACTTTTGGCCGCTTTTGCCGCGCTGTTATTCGTGCTGAGCGTAACCGCCTGGAGAATCGGGTAATTGTAAACTACAAGGTCCATATTCTGTAAATAAGGATGGAACCCACCCATGGCTATACCGCATTCCGAGCCCACTCTGCATACCGCCTTGCTGCAATTCATTTTCCCCTTTTCGATTAAGGCGGAGGTCGATCAAGAGCTGATTGAGAGTTTACAGAAGGATGGATTTACGCGTTTTTTTCTTGAGAACAAGGAACTGGAGCATGCCTATTACGGAGAGAACCACTGTGTATCCCATGAGAAAATGGAGCGCAGCTATCTTCCGTTTGCCGCCCATGTCTTGTTTCCGCGTGAGAAGGACAAGGATTCCTTCCGCCGCTTTTCCCGGGTGAGTGATCTGCTGTGCGGGCTGCAAATGCCCTTCCAGACGGTTCCCTTCCGAGTGCTGTCGACCGATGTGTTCCTCTGCCCGTTCGAGCTGGGCTTCCTGACGGTAAGAGTGGCTATTGAGGAGGAGAATCTCCCCTTCAGCATGGTGCTGGAATTCGCCGACCGGTTCCGTAACCTGGAGGATGTGAGTGTTCAGGATGAGCATACCTTCATCCATTGTCATAAGAAGTCTTTTGCCCGGGTGGAGGACTTTGTGTTCAGGCACCTGGCAGCCGGTCTGGAGCCGTATCTCGATCCTGCGGAGACGAATGGCAATTATTTCGAGACCCTGCCCTTCTTCGTCGATGAACGGATGCTGGTGCAGGCCTTCTACGGCGTTAATCTCCCGGAGGATGAGGAAGAGATCAGTGTCGAAATGCTCTACCGTGCCTCCCAGGTGGATGGTCTGACCATCGACGGCAGCCCCTATATGAGTGCAAGTGATCCGGATTATATCAAGCAGTACACCCGGGATCATTGCTACAGCCGCTGGGGTCCGGACACCTACTATATGACCAATGAGCAGACCTTTTGCTGCGTGAGCCGGGCCAAGCCGGAGATTGCTGCAGGTCTGATCAGCCAGATGTACGGCGAATATTATTACGGAATGCTGCTGAGTATTTTTCATAAAATCGTGCTGCTGAAGCTCGCCAACCTCCACTCCCGGCTGCGCATCAACCACGATAACGACGAGATCGAGAATCTGATCTTCCTGATCAACAAATTCTCGGCCAAATTCTACTTCCTGGAGCTGATTTCGCAGTCGCAGGGGCGTGAGATTTTTTTTCAGCTGCGTAAGGTGTATGGCAATGACGCCCTGTTCGATGAGGTGAAAATGACCCTGAATGACCTGTTCCAGTATCAGGACAAATTCCAGGCCAAACGGCGGGATACGCTCCTGATGGTGCTCACCGTCTTTACGGTTATCAGCGGGATTTACGGGATGAACCAGGTGATCGAGGATCTGAAGGGCCAGATCGACTGGAGCAAAATGCTGGAGTACTCCGCGTTCGAGTATCTGGCTCTGTTCCTGACCTTCTCGGGGATCACCGTCAGTGTCGGCTTAACGCTGAGAGAGATCTGGAACGGCATCCGCAGCCGCCGCAAGAAGCGGCATTATACGAGGGATTAAGACACAGAGGGTGGACAACGGCGGGACTGCCGTCTATAATACACCGTAAGAACATAGCAATACCCGTGAACTTTATAGAACCAGGGGTGCTGGAATTGGCCGGCTGAGATTGTATCCCACAAGATACTGACCCTTATACCTGATCTGGATAATGCCAGCGTAGGAATCTTCATTCGGCACAGTGCCTTGAGCGGTACTGAAGCTGAATTCCCCTCACGCAAGTCACTGGCGTCCCGATCTTCGGGACGCTTTTTTGATTCTAAGGATATACAGGATTACGGTTTCTGTAAGCTCTGAAGACCAGGGGTTGCTGGAAGGAGAGAGAAATGGGAGTCAAAAAAACAGTCACACTACTGCTCAGCTCCATGCTGCTGCTTACCGTAGCGGGATGTGGCGGCGGGAACAACAGCGGCAATGCGGGGGCCAGCGCACCTGCTGCCGGTAACAGCACGGCTGCACCTGATGCAACCGCAGCCGCACCCACGGATGCACCTAAGGCGCTAACCCAGGTCAAGATTGCCCTGGACTGGACGCCGAACACGAATCACACCGGCCTGTATGCTGCCAAAGAGCTGGGCTATTACGCGGAGGAAGGGCTTGATGTGCAGATTGTACAGCCTGGCGCTGCCGGGTCCGATACGATGGTCACTTCCGGCGAAGCCCAGTTCGGCATCAGTGCCCAGGAGGCGCTGACCCTGGCCCGTCTGCAGGATGTGCCGCTGGTGTCGATCGCTGCAATCATTCAGCATAATACCTCCGGGTTCGCGGCTCCGAAGGACCGCAATATTAAGACGCCGAAGGACTTTGAAGGCAAAACGTACGGAGGCTGGGGCTCCCCTGCGGAGCAGGCTGCCATGAAAGCCATCATGGACCCTGAAGGCGGGGATGTCTCCAAGGTGAAGCTGGTGAATATCGGCGAAGCGGACTTTTTCACAGCCGTGAAGCGGGATATTGACTTCGCCTGGATCTTCTACGCCTGGACCGGCGTGGAAGCCGAGCTGCGCGGGGAGCCGCTGGATATGCTGTATCTGAAGGATTATGCTCCGCAGCTGGATTACTACACGCCGGTGCTGACCACTAGCGAGAAGGAGATCGCCGAGCATCCTGAAGTGGTGAAGGCCTTCCTGAAGGCTACGTCCAAGGGATATCAGTACGCTATCGATAACCCGGAAGAAGCCGCAACGGTCCTGTCGGATGCTGTACCAGACCTTGATCCCAAGCTGGTGCTGGCCAGCCAGAAATGGCTTAGCCCGAAATACAAGGACGACGCCCCGCGCTGGGGTGAGCAGAAGCTTGAGATCTGGAAGAATTACGCCGACTGGATGTACGGCCTGAAGCTGCTGGATAAGCCGCTGGATGCGGAGAGTACGTTTACGAATGAATTTTTGCCGGAATCATAATGAGCCCGCATGGCGGGAATCTTATACCTAACTTGAAAGGAATGATTGATCATGGCTAATACACTGCTCAGCATTCAGGTAATTCCGAAGACACCGAACAACGAGGATTCCATCCCTTACGTGGACAAGGCCATTGAGGTCATTCAGAAGTCAGGCGTGAAGCATCAGGTGAATCCGCTGGAGACCACGATGGAGGGCGAGCTGTCCGACCTTCTCGATATTGTGCGTGATATGCATGAGGCGCTGATCGCTTCCGGCAGTCCTAGTGTCATCTCCCAGATCAAGATCGCCCATAATCCGGGCGGCATCAGCATGGAGAAGCTGACGGAGAAATACCGGCCGTGAGAAGCACCTGGAAGCTAGTGTGGCCGCCCTTTGTGGCGGTCCTCTTTTTTGTCGGGATATGGCAGCTATCGGTCATGCTATTCGACATCCCGGCTTACCAGCTGCCCAGCCCCGCGGATATCGCGCGTGAATCGAAGAACAACGCCTCCGGGATCTGGGAGCACACCGCCGCCACGCTGCGGCTGACCCTGATCGGCTTCCCGGTCGGCACAGGCATCGGCCTGCTCACCGCCTTGCTGCTGCATCTGCTGCCCTGGGTCAAGCGGGCGATCTATCCGCTGCTGATCCTCAGCCAGAATGTGCCCTCCATTGCGCTGGCCCCGCTGCTGATTATCTGGTTCGGCTTCGGCCTGCTGCCCAAAATCATCCTGATCACCCTCGTCTGCTTCTTCCCCGTAGCTGTTGCAGCCATGGGCGGACTGGCCCAAAGCGACCGGGTGATGATGAATTATATGAAGATGGCCGGTGCGGGCAAGTGGCAGATCTTCACCCGGCTGGAGCTTCCCGGCTCCTTGCCCTCCCTGTTCTCCGGGCTCAAAATCTCCGCCACCTATGCGGTGATGGGCGCAGTGGTGGCCGAATGGATCGGCGCCGACAAAGGGATCGGCTACTATATGCTGCTGCAGAAGTCCTCTTACCGTGCGGACCGGATGTTCGTGGCTATCGCCATCATCGTGCTGCTGAGTCTCGTATTATTCGCGCTCATTGCCCTGCTGGAGAGATGGCTGGTGCGCTGGAAGCCGCGCAAGGATGCTTAACGTGTACGGAAGGATCATCCAGAACGGAAGTAACCATAATGCACTGAAGGAGGCTGGACGAAGTGTCTGAGCTTACGAGAATTGAACTGGAGAAGGCGGACGTAGATGGACGCCTGGGTACACGGAGTGTGCCGCCTGCGCTCGAAGTCAGCGGCATCAGCAAGTCGTTCCAGCACCGCCGCCGGGAGACGCAGGTGCTGGATCAGGTGTCCCTGACCGTGGAGCCGCAGGAATTCGTCTCCATTGTCGGCCCGTCCGGCTGCGGGAAAAGCACGCTGTTCCATATCATCGGCGGCCTTACGCTGCCGGATACCGGAACCGTGAGCATGAACGGCATCCCGGTGACCGGGCAGCGCGGCAAGATCAGCTATATGCCGCAGCAGCCCGCACTGTTCCCGTGGCGCAGCACACTGGATAACGTCCTGCTTGGCGCCGAGCTGCAAGGCGCCCCCAAGCGGGAGGCCCGCGAGGCTGCACGCCACTGGCTGGCGAAGATCGGCCTCGGCGGCTTCGAGCGGGCTTACCCGCACATGCTGTCCGGCGGCATGCAGCAGCGGGCCGCCTTCCTGAGGGCCATGCTCGCGCCGCAGGAGCTGATGCTGCTCGACGAGCCGTTCAGCGCGCTCGATGCGCTGACCCGCGAGCAGATGCAGCGCTGGCTGCTGGAGCTGTGGGAGGAGAACCGCCGCTCCGTGCTGTTCATCACCCACAACATCGAAGAGGCGCTGCTGCTCTCCACCCGCATCTACGTCTTCTCGGGGCGTCCCGGCTCCGTCCTCCACACCGTGGAGGTCCCGTTCCCGCGTCCGCGCCGCGAAGAGATCGCCGATTCGCCGGAGTTCCTCCGGATGCGGCGCCAGCTCTCAGAGTGGATGCGCGAGGAGCAGGCGAAGAGCCAGAGCTAAGAGGGGGTGCTGCGCTGGTGACTTAGCGGGATAAGCTTGCGCCCCTTGCTATGCGCATCTACAGCGCTCCTGATTCGGCACTGCCTTGTCTATAGCGGCACAACTCTATCTGATTGTATTTACTGCAATAGAATCTGCAATATTCCAGTCAAAATTCACTTCTGCTGTATTTCGTACAGCAGATTTTTGTTTATTTGCCGCAAAACACCACTTTCGAAGATTTCTGCTGTACAGAGTACAACAGAATAGGGTTAATCGCCGATTCAAGGGACATCTGTTGTATAAAATACAGTGGAGCTAACCATTCCACCCATAGCTGTATTACGTGCGATTAAAAGCAGCCAAAAGCATAGTTTGTCTGCTATAACTGTAATTGGTACAACTAAGTTAGCCCAAAATGAGTCAAAACCAGAATATACAGTTAGTTTAATTGCACCAAATTCAGCTATATGGAGTTTCGGCGGTACAACAGGCGATTTAGTTGTACAGAGTGCATGTAGCACATCGCATCATATAGCAAAACTGTTATGTTTCAAGGCATGGCTTCTCCAGACACATCCTGCATCTTCGTACACTCACCGCCCACCCCAGCCCAGCTTGCCCCTGCCTGCCTAGATCCAGCCCTTATCCTCCGCCAGCCGCACGGCTTCGATCCGGGTCTTGACCGCAAGCTTGCTGAGGATCTCCGAGATGTAGTTGCGGACCGTGCCATAGGAGAGGTGGAGCGCCGCGGCGATCTCTCCGGCGCTGCGGCCTGCGGCAGCCAGCTTCAGAATCTCCCGCTCCCGGTCCGAGAGCGGGTTCTCTTCACGCAGGCTGCCAAAGACCAGCTCGGGGGAGACCTCGCGGCCCCCGCCCATCACGCGGCGGATGGCATCCGCCAGCTTATCCACCGGCTCATCCTTCAGCAGATACCCCTGAATCCCGGCCTTCACCCCGCGCTCGAAATAACCGGGACGGGCGAAGGTGGTCAGGATAATGATTTTGGTGCGGCAGCCCCGCGACTTCAGCAGCTCGGCCACCTCCAGACCGCTCATCAGCGGCATCTCAATATCCATCAGACACACATCCGGCTGGACACGCTCGATCAGAGCCAGCGCCTCCGCCCCGTCTCCCGCTTCGCCCGCTACCTCAATATCATCCTCCAGATCGAGCAGCGAAGCCATCGCGCCGCGCAGCAGCCGCTGATCTTCGGCAATTATGATGCTGATCATGCCGTTTCCCCATCCTTTCCATCCTTAACTACTCTTGGTGTGACCACCGTCAGCCGGGTTCCCCCGCCGGGACCCGGAGCAAGCGTCAGTGAACCGTCAATCAGGGCCAGCCGCTCGCCCATTCCCTTCATGCCATTGCCGTCCCGTCGATCCGTGCTCTCCGAGCCGCAGGCATCTACCCCTATGCCGTTATCCTCCAGCGTAATCTGTACCTCGCCGGGTGTCATTACGATGCTGATCCGGCACTGGTCCGCACGGCTGTGCTTGACGATGTTGGTCACGCCCTCCTTGATGCAGAGGCTGAGAATACTCTGCGTCAGATCGGATACGCCTAGCAGTGCTGCATCCCCTTCAACTTCAAGCGCGATCTCCGCACTGCGCAGCATCTCCGCTGCCTCAGCCAGCTCTTCGGCAACTGAGACTGCACGCATCTCTGAGACCAGCTCCCGCACCTGGCGCAACGCGGCCCGCGAGGTCCGCTGGATCTCACGGGCTTCCGCCTGCGCCCGCTCGGGATTTTTGACAACCAGCTTTTCAACAAGCTGGCTTTTCAGCGTAATCAGCGACAATGTATGTCCCATCGTGTCATGCAGATCGCGGGCGATGCGCATCCGTTCCTCGCGCTTGATCATCTCTCTAATCACCTCATTGGCCTGATCCAGCTCCTTCTCCAGCATCCTCCGCCGGTTCATGGAGCGGATACCGAAGGGAGTAATCAGCATCATCAGCGCAAAGGGCACCATGAACAGCAATCCCCCCGTGCTGTACATTTGATCCAGGGACAGCAGAGCCAACGCGATCAGCATAGCTGTGAATATGGCCAAGGCCCGTCTGAACCGGTGCAAGTCGGTATACCAGCCGATAAAGTTGCTGGTGAAGAAGCCCATATACATGTTGTAGGGACTATAGACTACGGTTAGCACGACAATAATCAGCATCTGCAGCCCCAGCCAGGCCGTATACGTTCTCTCTTCCGCCCAGTAGAGCTGGCGGTAAATCACCAGGAACAGCAGGAGCAGCGCCACTCCCCACATCAGCTTATAGCCGCTGTAGCCATCGAGATTCAGCACCGGGAACACCAGATAGAACAGCCAGATATAGGGGAAGAAGCCGAATCTTTTCGGAAATATCCGGAACTGCTTACGTGCCACCATGGATTACACCGCTTCCTGTTTTCGCCTTATATAGACCGATAATAACATAAATACAGCCAGGTAACCGAGCAGCAGCAGTACGGCCTTCCACGACGGGGAATCTCCCGCTACAATCGCCCAGGCTCCATCTCCATAATTGTAGGACGGCAGCCAGTGTCCGATCTTCTGCATCAGCTTAGGCATAATCTCCAGAGGCATCCACATGCCCCCGGCCACCGCCAGCCCCATATAGAGCACATTGCTCACCCCGCTGGCCGTATCCACCCGCTTCATGGACCCGATAATCGTACCCAGCGCCAGAAAAGGCAGAGAGCCCGCAAGCAGCCACAGTCCGCTAAGCAGCCACTGCGCTGCTGTCAGCGATACCCCGTTAATCAGGTACCCGGCTGCGAAAATGCACAGAACCGAGAACAGATGCATGATGCTCTGACCGAACATTTTGCCGAAAAAATATACCGAAGACGGCAGCGGAGTAATGCGGATAAACGTATTCCAGCCCTGCGTCTGCTCCTGCACCAGCCGGACGCCGAGCGTCATAATCGCCGAGCCCATCACGCTGAAGGCCGCCATCGACATCAGATAATGCGCCTGCCACTGCTTCGTATCGTCCGTCCCCGTATTCACCACCCGGGTGAAGATGAAGTAGAACATAATCGGCATGAGCAGCGACCAGAATACATAATAGGGATTGCGGATAATCCGCAGCAGCTCTGCCTTGCACTGGGCCATCATAGGGTTCATCATACTGCCGCCTCCTCTTGATTCAGGGTCAATTGCTCGAACGCTTCATCCAGCTTCCCCTGGTCGATCCGTACATCCTGCACCGCCAGTCCGTTCACGAAAATAGCCCGCAGCGCCTCATCCGTATTCCCTGTCGACACATGCAGCCGTCCATCCTTCTCGTAGCAGCCTTCCACGGCTGGCAGCTCCAGCAATTGACTGCGCAGCAGCGCCGGGTCGCCGGACGCCAGGAAGGACAGCGACTTCTTGACCAGTCTCGCCTTAATCTCATCCGGGCTTCCGTCCGCTGCCAGCACTCCCCGGTTGAACAGCAGAATCCGGTCCGCGATATCCTCCGCCTCCTGCAGATAATGGGTGCTGAACAGAATCGTCTTGCCCTGATCGGCCAGTCCCCGCACCCTCTCCCAGAAATGCCGCCGCGCTGTCGTATCCAGCCCCACCGTAGGCTCGTCAAAAAACAGCAGATCCGGGTTGCCCGCCAGCGCCAGCGCGAAGCTGAGACTGCGCTTTTGCCCGCCGGAGAGCTTCTCCGCATAGCGGTTCAGATCCGTCTCCCCCAGCCCCGTCGCCTGAAGCAGCACCTCCATCTCCATCGGCTGCGGATAATAGCTGCGGATCAGGGCCAAAAGCTCCCGGACCTTCAGCCGGTCCATGACGCTGACCTCCTGGAGCATGGCTCCGGTCCGCTGCTTCACCCTGACATCTGCCGGCTTAAGACCGAACACCGTCACGCTGCCCTCCGAGGGCTCAAGCAAGCCCAGAAGCATCGCCAGTGTAGTGGTTTTGCCGGCCCCGTTCGGGCCAAGCACCGCTGTGATCGAGCCGCGACTAATCGTAAAACTCACCTGCTTTACCGCTTGCTTCTCCTGGAAGCTGCGGCTGACATTGTTCACTTCAATGACGTGTTCCATCGTGTATCCCTCCGTGTCCTTCTGCCCTCTTGGCTATATTGCTATCGTACCGGAGACCGGAGAGAAGCATCAGTATGGACTGTCACCGATTCAAAGTGACAACTGTCACCCGGCAACAAGTGGAAACGGCTTTACCGTCCTTTTAAAGACGGTACCGTTTCAGCGAGAAATAGAAGGATAATTTATCATGTGAAACATATAAGTTCTTATATTTAAATAAAGCGCTCCTGTCCACGATTCCGTTATCGTAGCAGGAGCGCCTCCGTGTTCATATTACTCAAACCTCAATTGTCCAATCGCCTGTTCCAGCATGTCGTTCAGCGTCTGACCTCCGGGAGGGGCGCTTACCCAATGGAAAACCGCTGTACGTATCGCTGCCATGAGCAGCGCGGCCAATAAGTCCGGATACAGGTCGAGCTTCACATCCTTGTGTGTACGTTCCGATATCACCTTGGCGAGCTCCCGCTCAATCTCGATCTCCACCTTCCGTGTCGCGCCGAACAATGCCGGATCATCACGAAGAAGGACTATGCGTGCATACCACTGACGGTCTGTAGTCTCAGCGAATCCTTCAAGTACAGCGGTGCGGATGGAGTCCTGAAGCGGTTCATCTGAAGGGCGGCCGGCAAGGGTAACCGCTATACGCTCGGAACGCTGATATGCATTGCCAACCATTGCGGCTTCTTTGGAAGCAAAATAGTTGTTGAATGTCCGCAGGGAGACATTCGCGGCTGCGGCAATATCCTCCACGCGAACCTGGCTGGCCCCTTTCTCCATGGCAAGTCTGCAGGCTACATCACTTAGCGTCCGCCTGGTCTCTTCCTTTTTGCGTTCTCTTAATCCCTGTTTTTCAGTCGTCATGTCCGTCTATGTCTCCATTCCTGTATGTAGTCAATTCTGTATGTAATCAAAGGCCTGCGGTGCTGAAAATTTCAGCACTACAGACCCTAGTATCATCTTGCGGAATTGTTTACTGCGCCACTGGAAGCTGAATGTTATAATCCAGTACCTCGTCCAGCCAGTCAAACATCACCTGGTAGCTGAGCGGCAGATTGTTCAACTGACAGTGCAGGTCGGCACCATCCTCTTCCGTCCCCTTGAAGATCGCATTCTTCTTGTTCGGAGCCTTCTCATAAGTGTCTATCGCCTGCCGCTGCATCTCAGGATGCTCTGCTTCAGAATACATGGAGAGCAGGGGACATTTGACGTCCTTCGGGTCCACTTCGATGGCTTCCCTGGCTACATGATACCACTCGGCAATACTGTCGAAGCCGTGCGACCAAGCCGATCCGGCGAAGAGGACCTGGCCGGTGTATGGCATTTTCTTAGTCTGCTCCGCCGCTTCTTCTGCACTGCCCCGGAGAAACGAAGGCATGCCGCGTTCAATGAAGGACGCCATGGAGTACACCGGTGAGTTGGGCACAGCCGCTGCGAAACGGTCGTCACAGCTGGCATGCACCATCGTCTTGGCCCCGCCATAGCTCATGCCGCTGACCACCAGCCGCTCAGGGTCCACATCCGGACGGGCCAGAACGAAATCCGTGGTGGTTCTGTAGACATTATGCAGCTCCTCACGCGGGAAGTTCCGGGCTGTCGCCTCCGGCTCATAGAATCTGACGCATACATCATACGGAAGATCTACGATCAGCGCGTTATATCCCCGGTCAATAGCCGCTTGCCCTCCGAGAAAATAGGTATCTTCCTTGTGCGTTTCCCCGCCGTTATGGAAAATAATCGTTGGCTTAGGCGCATTCCCGTGCTCCGCCTTCAGGAAGCAGCCCGGGAACTTATACCCCTTGTATTCCACCTCGACCCACTCATGGGGAATCTGCTCAGACTTCGCATCAAGCGCCTTGCGGAAGCATTCCACACTTTTGCCGTGATACCGCGCGAAATCCGGTTCATCCGGAAAAGCCCCGTAAAAGGCTGCCCGGTAATACGAGTGGGCACGGATAAATGCCTCACTGGCGCTGATCAGATGGCCCTTCTTCAGGCAGTTCTCTGCCGTAGCTTCGATCTTAACGGCTTCCTTCTCGAATTCAGTCTTCCAGCTGGTCAAAGAGCTGGGATCGATGTTCCGTGCAAGCTTGAATACTTCACCCTGTGACACGCCGCCGCAGTGTACGAACGAGAGCAGCCACTGGAACGTAAATTCAATATCATCGCGTTCGAAGAATACCTTGTGCGTCAAACGTGCAGCCACCTTTGTCTCTTGCCCGTCTACCTGTACCATACCATTCTCCTCCTTCTCGCATCTATGATTTCAAGATCATACGCAACAAAGCAGCCGCTAAGCTGAAGAGGGAATTTGGCTACGGCGCGATTCCGGGCCCGGGTGTTGGCGTCCAGCGAAATCCAACCTCTGACCAGATTTTAGCACTTTCCACATTTTTGCGCAACACGCAAAATTTCTTTTAATGCAATTTTGCAGTTAATGCAAAATAATTAAAAAGAAGATTACCCTCCCCTCGCTTCGGCTTACTCACCTTCACTCGAACCCATTGTATGTTGTTTTCGACATCCATTCACCCCGATCACCCTTGCAGTTGCATATTGTATGTCGTTTTCAGCACACATTCGTCCCGATACCCCGCAGTTGCACATCATGGTGACGTTCTGCCTATCTCCGGCCAATTTTGATGGTTTTCACTCTCTGCCTCAGCTTGTATGGAGCAACATTGTTGCAGTTTTTGCAGGATTTCTCAAGACATGTTACTGGCTGCGGTGCAATGTTGCATGATTTACAGGAATTTTGGCGTTTTGAGCAAGTTAGTGCTGGCTTTGTTGCATTTCGTGCAGGATTTCTGCATTGGCCGCTTCTATTACCCAGCATTGTTGCACTTTTGGCAGGATTTCTCTAAATATGTTACTGGCTGTTGAGTATTGGGGCCTGCGCACATTCGCACCAGACCATTATGTTCGATTTTCCGCGTACATTCGCCCCGCGCCCCTCCAATCCAAAAAAAGCCTCCCCCGCGACCACGGGGAAGGCTCACCAAATCGCTACCGCTGCATGAATCCCTTGCTAAGCAGGAATTCCTTCATGTGCAGCCGGGCAGGCTGAGCCAGCCGGCCGGCCATCATCTCCGACCAGGAGGCTGCGCTCTGGCCGCCGGTACGCTCGCGCATATAGTCGCTGGAGATGGCGTCGTATACGCGGGCCTGTTCCACTGCGGCTTCGGCATTGTAGCCGTTATGATGCAGCACTGCCGCCTGCGGCAGGCGCGGGCGGATACCGTTCACGGCGGCCGGATACCCGAGGCACATGCCGAAGACCGGGTAGACCAGCTCGGGCAGGCCGAGCAGCTCAGATACAGCGGCGATCTCATTGCGGATACCGCCGATGTAGACAATGCCAAGGCCGAGCGATTCTGCGGCAACGGCAGCATTCTGCGCCGCGAGCGCCACATCGACAGTCGCTACAATCAGGTTCTCGGCCGTGTCCTCATAGGACGGCTTCCCCTGCAAATGCGGAGCAGACGCCTCCCGCAGCCGGTACAGATCCGCACACCAGACCAGAAAGACCGGGCACTGCTCGATGTACGCCTGATTGCCGGATAAGGCAGATAACTGGGCTTTCAGTGCTGGCTCCGTTATAGCAATAACTGTGTACGCCTGGACATTGCTGGAGGTCGAAGCCATCTGTCCCGCTCCAATCACTGCTGCCAGCAGCTCGTCACTGACCGGCTTGTCCTGGTACTGGCGGACAGAGGTATGACGGTTCAAGAGCTCAAGGGTTTCATTCGTCGGTTTCATTATCGTTCCGCCTTTCTTCACTCCTATATAAGCCTATTATGATCCCATTTCACGGCTCAGACAACAAGGGGGGGGCCTTCCAGCCTCTTCCTCCCTCTTCCGCCTCTACGGCCTTTACCACCCGCTCCCCCGCTTTACCTCCTGGACAATCGCCAGGATTCCCTCATCAATCTGCGTAAGCCCCGCCCGGGAAATACTGATGCGCAGGAATTTCTCCCGGGTCTGGTAACCCGGCAGATAGAAGCCGTTCCCCGGCACCACGCGGATTTTCCGCCCGGCCAGGCGCTTGACCAGACGCTCCAGGTTGACGGTAACCGGCAGCTTGAACTGGATATAGATGCCGGAGCTGTCCGCAGAGGCTTCGATTAAGCCGTCTGTATTATGCCGCCCGAGTGCTTCGTATACCGCGCGGATTCTTTTGGCATACATAGCCTTAATCTTATGCCTGTGATGCCCGTACATCCCGTTCTTGATGTATACCTCAAGCGCGGCCTGCGACAGCAGCGAGGTATCGGTGTAGCCTTTATAGGAGCGGAAGGTCTCCAGCAGCGGCTGCGGTACCACCACCGCACCGAGCCGGAGGCCCGGGAAGATGATTTTGGAGAAGCTTTTGAGATAAATGACATGGGAGGTCTGGTCATACGCATAGATCGGGTCATAACGCCGTCCAATCCCCAGATCCGCCATATAATCATCCTCGGCAATATAGACATCGTATTTGGCTGCCAGTCCGGCAATGGCCTTGCGTTCCTCTGTGCTGTATGTTGTCCCGAGCGGATTGTGATATCTGGGCATCGTATAAAAAAATTTGAATCGCCCGCTGGCGAACTGCTCCTCCAGCTCCTGCAGGTTGATGCCCGCCGCCGAACGTCCGATTCCGCTCACCGGCAGACCCTCAGCCTCCAAATACCGCAGATAGATATCATACCCCGGCTGTTCCACCAGAATCTCCGTCCTGCCGCTGGGAAAAGGCATTCTGGCCAGTATCTCCAGCGCCTGCTGAATCCCCGAGGTAATCAGGATCGACTCCGCCTTGGCGAACACCTGATACTCCGCCAGATGCGACACCAGGGTGCGGCGCAGCGACTCCAGCCCCAGCGCATCGCCATAGGTAAACAGATGGTATTTGTACTGGTCAATCGCCTTATTGAGACAATGCTGGAAGTCCAGGTACGGAAAGACGTTAAAATCCGGTGAAGCCGAAGCAAAATCAACTGTCCCTTCACTCCCCGCCGCTTCCGAATCCGTAGTCTTGTCCACCATATAATAGCCGCTCTGCGGAATGGAGTAGATCGTATGCGTCCGCTCCAGCTCCCCGTAAGCCTTCAGAATGGTACTGACGCTACAGCCGTAGATTTCTGAAGCACTGCGCACAGACGGCAGCTTGTCTCCCGGGCGGTACTGCCCTTCCTTCATCTGCCTCTCAAGCTCTGTGATCACCTGATGATACTTGTTCATCGCCCGCCTCCGTTCACCGTCATTACTCTGCTATACCGTGTATTCTATCCTATTATTCTTCCCTTATTATATAGGGATCGTAGCAGACTGTACCGGTACAGTTGAGGAAAGCTTGTATTGTTGGTGTACGCCTTTTCCTTTAATTTTAAAGTAATAGATCGAATGTTTACAGCATCCAATCTTCACTAACCTACAAGGAGATGTACCCATGCACAAACAAGGACTCAAGCTGGCCTACAGCTTCGCCGTACTCAATGCGGTCATTATCGGCTTCTCCTTCCTGTTCACCAAAGTAGCTCTGGCACATGCCGGGCCGCTCGACACGCTAACCTTCCGGTTCGCTGCCTCTTTTGCCGTCATGTCGGTTCCGGTCGCCCTCGGCTGGGTCAAGGTTTCCTACCGGGGCAAGCCGATTGGCCGGGCCCTGCTGCTCGCCGCGATGTACCCGCTCGGCTTCTTCACCCTGCAGGTCTTCGGACTTCAGCGCGCCACCTCAGCCGAGGGAGGCATCCTCTATTCGTTCACTCCGGTGGTGACGATGATCATCGCCGCGATTTTCCTGAAGGAGAAGACCACCCTGCTGCAAAAGCTGTGCATCTTCCTCTCGGTATTCGGCGTGGTATTCATCTTCGTCATGAAGGGGAGCGGCATTCAGCTGTCCAATATGACCGGGATTGTGCTGTTGTTCATGACTTGTCTCGCTTTTGCCGGATACAGCGTGCTGGCCCGCTCCCTCTCCAGCCACTTCAGCCCCGCTGAGCTCAGCTACCTGATGATGGGGGTCGGCTTCGCCACCTTCCTGATCATCTCGCTTACCGGACATACAGTCAGCGGGACGCTTGGGGATTTCCTGAATCCGCTGGGAAGTGCAACGTTTGTCCTGTCCGCCGTATATCTGGGGGTGGTCGCCTCGCTGGTCACAACCCTGACTTCAACCTATATTTTATCCAAAATCGAGGCCTCACTTATGAGCGTCTTCACCAACCTCTCCACCATCGTATCCATTGCAGCCGGAGCGATCTTTCTGGGTGAGCAGATCACGGTCTATCACTGGATCGGATCAATCCTGATCATTGCCGGGGTCATTGGCACGAACCTGCTGGGCCGGAAAAAGACCGCTGCGGCTTCCGCAGCAGCGGGCAAATAGAGCAAGGATATACGGAATAGGTCTATATAAGGCGCATATTCCGGCGTTCGCCGCCCTCCGCTGCTTATAAAAAATAAAGAATCGCCGGCAGATGCTCGCCGGCGATTCTTTGAGTTGCGCCCTTCCGTCCGTCCGGATGACCCGGCTGCGGCAGACCGCATAATTCTTACAGCTTGACGCGCTGTAACCGCAGCGCGTTCAGTACCACCGATACCGAGCTGAAGGCCATCGCAGCTCCGGCCAGCCAAGGGGCCAGGAAGCCGAGCGCCGCAATCGGGATGCCGAGCGTATTGTAGGCCAGCGCCCAGAACAGATTCTGCCTGATATTGCGCATGGTCTTGCGGCTCATCAGGATCGCATCCGGGATACTCATCAGATCGCCGCGCATCAGCGTAATATCCGCCGCCTCCATCGCCACATCCGTGCCGGTGCCAATCGCCATGCCCGTATCCGCGGTCGCCAGCGCCGGAGCATCGTTGATGCCGTCGCCGACCATAGCCACCTTGACCCCGCCGCTCTGGAGCCTGCGGATCTCTTCCGCCTTGCCCTCGGGCAGCACCTCCGCCAGAACCGTGCGGATGCCCGCCTGATCCGCAATCGCCTGAGCCGTAATTTTGTTGTCTCCGGTAATCATGACAACTTCGATGCCCATGGCATGCAGCCGGGCTACCGCCTCGCGGGAGGTCTCCTTGATGGTGTCAGCCACAGCAATCACTCCCGCTACCGCATCCTCCACAGCTACCAGCATCGCTGTTTTGCCTTCCTGCTCCAGCCTGGTCATGATCCCTGTCCACGGCCCGATATCCAGCCCGTTCTCCACCATCATCCGCCGTGTGCCTACGCTTACCTTCTGGCCGTCCACTACCGCCGACACCCCGCGTCCCGGTACCGCCTCGAACTGGCCCGCAGGCGGCAGGTCGATCCCTCTGCCCTGTGCTCCGGCCACAATGGCCTCCGCCAGTGGATGCTCCGAGAGCTTCTCCGCAGCCGCTGTTATGGCCAGCAGCCGGTTCTCGCCAAGCACCCCGCCTTGCGAAGTTGTTGCTGTAGTCGCTGCGATATCGGTCAGCACCGGCTTGCCGTTGGTCACGGTCCCGGTTTTATCCACGACCACTACCTTCACGCCCTGCGCAGCTTCCAGATGCTCCCCGCCCTTGAACAGGATGCCGAACTCGGCGGCCCGGCCGGACCCGGCCATAATCGAGGTTGGTGTCGCCAGTCCCAGTGCGCATGGACAGGCGATGACAAGCACCGCAATGGCTTTTTCCAGGGCTTCCGCGAACTGCCCCGGCGCTCCCCAGATATACCAGACCCCGAAGGTTACGATAGCAATACCGACCACAATCGGCACGAAGATCCCGGAGATGACATCGGCAATCCGCTGGATCGGCGCCTTCGAGCCCTGCGCCTCCTCCACGACTCTGATAATCTGTGCCAGCGCCGTATCACGGCCGACCTTGCGGGCTTTGACCCGCAGCATTCCGTTCTTGTTCAGCGTAGCTCCGATAACGGAATCCCCAGGCTTCTTCTCCACCGGGATACTCTCGCCTGTGAGCATGGATTCATCAACGGAGGACAGCCCCTCCACGACTTCACCGTCTACAGGCACCTTGGTGCCCGGCTTCACCAGCACAATATCGCCGATCACTACATCCTCGACGGGAATACTCAGCTCTGCACCGTCCCGCAGCACCAGCGCAGTCTTGGCCTGCAGCCCCATCAGGCTGCGGATCGCATCCGATGAACGCCCCTTCGCCAGCGCCTCGAACCACTTGCCTACGAGAATTAACGTGATCAGAACCGCACTGGTCTCGAAGTACAGCTCCACGGTGTGGTGCATCCCGCTCATTTTCAGCGAATCAATCGTCAGGTATAAGCTGTAGAAATACGCCGCCGAGGTGCCCAGCACCACCAGCACATCCATGTTGGCACTGCCGTTCTTCAGCGCCTTATAGGCGCTGACATAGAACTGCCAGCCGATCACGAACTGAACCGGGGTCGCCAGCACAAGCTGGAACCAGGGATTCATGAATAGCTCAGGCGTCCAGATCCAGGTTGTGAACGAGAAGTGGCCCGCCATGGCCCAGAGCAGCGGTAGGGACAACAACGCAGAGATCATCCACTTATTCCGCTTGCGTGTAATCTCTTCACTGCGCTGCTCCGCGATATCCTTCCGTTCCTGCTTAAGTGACGCCTTATAGCCGATGCTGCTCACCTTATCCATAATCCCGGCTGGACTGACATTGGCCGGCGAATATTCCACATGCGCAGTCTCCAGCGCCAGGTTGACATTCACAGCCGCGATCCCCGGCATCCGTCCCAGCACCTTCTCAATGCGCGCCGAGCAGGCGGCACAGGTCATGCCGGTAATATCGAAATCCGCCGACTCCTTCAGCGTATCATAGCCCAGAGAGCGGATCTTCTCCTCCATTTGCGCCACATCTGCAACTGCCGGATCGAAGCCCACTGTAGCCTGCTCCAGCGCCAGATTGACATTCGCCCGGGATACCCCCTCCATGCGGGACAAGCCCTTCTCAATCCGCGTCGCACAAGCAGAGCAGGTCATGCCGGTAATTTGCAGCGTGGTCTGCTGCGGGGCGGACTCTGCACTCTTTTCCATCCTCATGCACCTCCATATACCCCTATGGGGTATATTTATTTTGAAAAGAAAAGGCATTGGCGCCCGGCCCTGTACCCCAGGGTTCCCTGCTCCAAGCCCTTATATTACAACCCTTAGCTCACACTACGTCGTAGCCCTGATCTTCAATAGCGGCCTTGATCTTATCCAGGCTTACTGTATTCTCATCAAATTCAACCGCCACCGTCTTCGCCGGCAGATCCACCTTCGCCGCAGCGCCTACACCACTAACAGCCTTCTCTACAGCACTTACACAATGACCGCAGGACATTCCTTCAACATTCAGTGTTACATTCGACATTTGAATAACCTCCTAATTGTTGTTGGTATACGCATAATTTGTGTTCATATTCGACAGCCAGCTATATAGATTTTGATACGCGAGGAAGGGATGGCTGTGCTTGATTGTACTTTGTACAACAGATACCGGATAAATCAGCCTCCAAATCAAATCTATTGTATTTTGTACATTAGATTTTCAACTTTTAGGCACTTTAACCTTATTTCCCTGATTTCAATTGTACGAAATACAATAGAATAGGTATTTGGATTGTTTAGCAGGAATTCTATTGCACTAAGTACAATCAGACCTTTGTTTGTCTCTTCTTCCTCACCACAGCCTGGAGAACTTGAACTATTCCCTACAAAGATGATAGTAACGGAGGGGAATTTTGAAACTGTAGGAGCGCCAGCGACCGCCTTTGTCCTCGGATTTCTACCGCTATGGCGGTATCAATCATGAAATCCGTGGACAACAGCGGCCGAAAGTTCAACAATCACCGCAGTTACGTCCTCATATTTGTACTTTTGATTCTCACAGTTCCATTTCTCCAGGCCCAACCCTTATTTCATCAGCTTGTTCACCGTAACCAGCAGCTCGTCAATCACCTCATGCTCACCGGCTTCGATCCGTTCGATAATACAGCTCTTCATATGGCCTTCAAGCAGCAGCTTGCCGACACTGTTCAGGGCCGCCTGCACCGCCGCCAGCTGATTCAGCACATCATCGCAGTAGGTATCCCGTTCAATCATGCCTTTCACTCCGCGGATCTGCCCTTCAATCCGGTTCAGCCGGGTCGTCAGCCCATTCTTGAATTCCGGGGAATGATGACTCTTGCGGTCGCCGGAAGCAGAAGAATGGCAGGCTTCGGCACAATCTTGTCCGGCAGGGTTCTTCTCATTTGTTGACACAGGAATCAGCCTCCTTATGTACCAATATAATATACCCCCCATGGGTATGTCAAGACCTTAGCGGACAAGTGCTCTCCACCCTCCTTTAGAGTACTTTGCCCTATTGTAGCTGGAATAAAGGTCCGGCCGATAAGGAATACCAAGTACACGCTTGCAAGTTCCCAAGCAGATCCCAACCCGTCTGTCCTCCTGAAAAAAACAATTGCCACCCTATTCAAATTTGAATATAATAAGATTCCATTGAATTTTAAACATAAAGGAGCTTAACATGCACACCAAAGAAAGTAATCTCAAGCTCGTCATTGTCGGACTGCTGCTCGGTATTCTGATGTCGGCCATGGATAATACCATTGTTGCCGCAGCTATGGGCACGATTGTGTCCGATCTTGGAGGACTGGATAAAATCGTCTGGGTCACCTCTGCTTATATGGTCATGGTTATGGCCGGCACCCCGATCTTCGGCAAACTGTCGGATATGTACGGGCGCAAGCGGTTTTTCATCTTCGGGCTTATCGTGTTCCTGATTGGCTCCGCCCTGTGCGGAACGTCGGCGAGCATTACCCAGCTCAGTATTTACCGTGCGATTCAAGGGATTGGCGGCGGTGCACTGATGCCGATTGCCTTCACGATTGTCTTCGACATCTTCCCGCCTGAGAAAAGAGGCAAGCTCACCGGACTCTTCGGCGCTGTCTTCGGGATCTCCAGTGTGATTGGGCCTCTGCTTGGTGCTTATATCACCGAATATATGAGCTGGCACTGGATTTTCTATATTAACCTGCCCATCGGGATTGTCTCGTTCTTCCTTATTATGACCTCCTACAAGGAATCCATATCGCATTCCAAGCAGCGGATTGACTGGGGCGGCGCTTTCACCCTGGTGGCAGGGATTATCTGCCTGATGTTCGCCCTGGAGCTTGGCGGTAACCAGTGTGCCTGGGATTCTCTGGTCATTCTCGGCTTGTTCGCTGCGTTCGCCGTGCTTCTAATCGCCTTCATTGTCATTGAAAAAATCGCGGCAGAGCCGGTCATCTCCTTCGCCATGTTCCGCCAGCGCCTGTTCGCAACCAGCAGTATCCTGGGGCTGTTCTATGGTTCGGCATTCATCGTAGCCACGGTATATATCCCGATCTACGTCCAGGGGGTATACGGCGGCTCGGCCACCAACTCCGGCCTGATTCTGATGCCGATGATGATCGGTACCGTAATCGGCAGCCAGTCCGGCGGTCTGCTTACCACCAAAACGAGCTTCCGCAACATCATGCTGCTGTCAGCAGTCTGCTTCGTGGGCGGGATCTACTCCCTCAGCACCTTGACCCCGGAGACCTCCCGGATGGCGCTTAATACCTTCATGGCCCTGACCGGCTTCGGAGTCGGCTTCTCCTTTTCCGTGCTCAGCCTGTCTTCGATCCAGCATTTCGACATGCGCCAGCGCGGCTCGGCAACGTCCACCAGTACCTTCATGCGCTCGCTCGGGATGACGCTGGGAATAACGATCTTCGGCATAATCCAGCGTAACCGCTTCGCCTCCGAGCTTAGTACAGCCTTCGGAGACAGCGGCCAGGCCGCTTCCTTCGGCGACCCGCGTTCCGCGTTGACGCCCGAGGCCAGAGCGCAGATTCCGCCGCCTGTCCTGGAGAAGATTACGAATTCACTGTCTTCGTCAATCTCGCATACCTTCTTGTGGGCCATCGTTCCGGCGGTGCTTACGGTGGTCTTCGTCCTGCTGATGCCGAAGGACCGTCTGCTGCCGCAGGGCAGCCAGCACGGTGCAAATCAAGGTCAGCGGTAAGCCCATGCCGATGAAGCTGCTGATTCTGGGAATTCTGCTGGAGCGGGATATGCATCCCTACGAGATCACCCTTGTTATGAAGGAACGCTCCATGGATCAAGTCATCAAGCTGCAGACCGGTTCCTTATATTATGCCGTTGACAAGCTGGCCGCAGGCGGCCATATCGAGGCGGTGGAGATCATTCACAGCCCGGACCGGCCGGATAAGACCATCTACCGCATTACGGATAAAGGCAAAGAATTGATGGAGCAGCTCATTCTCCAGCAGATTAAGAAAAGTGATCCGCCCTATCATCCGCTGTACATGGCCCTGGCCCTAGCGCGTCATATCGACCAGGACAAGGTGGCGAAGCTGCTGGAGGAACGCATCCGGGAGGCGGAGCATCAAGTGAATTATGCCTATCAAGTATACGAGGAGCATATCTCCATCGTGCCCCGCTCGGTGCTGCATATGATGTACGGCAGATATGAACATAGCCAGACCGAGCTGAAATGGCTGAAGCGCCTGTATGAGGATGTTGCCGTACGCAAAATGAATGATATCGGCGGACCCATTATCCCAGACTAAAAGAAGTAGCTAGCCGATATGATTGTTTAGCGAAGACCGTATGTGTTTATTAGGGAGCAAACCGCTGGCGGGCGGCTTGGGCATCCGGCTGTACTACAGTTTTTAAGGAGAAAGAGACCACCAAGCACCGCTCCTCCAGCGACAAGAGATACCACACCGGGTTCTGAAGGAGTGTGCTGCTACGGTAACATAACCGGAGCATTCTCAAGCTGAATATGATGGAGGGATCACATTGCTGAATGCGTTACCCCTTAACCGGCGCGGCATACCTGCCAGCCGTATCGCCCTTGGCTGCATGGGGCTGGGCGGCGGGTGGGACCGTGAACCGGTCACAACTGCGAATGTGAAGCAGGGGCATGAGGCGCTGGATGCGGCGCTGTCTATAGGCATTAATTTTTTTGACCATGCGGATATCTATACCCGGGGCAAGGCAGAGAAGGTGTTCGGGCAGATCTTCAAGGAGCGGCCGGGGCTGCGCGGGGACATCCTGCTCCAGTCGAAATGCGGCATCAAGCTGATGGAGCCGGGAGATATCTCCAATAGCTTCGACCTCTCCAAGGAGCACATTCTGTCCAGCGTTGATGGAACTCTCGCACGGCTGGGCACAGAGTATATTGATATCCTGCTGTTGCACCGCCCCGATCCGTTAATGGACCCCGAAGAGGTGGCGGAAGCGCTACATCAGCTCAAGGCCTCCGGTAAGGTGCGACACTTCGGCGTCTCCAACATGAGTGCTGCCCAGATCCAGCTGTTACAGACTTATTGCGACGAGCCGTTCATTGTCAACCAGCTGCATATGAGCCTGTCCCGGATCAGCTGGGTCGACGCCGTACTCAGCGTGAACCGCGACCCTTGGAAGGACATTACGTTCCCGGAGGGCACCATGGAGTATTGCCGTGCCGGGAACATCCAGCTACAGGCCTGGGGCCCGCTGGCCCAGGGACTCTTCAGCGGACGGCCGCTTGAAGGCCAGCCGGAGAATGTTGTGAATACAGCGGCCATGGTACGTAGACTCGCTGACGAGAAAGGTGCGACACCCGAGGCCATCGTACTGGCTTGGCTGATGATGCATCCCGCAGCCATCCAGCCCGTTATCGGCACCGTGAATCCGCAGCGGATCGCTGCCTGTGCGGGCGCAGACCAGCTGGATCTATCCCGTAAGGAGTGGTATGAGCTGTACGTCACCTCGCGTGGGGAGAAGCTTCCTTGAGGTTGTATTTACCTGGAAATCACATGAATAAACAGGTTCAGCGATATCGTACATTTTCATAATACTAGCGGAGAGGTACTGTCCTTTTATGGACAGTATCTTCTTTGCATCGGAATACACTAACCCACCGTTTAGCCAACTGGTGCAGCATCCGAATTGTGTTCGGTTTTTCGCATACATTTTGCCCACGCGCCTCCCGCTGACCGAATGTATTCGGTGTTCCGCATACATTCGGCCGGGTTACCTTCGCGCCTACTTTCGCCCCATTCAGGGGCACTAATGCCTCTCATTTCCACCTCCCGCCCACTATCAGCGGATAACTCCTATGCACTTTTCCGCCCCCCTCTTCTCCCCTCACCGTCCCCCGCTCCTCCCATCCACTCCAGTCATGTGTTCTTTATAAAGAACATTTGTGTAAAACAGCGATAACCGTAGTTACAGCGAGATATCCCACTAAATTCGTACTTTATTGCGAACATTTCGCTGAAAATAACATTTTTCTTTTCCGAGCGGAGCAGTGTATGATTTGCTTACGAAAACGTTCTTTATTAAGAACGAATATAACGAATAACTCATTAGCAAGTTGAGAGGGGGCTTAGCTATGTACCCCAGATCTGCCAAGCGGCGCAAACGAAAAACCGGGAAGCTCGGCCTGCGGATTCTGCAATCGGGTATGGCCGTATCTGTGCTTCTGATGTACACCTCGGGCCAGATCGGCAGCACCTATGGAGAGTTCAAAACCTCGCAGGAGCAGATCAGCTCCATCGGGCTATGCCCGGTATTCCCGGGTCAGATTGAACAGCTGTTGTCCGAATTCAGCGGGCACCTAAGCACCCTCATAGAGCTGAAATCTTCCCTTGGCAGCCATAACATCAGTGGAGTGTATAGCACCTCAGTCGCTACCGGAGAATTATCGCTTGCAGAGCTGGATCAGGCTGCGGGCGAGCTCTCAGCCCAACTCACTCAAGCTGACAGCGAGATCGGTCTGCTGGAGAAACAACTGGGCTTCAACGGGACGGTCTGGCAACAAATTCTGCAGGAAATCGGCTATGCAGCGGCCATTCTGCACAAGCTCGGAGGGTATATGCTGAATCTCGATCCTAACTGTCTGGAAATCCGTGATGCACAGTTCTTCGACCAGATTCAAGAGAGTCTTCATCAAAGCGGAATTCTGTCGGAGCCGCTGGCGGAGACGTTAAGCGGAATTGTGGAGTACCTTGGCTCGATTCATGATATCGGCGGATCATTGCCCACCGGCAATCCGGACCGCGTCTTTCTCCGGCAGGATGACTACGGCTTCCCTGCTGAAGAGCCTATTCTCTCGTTCGTAACCAGTGCTTATCAGGCAGATTCGCAGGTATCCCCTGCGCTGTTGGCCACGTATGAGCAGTTGACTACCGAATTAACGGCATCCAAGGATACCCTGTCCTCCACCATCCACACCTTGCAGGAACGGCTGGCAGAAATCGCTGAAACCAAGACGGCCCTTAAGGACAAGGCGAAGGCACAGCAAGAGGAAGAGGAACGCCTGGCGCTTGAAAAGGCCGAAAAAGCCAGAGCAGAAGCCGAGCGGCTCGCCAAAGAGAAGCAGAAGGCTGCTGACGAAGCGCTGGAGCTGGAGCATGAACAAGCCCAGAACCAGCCGCCCGCAACCAGTCCTCCTGACAAAAGCCAGCCGGCAGAGGAGCCCGCTACCGCAGCGCCTGTACAGGACAATCCAGTCCCCACAGCTTCAGCAGCAGCAGAGGTTATTCCCACTGCCACTCCGGCGCCTGAGCTTCTTTTACCGGAAGCAACTCCAGATCCATTACCCGGCAGCGTAATCCCGGGCAATGTATTGGACGGCGCGCAGCCTGCTCCTACAGCTACACCGTCTCCACAATCCGACACCAGCAAAGGCGGCGAATAAGATGCGCATCCGAAAAATAGCCAATACGATAATCTCCACACTGATTCTGATAGTGTTCCTGGTGCTGATCACAGCCGTTGTCATCTCCAAGGCCTCCGGCGGCGAGCCCTCCTTCTTCGGCTATCAGATCAAAACGGTATTATCCGGCTCCATGGAGCCCGGCATCCAGACCGGTTCCATTGTGGCCATTAAGCCGGGCGGGGATATGACCCGGTTCCATAAGGGCGATGTGATCACTTTTCTGAATCCCGATAATATCCTGATTACCCACCGCGTGGTCGATGCCGAGCTGAACAGTGCTCTGGGGGAAGCCAGCTACACCACCAAGGGCGACAATAATGATGCAGCCGACACCGCAGCCGTCAGTTCCACAAATGTGGTAGGTGAGTACACCGGCGTGACCGTCCCCTATGTGGGCTATGCCTTGAGCTTCGCAGTCTCCAAAGCCGGAAGCGTAGTGCTGATGATTGTTCCCGGACTGCTCCTGCTGCTCTACGCGCTGTATTCATCCTGGAAGGCTGTTGCGGCACTGGAAAAGAAGAATGCCTCCTCATCCGCAGCCAGCGCCGGCAGCCCGGATACTCTGACTGATCTCGTCCAATGATCAATTGTCCTCTCCCGTTTACGAAACGCGGAGCCACAATACAGCTTGCCGGAAGCACCGGCTATGCACTCAATAGACTCATTAAGAGAGGGATGAACAAATGAACGTCAAAAAAACATTAGGTCTCGGCGTTGTATCGGCAGCATTAGGCTTAACCCTGGTCGGCGGAGGTACCTTCGCTTACTTCAGCAGTACTTCGACTTCCTCAGCTTCTTTTAACAACGGAACCCTATCACTGCAATCTGATCCCTCCGTCATTGTGAATCTCAGCAATCTTAAGCCGGGCGACACGGTCTTACGGGACTTCAAACTCAAAAACGACGGGACGCTCAATATTCCCAAAGTGGTACTGCGCACCTCATCGGCCATTACAGACGCCCAGGGAGACAACGGCTCCCATAATTTCAAGGATGATATTATTGTGACCTTCCTCGTGAACAAAGATAAGAAGGAATCACCGCTCCTGGTCATCTCGCTGGCCGATCTGGAGCAGGAGAGTCCCGATCTGGTGGCCCGGGGAATTGTCGGAGCGATCTTAGGCGGAGAGAAGTCCGGCATCAAAGCCGGTACCTCGGATAACCTGACCATCCAGTTCGCCTTCAAGGAGACCCTCCAGCCGCAGAACTATTATCAGGGCGATACGCTTGCGCTGACTCTGAATTTTGAAGCTAACCAGGAAAAAGGCAGTCTCAAATAATTCCACAACAAAACAAACCATTCGAGGAGGAAATCAATCATGGGTATCAAAAAAACTTTGGGTCTTGGCGTAGCATCGGCAGCACTGGGTTTGTCTTTAATCGGCGGGGGCACCTTCGCTTACTTCAGTTCCACAGCTACAAGCACGGCAACCTTCGCAGCGGGTACGCTGAAGCTAGGCTCTTCCTTCAACACTCCGGTAGCTCTGACGAATCTGAAGCCGGGAGACTACACCGTCCGCACCTTCACCTTGTCCAATGACGGCACACTGGATATCAAATTCCTCAAGCTTGCCACCACTTACACCGTAACCGATGCCAAGGGCGATAACGCGGGCCAGGATCTCGGAGACCACTTCAAGGTCAAGCTCCTCGATAATTCGTACACCGGCGGTTCATTAAGCGGTCATGTACTGTCCGAGATCTCTCTGAAGGATCTGAAAAACACCCCCAGCTACGATCTCGTAGCAGCAGGTGTACTGCCAGGAGGGATTGCCGCAGCCGGGTCCAAGACCTTCAAGATCGCCTTCGAGTTCGTAGACAATACGCTCGATCAGAATATTTTCCAGGGTGACGGTTTAGCATTGAACTGGACCTTCGATGCACTTCAAGGCCTGGGAGAAGCCAAGTAGGTCAGCAATCCATCAAGACAGCACATCCTTCCCCAACCGGGCCGGGTGTGCTGTTTTCTTTTCTCCAGGCTGCCGGGCTCAATGATTTTGTCCGATTTGCGGTTTTTTGTTATACTGACAAGTGAAAACGGCTTTGCCGTCCCTCCTTTTGAAAGGGCGGTACCGTTTCCGCGAGAAAGATAGGGTTAGGGTATAGCGCGAAGCATATCACTTCTTATCTTTTACCAAAAAAGTACGGAGGGCGTTGTAATCGTGTCAGATACTATGGGAAGCCGCATCCACAAACTCCGGCTGGAGAAGGGATATTCGCTATCCGAGCTTGCGGATAAGGCTGATGTGGCGAAATCATACCTCAGTAATGTGGAACGGAATATTCAATCCAACCCCTCCATTCAATTCATCGAAAAAATCGCTGACGCGCTTCAGGTATCCATTCATGTTCTGCTGTATGGGGGACTGGCAGAGACAGAAGAACAGGCTCTGGACGGGGAATGGTTCCGGCTGGTTCAGGAGGCCATGGCCTCCGGTATAAGCAAACGTGAATTCAAGGAGTTCCTCGATTACCAGAAATGGCGCATGGAACAAAAGGACAACTAGTCTTTGCATTGTATGCCACAGGGAAAACTCCGCACGGCAGGGAGGCCGCCTTCGGCGAAGGCATGCTTCAAGCGGCATACAGAAAAGGCACAGCGTACCGGACGCTGTGCCTTTTCTGTATGTATCCGAACAATGATGACCGCCCTTACATCGCCTGGAGTGCCTTCTCACTTAGAAACCGGCGGATCTCCTCCGCCGTGATCCCCGCCTGCTTAGCAGACATCAGCAAGTGCACCCATTCTAAATCCAGATCTACTGCCTGCAGCTCGTCATTCCCCTGGTTGGACATATCCAAGAAATCTCCTCCTAGAATTTTCGCGTCCCCAGGCAGTCCGGCCATCATAGTAGTTTTGCTACTTTGTAGTATCTCTACTTTAGATCCGAGACTTTGTGCCCCTGTCTTTCGGCAGGTTTACCTTTTACTGGACCCTTTCCATCATGAAAGGATCTGGCAAGAATCGATGAAACCGTTCTCCGCAATAACATTATACAAGATCATACGCGATTAGTGTGTCGTTTTCTGGAATTTTTTTATGATAAAATGTGAGGAAACTTAGCTGAAATTGCCAGCAGCTTGTATAAATATTTCCAGTTCCAAGTTCAAACACTAGCCAATAGTTTAAATATACTAAAGGGAACTCTAACTGCTCCACCTTACCGCTGCGCGCAACATCGTATAGAGACAATTACCCATTTGTATGTATAACGGGCTGTTATATGAGTTTTTTCTATTTATGATAGTTCCGTATGAATACTGTAATGAATCATGCCAAATTGCGAACGGATTGACCGAAAGTATGAATTGATTACCCCGCCGGAAAGTAGCACAATAAGGTGAGAATGAAACCGCAAACATTTGCAGCTCCGCCAAGTGGCACACTGGATGCCTCGCGTGGAGTTTATCCGTTAGGAGGACCTATTCATGGCAGTCAAAGAGCCCTATAACGACACAGTATGGAGCAAATACTACGGCCCCAACCTGGGCTACATCCAAGAAAGATATGAGCAATTTGTCAAGGACCCCTCTTCTGTTGAACAACATTACCGCGATCTCTTCACCGTATCCGGCCCCCCTCCGTTGGCACCCGATGCCGAGAGGGCTCCAAGGCCTGCCGTATCAGCAGATGCGCAGTGGCTCAAGAAGGCCGTCAAGGCCTCGAAGCTGATCGCCAATATTCGAATATACGGCCATATGGCCGCAGACATTGACCCGCTGGAGCGCAGCACGAACCCGATGGCCAAATGGCTGGAGCTGGAGACCTACGAGCTTACCCGCGAGGATCTTAATGCTCTGCCCGCTTCGCTGATCTGGGATAACGCCCCTGCGGATGTGCATACCGCGATGGATGCCGTCCACAGAATGCGCCAGGCCTATACACAGACCATTGCTTATGAATTCGGGCATGTGCATGATGAACGCGAGCTGCGCTGGCTCAACAGCCAGGCGGAATCGATGACCTCCCCTGCCCCGCTGAATAATACAGAACGCAAAGAGCTGCTGAAGCGGCTGGTTCAGGTGGAGCATTTCGAGACCTTCCTGCACAAGACCTTCGTTGGGCAAAAGCGTTTCAGCCTGGAGGGCAATGATGCCCTTGTGCCGATGCTGGATGAGATTGTGCGGGCTGCCGCGCATGACGGCGCAGAGCATATCCTGATGGGTATGGCCCACCGCGGAAGACTTAATGTGCTGGCTCATATTCTGGGCAAGCCTTATGATATTATTTTCTCAGAATTCCATCATTCGCCGAACAAAGAGCTGTTCCCTTCGGAAGGCTCCATGGGCGTGACCTACGGCTGGAGCGGTGATGTGAAGTACCATCTCGGGGCTGACCGTGCCGTCCGCGAAGGCGAGACCGTACGCACCCGGATCACGCTGGCCAATAACCCGAGCCATCTTGAATTCGTCAATCCTGTCGTCGAGGGCTTCACACGCGCCGCACAGGAAGAGCGCAACGCTCCGGGACTGCCTAAGCTGAACACAAGCAAGGCCATGGCTGTGCTGATGCACGGTGATGCAGCCTTCCCTGGCGAAGGGATTGTCGCTGAGACGCTTAATATTGGCAAATTGCAGGGTTATCAGAATGGCGGTACCGTGCATATTATCGTCAATAACCGGATCGGCTTCACCACCGAGAGCGAGGATTCCCGCTCCACCCATTATGCCAGCGACTTGGCCAAAGGGTATGAGATTCCAATCGTGCATGTCAATGCCGATGACCCGGAAGCCTGTATTGCCGCAGTCCGTCTGGCCAGTGCTTACCGCCATATGTTCAAGAAGGACTTCCTGATTGATCTGATCGGCTACCGCCGCCACGGGCATAATGAAATGGATGATCCCGAGACAACCCAGCCGATTGTGTACGGCAAAGTGCGGAACCACCCTACTGTGTACCGCGCTTATGCTGAACGCCTGGAGCGCGAGAAGGTAATCACAGCGGATGATGTGAAGAATATGATTGCGGAGGCGGAGAGCGTCCTTCAGCAGGCCTTTGACCAGATGAAGGAAGGCAAGCAAAAGAATGCCGAGTCCAAAATCGCCGTCGCACTGGATAACGACAGTCCCCAGCAGCGTCCGACAGCCTTCCCTCTGGCCGGTCTGCAGGAGATTAACCGCGAGCTGCTGCGCGTACCGGCCGGCTTCAAGGTCTATCCGAAGCTGGAACGGATTCTGCAGCGCCGCAAGGATGCACTGAATGACGGAGAGCGGGTGGACTGGGCGCTGGCAGAGACGCTTGCCTTCGCTACCATCCTGAAGGACGGCACGCCGATCCGCCTCAGCGGACAGGATTCACAGCGCGGCACCTTCGCCCACCGTCACCTGGTGCTGCATGACAGTGAGAACGGCGAACTCTATTCTCCGCTGCATCAGCTAAGTGATTCCAGCGCTTCCTTCGGCGTATACAACAGTCCGCTGTCCGAGGCCTCTGTCCTCGGCTTCGAATATGGTTATAATGTGTTCGCACCGGAGACCTTCGTCATCTGGGAGGCTCAATACGGCGACTTCGCCAATGCCGCCCAGGTCATTATCGACCAGTTCATTTCCGCCGGCCGTGCCAAGTGGACGCAGCGCAGCAATCTGACGATCCTGCTGCCTCACGGCTATGAAGGCCAAGGACCAGAACACTCCAGCGGCCGGATGGAACGGTTCCTCCAGCTCTCCGCCGAGGAGAACTGGACTGTAGCCAACCTGACCAGCGCTGCGCAGTATTTCCATCTGCTCCGCCGTCAGGCCGCGCTCTGCGGACAACCGGATGCCCGGCCGCTGGTGATCATGGCGCCGAAGAGCCTGATCCGTAACACGCGCAGCACCTCAGCCGGAGCGGACCTCGCTTCGGGCACCTTCCAGCCGGTTCTTCCCGAGCCGCTGCTCGGCAGTAAGCCGGAAGCCGTGAAGCGCCTCGTGGTATGCAGCGGCAAGGTGGCCATCGACCTGCAGACGGAGCTGGAGGCAACGCGCGGACAGGACTTCTCCTGGCTGCACATTTTGCGCATGGAACAGCTCTATCCGTTCCCGGAACGCGAGCTTGGCGCTCACCTTAGCGGCTTCAGCTCTCTGGAGGAGATCATCTGGGTACAGGAAGAACCGAAGAATATGGGCGGCTGGACGTATGCCGAATCCCGGCTGCGCGCCATCGCACCGCAGAAGGTCACTGTCCAGTACATCGGCCGTCCGGACCGTTCCAGCCCGGCAAGCGGCTACGCAGATGTCCATAGCTTCGAGCAGCGGCGCATTGTCCGGGAAGCCCTGAAATTGAATGCTGCAGTGCAAGCACCTGTACCGTCTTCCTGAGCACAGCAAGGCGGTCATCCAATATCACGCACACCACTATATTTGGGGAGGTACGGCCTGTGTCCGAGATAAAAGTACCCGATTTGGGCGAATCGATTTCCGAAGGAACGATCTACAAATGGCTGGTTAAAGAGGGCGACACCGTCGGCCAGGGGGATGTGCTTGCCGAGCTTGAGACTGACAAGGTCAATCTCGAGATCAGTGCGGAGGAGGATGGCGTCATCTCCTCCATCCTGCGCCAGGCGGGCGAGAACGTTGCCGTTGGCGAAGCCATCGGCATCATCGGCAGCGCCGCCGGGGCACCGGCCGCTGGCGGCAGCCAGCCGGAAGCGGCCGCACCGCAGAGCGGCAGCGCGCCTGCTGCTGCCGCAAGTGCAGCAGCGGCTGAGCCTGCCGCTGCTGGCACTGCGGCCCTGGCTTCGCCGGGGGCGCGCAAGCTGGCGCGGGAGCGGGGCATCGACCTCGGCGAGGTCAGTGCCCGCGACCCTATCGGCCGGATCGGTCAGGCCGATGTGGATGGTCATGGCGCAGCCGGGCCACAGGCCGCTGCGCAAGCTGCTCCGGCGGCAGCCGCGCGGCCGGAGCCGGCGAAGCCCGCGCCGCAGGCAGCGGGCAAGGCGCCGCACGCCGAGGACGGCAAAGCCACCGAGCGCAAGCGCATGTCGCGGCGGCGGCTGACGATTGCCAGCCGCCTGGTCGAAGCGCAGCAGACGGCCGCGATGCTCACCACCTTCAACGAGGTGGACATGACCGCCATTCTCGACATCCGCAAGCGCCGCAAGGATGCCTTCAAGGAGAAGCACGAGGTCGGACTCGGCTTCATGTCCTTCTTCACCAAGGCCGTCATCGGCGCACTCAAGGCTTATCCGATGCTGAATGCGGAGATCGACGGAGAAGATCTCCTGCTGAAGAAATATTATGACATCGGCATTGCCGTAGCTGCCAAGGAAGGCCTGGTTGTACCGGTCGTCCGCGATGCCGACCGGCTTAGCTTCCCTGAGATCGAGCGGCGGATCGGCGAACTGGCCTCCAAGGCGCGTGCCAATACGCTCAGCCTGCCGGAGCTCCAGGGCGGAACCTTCACCATCACGAACGGCGGAGTATTTGGCTCCCTGCTGTCCACACCGATCCTTAACACCCCGCAGGTCGGCATTCTCGGCATGCACAAGATCCAGCTGCGCCCCATCGCGCTGGATGAGGAGCGCACGGCCAACCGTCCGATGATGTACATCGCCTTGTCCTACGATCACCGGATCGTGGACGGATCAGAAGCGGTCAGCTTCTTGGTCAGAGTCAAGGAATTGCTGGAGGACCCGGAATCCCTGCTGCTGGAAGGTTAATTCTCCGGCCACACAGTTTCTCCATCCACTTATCTGATAAACACAAAGGCACCCGGCGGAGCGTAACCCTACGCTTCCCGGATGCCTTTTTGCTATATCCGCTGACTCTGACTCAGCCATACCCGCTCATACCAACATGGGCCTGTTCTCGGCAGCCCACGCACCTCCAACGTACGCCCCCCGTCCCATTGTGATCGGTTTTTCGATTACATTTAGCCGACGCGGCGCACCCATGGTATTATCCCCTTTAAGTAGACACTCGAAAAAACCTCATGTGTTAACATGAGGAAATGAGTGAACTTGGAGGGGATTTTGGTATGGCCAAAAAGGGACAAGTGTTTCAATCGTACACGGAGGCATTCAAGAAAGAGGCTATTCAAGCCTATTTTACAGGAGGTGAGAGCTATAAGGTCGTCTCCGACAGGTTGGGGATTGTGAACTGTACCCAGCTTAAAGTATGGGTAAAGAAATATCGGAATGGGGAGCCACTCGATACACAAAAAGGGGCAACAAGCCCTTTAAAAGGACGTCCACGTTCTACATTTGCCAGTATAGAAGAAGAACGAGATTACTTAAAGGCACAGGTGGACTACTTAAAAAAGCGGTATCCAAATCTGTAAAGGGAGGGAAGCTTGGACTGCACGACAAATACGCCGTAATTGAAGAACTACGTGACCAACATGGCATCACCCGCCTATTAGCCATTGCAGAGGTATCGCGGGCAAATTACTACAAGTGGCGAGGTGCAGAGGTTCGACGAATGGATGCCCATGAGCAAGAGCACGCCATTAAAGAGCATATGGTGGCTATTCACCTGGTTCATCCCTATTTCGGGTACCCTCGAATGCAGGCAGCCCTGCGGGAGGCAGGCTACCTCGTCAACCACAAGAAGGTATGGCGGCTCATGAAAGAGCTATCGATCCAGTCTGTCATTCGCAAGAAAAGGAGTCGTGCGGGCTCTACTCCTTCCGTGGTCTACCCGAACCGATTAAAGCGTAAGTTTCATGCGACAGCACCTCAGCAGAAGCTAGTAACGGACATCACATATATCTCAGACGGCACCCGTTTTTATTATCTGTCTGCGATTCAGGACCTCTTTAACAATGAGATTGTAGCTTGGCAGATCTCGGAGCGAAACGACGTAAACCTCGTCTTAGATACCGTTGAACAGTGGACACGGAAAAGAGACGTGTCTGAGGCCGTGCTCCATTCGGACCAAGGCTTTCAGTACACGTCTCAGGCGTACAACACACGATTAGAGGCATTCAGCGTCAAGGGCAGCCACTCTCGCAAAGCAACCTGCCTGGATAACGCCTGCATCGAATCCTTCTTTTCGCATCTGAAGACAGAAAAGTTGTACCTTCACCAGTGTAAGTCAGAAGCAGAGATTCATCAAGCCGTTGAGGAGTATATCTACTTTTACAATTACCAACGTTTTCAGGCGAAACTGAAACAGCGCGCGCCGATTGAGTATCGACACGCGCTGGCTGCTTAGCTTTTTTCATCTGTCTACTTGACAGGGGTATGACCACCCAATCCCATTGTGATCGGTTTTTCGATTACATTTAGCCCACGCAGCGCACCCCGTCCCATTGTGATCGGTTTTTCGATTACATTTGGCTGACGCGGGGCATCCGGGCCATTTGGGGTCGGTTTGCTGAATTAGGTAAGCTAAACAGATGAACGGACGACATTCTGTATTAGGCATACTGCTCATTTTCATGCTGGAGTTGTGCCTCGAAAAATATGTTTGTTTTCGACCATGAAAAAAAGACCTCCCACCCGCTCACGCGGAAGTAGGACATCTCTTCTCCGAACTATTCTCTTTGTCTGTAGTACTCTTGTTTGTCTATAGTACTCTTGTTTGTCTATAGTACTCTTATTTGTCTGTACTTTCTCAAGCCGACGTAAATCGATATATGGTTAAGCCGTATGCCGTGAAGGCTTCAGGCTCATTCCCTTGGCTTTGGCTGCTCTGGCTACCGGAGGCTTCAGCGAAACCGCCAGGATGCACGCCAGAATACACAGCAGCCCGATGATGTTAAAAGTGGGCTTGAACCCGCCGAGGAAGGCGGCGATGAACGAGCCGGACAGCGCGCCGATCCCGAAGCCCTGATAGATGATGCCGTAGTTCTTGCTGTGATTCTTCAGGCCGAAGAAGTCACTGACAATCGCCGGGAAGACGGTAATGTTACCGCCGAAGCAGAAGGCGATGACCGCCACACAGGCGAAGAACAGGCCATAGCTCAGTGTGGCATAGCTGAGGGTAAACATCGCCATAGCCGTTACCGCCAGCGTGATACTAATCAGCTTGGTGCGGCTTACCCGGTCGGATAATGCGCCAAGAATCAGGCGTCCGGCCGTATTGAAAATAGCGATCATCGCTACAGCGTTTGCCGCCGTCGCCACATCCATACCCGCCAGCTGCACACCGATATCCTTCACGATTCCGATCAGATAGAGGCCGCTCATGCAGGCGGTGAAGAAGATCACGAACAGCAGGTATGCTTCCTTCGTACGGAGCATTTCTTTTACCGTATAATCCTTAGGCAGAAGTGCAGCCCCGGAGGCGGCCAGCTTCGGGTTGCCTATGACAGGCGCAGCAGCCGGAGCCTCCCGGATCAGCAGCGAGCCAACAAGGATCATCATCATAACTATAAGGCCCCAGTATAGAAAAGCATTCGACACCCCCGCCGATTCAATCAGGCCGCCGTTGATATATTTGAAGATCAGACTGCCCGTTCCGTAAGCACCCACGGACACCCCGGAGATCAGTCCCTTATTCTTCGGGAACCACTTCATCAGATTGGACAGCGAAGTAATGTACGCCGTTCCGTCCGCATACCCGACCACTACGCCAGCCAGCAGGTAGAACATCGGCAGGGAACTGGCCTGTGAGCTTAGAATCAGCCCCAGCCCCAGCAGAATGCCGGAAGCTGCGGTCAGTCTGCGGAGACCGAACCGGTCCTGCAGCTTGCCTGCGAACAGTGTGGCGAAGGCCAAGGCAAAGCTGGTAATAGAAAACGTTATCGAAACTGAGCTAAGCTCAAAACCAAATGTACTGACAAGATGTGCATTGAACAGGCTCCAGGTGTAGATGGTACCAAGTCCCATTTGCATAATTACTGTACCTAGTACGATGAGCCACCGTTTACTGGTCATAGTCGTTGTCATGGTGATTCCTTCTTTCTCTTTCGAAGTCGCTTCAAGGCTTACTTTGCCTCTTCATTGTAGCGAAAGGAGCTCCTTCTGAGAGAAATCCGGAATGAGATGACACTGACAGGGAATGAACTGCCGCTAGAGACGCATAATCTGCCTGAATTCCTTCACCTTACTGCGGCTGACTGGAACCTCCACATTCAGATCCCGCAGCCTAAGCAGATAGGTATTGTTGAACCAGGGGATAATCTCCTTGATTTTGGACAGATTGACAAGATAGGAGCGGTGGCAGCGGAAGAACTGCTCCTGCGGCAGGCGGGTATGGAATTCGCTGATGCTTAGAGCCATGCTGTATTCCTCACCTTTGGTAATAACACTCGTTGTTTTCTCCTGCGCCGAAGCATAATAGATTTCGTCTGCATCGACGACGATAATCTTTTCATTTTTCCACAGATTGACCTTATCGCTGCCCAGCTTCACCGATCCCTCTTCCCCCTGGCGGCTCCCGGCCGCGATGGCACCCTCCAGCTTCTGCAGCATCGCTCTGATCCGCGTCTCGCTGTAGGGCTTCAGAATATAGTCGAACGCTTCAATCTCGAACGCCTCGGCGGCATGCTCCTTATAGGCTGTAATGAACACAATATACGGCTTGACCGCGAACCGGCTGATATTATGGGCCAGCAGCACCCCGTCGATCGAAGGGATATTGATATCCAGGAAAATCACATCCACCGTATCGGTCTGCAGATACTTCAGCGCATCCAGCCCGTCCTCGAATTCCGCCGCGATCTTGATCCGGCTGTGGGTCTGAATCAGATACGTAAGCTCCTGTCTTGCCAGCACTTCATCCTCGACAATGATCGCTCTCATCGCTGCTCCTTTATCACATCAAAATAGATTTCCGTCCCCTTAGCCAGCCGCCGGATGATCAGACCTGTACCATAAATCAGCTTGATGCGCTGGTGCACGTTGTTGAGGCCGATTTTGTGGCCTTCCATGCTTCCGCTGTAGACTTTTGCAATCGTCTCTTCACTGATCCCCGCTCCGGTATCGGCAATTCGCACCCTTACGCTGTCTCCGTGATCCTTGACCGAGATGTCTACCGTTCCGTTCCCTTTCCCCTTCAAAATCCCGTGGATAATCGCATTCTCCACCAGCGGCTGAATGACCAGACTCGGAATGCGTACCGCTACCTCATCTATATCGTACAGAACGCTCAGGCGGCTGCCGAAACGGGCCTTCTCAATCTCCACATAATGCTGCACCTGCTGCAGCTCGCGCCGGATATCTATGGACTCATCGGTCAGCTCCAGATTATACCGCATATACCCCGACAGGTTGACGATCAGCTCGCGCGCCTTGTCCGGGTCGATGCGGATCGAGGAGATAATCGCATTCAGCGCATTGAATAGAAAATGGGGGTTGATGCTGGTCTGCAGTGCCTTCAGCTCGGCCTTATTGGCCATCTCCTTGATCCCCTCAACCCGTGAGACCTCCATCAGTGTGGAGATGATCTGTGACAGCCCTACCGCCATAGCCTGGAGGGAATAGGTGATTTTATGCGCGTGGGTATAGTAGATCTTGAGTGACCCCGTCACCTCCCCCTTCTCCTTCAGCGGAATAATGATCAGCGAGCGGATGTCCCGGTTCATGTACTCGGTATCGTCGTCACGGATGGTAATCTCCCCGCTGCTCAGCGTCTGCTTCGTCTCCTCACTGATGATCTCATTAGCCTCGGCATAATATTCTTCCCCGACACCCACGTAGGCCAGAATGACTCTGGTATCGGTAATTGCCACCGCATCCGCCCCGATATCCTCCTGGATGATTCCGCAGATGGTACGCAGCGACTCGGGATTAATACTGCGGAAATATGGAAGCGTCTTATTGGCAATATCCAGCGCCAGCTTGGACTGCTTCGCGGCAATCCGCTCTTTCTCCCCTTCTACACTCTGCACAAGCGTAACAATCAGCCCGGCACAGATCTGCCCCACTATCATCGGAAAAGCAATCTTGGACACGATGTCCACCCCCAGCGAGTGGGGATCAGCCATCACCAGAATCAGTGCCATCGTCAGTGCCTCGCAGGCCATCCCGGCAGCAATGGCAGCGATCCAGCGGCGTTCAGGGGAGGTGCGCCGGTAGATGATCCCGGATACCACGCCCGCTGTAATGCTGGTAATCAGACACGGGAGCGAGGTCACCCCGCCGATATCGATCAGGAAGCGGTGTACGCCCGAGAGGATCCCGGTAATCAGCCCGACCCAAGGGCCGAACAGAATCCCCCCCGCGATAATGGCGATAATCCGCACATTGACCAGAGACCCTTCCACATTAATCCCGCTGTAGGTTCCGAAGATGGCGAACAGGCTGAAGATGACCGTGACAATCGCCAGCTCCTGAGGGGCATGAACCCCTTTGGCAAAAATCTCCTTGAACCGCGGCACCCGGCTCAGAACGAACAGACACATCAGCAGCAGCGCAGCCCGCTCAAACAATTGCAGCAGAATACTCAAATTATATTGCACACTCACGCCTCCATAGGACAAGCTATCGGTCCATTATAAAGTGGGATAATGGTTATAGCAATCCGTGCAGCGGCCGCTAAGGGAAGAGGGACGTAGTTGTGTCATAACGTTTACTTCCTATCCTAGAATGGGCTCTCGCCTAGCTCTTTAATTAGGCATTCGCATAAGATGGTGTATAACCATTCGGGAGGTAACAAAGTGCTGAATAATCAAATGTATCCTATGCATCAACAGATGCCGCAAGCAATCATGGTCTATCCGATTGATCCCTATGTCGTTGAAACCTTAATGTCCGTAAAGGGTAAACAGGTAGTGCTCGAAACCACACGAGGCGGGATTAGCGGATGTGTGATGGATGTTAAACCCGACCACGTTGTACTGGATACCAGAGGCAGAAAATTCTTTGTACGCATCTGCGAAATCGTTTGGATCATGCCGGAATAAATGACTGTTCATGAGAGAGTTGCGAAAGCAACTCTTTTTTATGTCTGTTTCCTCCCTGGGTATAAAAGCCTTATATTGCGGAAAATTAACTATTATCGTAAGGTTATTTTAAAGGAGTGATAGCCTGTGCGTATAGCTTTTTGGATTGTATTTGCCTTTGTTGGTATTTTGATCTTTTGGATAGTGGGCGGCTTAATTGGCCGTAACAAACGAAAGTAATCTATGGGGGCTATAACAGCCCCTCAAAATAACTGCTGCGCCGTTTCTTCGGACTGTGCTTTGAGGCCAATTGCGCTTCCTTTGCTCCACTCAACTGCAAATGTTATAATTATGCTGCTGAGTGAAAATTATCTTCCCAACAATTTAGAATGAGGTGCAAAAATGACAATGATGGTCTTGGGCTTACTATTACTTGCCATTTCAGTATTCCAATACGTCAAACCTGAATCAAAGCTAGTACGTTTTGCTAATCGTGGATCGAAAGACACTAGTGATATCCCTGCATTGAAAAGCAACGCTTTAATGGGTCTAACTACTGGAGTAGTATTTATAGTGATTGGCGTAATCGCCAGAGTATTGACCGCAATATAATAGGCATCATGCTCTACACCAAGAAAGGCTGTTGCCTTTCTTTTTTAATTCTCAATATCACAATGCCTATTTCGCAGTATGCGTCTACTGTTCAATGCGTCTAGACTGCCAGATCAATCCCCACCACACCCACAATCTCCCCGTCGCCATTCGTAATTGCTCTGGAGAGTGTGATGCAGGAACGCTTCGTTATGGCCGAGACATACGGCTGCGAGACGTATTGCCCTTCCGCCATCGCCCCGTTCCACCAATCACGGCGTTTCGCATTCAGCAGCCCGGCTGCAGGCTCGGAGTAGATAAAGGTGCCATCTGTCCGGTTGGACCAGATGGCCTGCACATCCGGCACCTTATGCTTGCAGGCCGTAAGAACTCTGCCATGGACGTCCGCATCCGCTGCAAACATCTCCTGCTTGGCTGCTATCTCCTGAAGCACCGTCTGCATTTCCTCAAGCCGCGCCGAACATTGGCCCAGTTCAATGGCTTCGCGTCCGGCAATGCCGTTCACCGACTGCTGCAGGGTCTGAGATTCCAGCAGCAGGCTAGCGCTGATCTCATTAAGCTGCCCGATCTGTGACCGCTGGCGGGTTACCTGCTCCAGGGTCAGGTCTACGCCTGCTATGGTCTCATTAACAATTCCCACTGCACCGCTTAGTTCGCCGGTCACCTCTTCAATCAGCCTGCTCTGCCGATCGGCCGCAGCCGCTGACTCCCTAACTATGACCCCAACTTCCTCCACCCGGGCCGAGATATCCCCGAGGCGCTGCTTCACCTTCGCCACTTCATTCACGCCATGCGCAACCGCAGTCTGCTCCTTCGTGACCGACTCCAGCACCTGCCGTACTCCATGATTGAGATCCCGCAGCACCGCCGTAGAGCGCTCCACGGAATCCCGGCTCTGATCGGCCAGCTGCCTGATCCGGCCTGCGACCACAGCGAACCCCCGTCCCGCTTCTCCAGCCCGCGCAGCTTCAATCGAGGCATTCAGCGCCAGCAGCGAGGTCTCATTGCCGATGCTTACGATCAGGGCGTTCATCTCCTCCACCAGCGCAATATGTCCGCTTAACGTGGTGAATTTGCCCAGCATATCTCCGCTCTGCTCCTGCAATTCCTCCATGACCTCATCGGTATTCTTCAGGGAATCCACCATCCCCGCCATCCCTGTACGCGCTGCCTGCATCGCCGCACTCAGCCGTCCGGTCAGCTCTCCAATCTGTCCGGTAACCGCTGCTACTCCGCCCATTCTGGCAAAAGCCCCCTCAATATTGGCCTTCGCCTCATTGCTGCGGGTCTGCAGCTCCACCTCATAGGCATGCGAATAGTCCGCTGTCTGCTGAAGCCCTTCGGTATGGCGGGTAATCTCCTCCAGAGCACCATGCAGCCGGTCCGAGGTAACAACAATCTCATTGCCCAGCCGTTCTACCTTGCTCTGTGATTCCGCCAATTGCCGGGCTCCAATCACTCCGCCCCGGCGCATATCCAGCGCAAACCCGGCCAGCGCTGCCATCAGCAGCAGATAGACAACCTTATGTACCCAGTACATCTCCATCCATAAGCCATACAACCCCACACCCAGCAACAAAATAATAACGATAGCGGCCTTGCTCCGGCGAACTCCCATTCTGCACGTTCACTCCACTCTGTCATGTCATGTATTCTAACATTATATCAGCAGAGTTAAATTAAGGAAACCACTACTATATAGATTGCCCTTCTTTTTTTCTGTTATGGGATTGCCGTGACTCCAGAAAGTTTTGGACTTCCAGCCGCACATACATTTGGTCCGTGCGCCTGCTTGCGAGCATAATGTATGCTGTTTTTCACATACTTTGGCCCATATACCGATGTACCAGCCAATTGCAATTCGGTTTTAAGCATACAGCATCAAAATCATTCTACGAATCATTCAAAGAACACTTATCCCCAAATCTATACACATCTTATCCACAATAAAAGGAAATCATAATTTCATAAACAATAAATAAACAGCCGCACCCCCAGCTTCAGAGGGTACGGCTGTTCTGATGACGTCTTCCCGCCCAGGATTATACTTCTGCGGGTTGTACGCTAACCTCTTGGGCATTCTTCGCCATCATGCCGCGGGCAATCCAGACGCCAGCCGCTCCGGCCTGGGCCAGTCCGCGGGTAATGCCTGCCCCGTCGCCGCCGCAGTAGAGGCCGGAGATTTCGGTCTCGAACTCATCCGTCAGCTTCGGACGGGCAGAATAGAATTTGGCTTCTACGCCATAGAACAGCGTATGCTCAGACGCGATACCCGGGGTTACCTTTTCCAAGGCCTCAACCATTTCAATCAGGCTCTTCATCGTGATGTACGGCAGCACCAGACCCAGATCGCCGGGCACCGCTTCCTTCAGCGTGGGTTCCAGGAACCCTTCCTTGATCCGGGTCTCCGTAGACCGGCGGCCCCGCAGGATATCCCCGTATTTCTGCACGATGACCCCGCCGCCGGACAGATCATTCGCCCGTTTGCAGATCTCCCGGGCATATTCGTTCGGCTTGTCGAACGGCTCGGTGAAGGTATGGGAGACCAGTAGTGCAAAGTTGGTATTCTTCGAGCCCAGCGCAGGGTCCTTATAGGAGTGCCCGTTCGCAGCCATCGCGCCGCTGTGATTCTCCACGACCACATGCCCCGAGGGATTGCTGCAGAAGGTGCGGACGCGTGTACCTACGGAGGTATTGAAGATGAATTTGCCCTCGTACAGATGCTCATTGATCTCCCGCATCACCACATCCGAGGTCTCTACACGTACTCCGACATCGACCTGGTTATTGTACATTTTGAGCCTGCGCTTCTTCAGCACCTCCGTCAGCCAGGCCGAGCCGTCCCGTCCCGGAGCAATCATCACCAGACCCGCTTCATGACTCTCCCCGTTCTTCAGCGTAATGCCTGTAATGCGGTGCGTTCCGTTCTCTTTGACGGTAACGATATCTTCTACTTCTGTCTTGTATAACATATCAATGCGTGTCCGCAGATATTCATAGATCGATTTCAGAATCTCCAGGTTCTGCTCAGTTCCGAGGTGGCGGACCTGCGCCCGCAGCAGCTTCAGCCCGGCGGCATAGCCCCGCTGTTCGATATCGCGTATGCTCTCCGTGGTCGGATCGGTAATGACCGGGGTTGCCCCGTGCTCCAGGTTGATTCCATCTACATATTCAATCAGCTCCATCACCTTGGAAGGAGGCAGATAATCGGTCATCCAGCCGCCGAATTCGGTCGTAATGTTAAATTTGCCGTCACTGTACGCGCCAGCACCGCCGAAGCCCGCAGTAATGGAGCAGGCCGGCAGACAACCGGCGAATTCCTTGCGGCCGGAGGCGGGCGGACAGAGCTTGATTTTCTCCTCCAGGATCGGGCAGTTGCGGCGGTAGATATCATGTCCCTTGTCCACCAGCAGCACCTTCAGCTCAGGGGCCTTCAGCGTTAATTCATAACAGGCGAATATTCCAGCCGGACCGGCTCCAACAACAATTACATCATAATTACTCATATCTTCTCTGTTCCTCCCAGGTGAAACGCCTTCGGCCTGCGGTTGACAGGGGCTGCGAAGCGTCTCTGCGGTATATTCGTCCACTTATCCAAGCAGCACACAACAGCACACAAAAATCCCGGCCTCTTCATAGGTATGCAAAATGCACCCTATTCGTAGCCAGGAATTTACGGTCCCCTGTAGAAACCCCCAAACCTTATCATTGAGGATATACGAACAGCTTTACCCGTTATTACGGGCCAATTGGAATTTTACCGAATAAATCCGAATGTGTCAATGATGAATAGCGTAAATAGTTCGTGTTTATAGCATTCTGCAGATTTACACACCCAGACAACCTATCAAACACCTTACAAACACGAACGTTATTTCAGACCTATCCCCGGACATAAGACCTAGAAGGAGAAACGTGAACATTGTCGAATATATAAGTACATTGCCACTGGAAAAGAGGAACATCTTATGCAGATCCCACCGCCAACTCCTCGCCAAATGTACTGGAACCGCGTCCTCCTCAATACCTTTTGGATGGCGCTTTTTGTTTATATGGCAAGCCAGCTATATGTTTACTTATCCATGTGGGGCCACCGGCCCGAGTTGTCCGACAAGCCATATCTCGTTAGGCATATCTGGATTCCAGATGCTATTCTGTTCGCCCTGCTGCTGATTCTGGAGGCTGTCCATAAATACAAGCCACTGTTATCCGAATTCTCAATTATTCTTGGAAGCCACCTGTGCGGTATCGTGTTCATCCTGAATCTTAGTTCCGAATATCATGTGAAGCCGCTGATTATGCTGCTTCCGCTGCTGGTATCCATGATCTATCTGAGGGAGAATTATCTGAGGGCTTCCTCTGTGATCTGCCTGATCTACATCATCATACTATTTCTGAACACCTCTATTACCGATTACACGCTACGCATCCAGAACATCATTATCACCCTGATCTTAGCCGGAACCTCCCTGGCCGGCTTCGGTGTAATAGCCCGGGGCAAGGATCTTATGCGCTCGCTGGAGAATTCGTTGAAGTCAGAGCAAGAGCTGCGCATCCAGAATATTATTATGGACCGGCTGTCCAAGATCGACCCGCTGACCGACCTGTACAACCATAAGACCTTTCATGAGTACCTGGGCTGGCTGATTGACCATCAGCAGAGCAATCCTTTTCCGATGCAGCTGGCTATTATTGATATCGACAATTTCAAAAAGGTCAATGACCGGTACGGGCACTGGGTCGGAGACATCGTTCTGCGGCAGGTCGCCGCTGTCATGCTCCAGTATATCGGCTCGGATGATTTCGCAGCCCGGTACGGCGGGGAGGAATTCGTGATTATTCTGACAGCCAAGACGCTGGAGGATTCAAGCCGCATTATGGAGAATATTCTCGCAGGAATTGCGAGCCTCCCGATCAGCGAAATGGACAATAAATCGGTTACCGTGAGCATCGGAATGCATGAATATAACGGTGGGGATTCCAAAAGCTCTATCTTTCAGCAGGCGGACGACGCCCTGTACGAGGCCAAGAAGACCGGCAAGAACAAAATCATCATTCTGTAAGGCTCTCCATCCTATATCCCAAACAAGCGGGTCCACCGTGCATAGCAACCTATGCCGGGGACCCGCTTGTCATCTGAACCTGTTTTGTTATCTATTCCAGCTCCTCCGCCCCATACCGTCGCTGCGGAGCGAGCAACTCCATCACCTGGCGCTGCGGCACCGGCCGGCTGATCAGATATCCCTGCACCTTATCGCAGTGTGCCTCCTGGAGGAAAGCCCATTGGCTGGCATCCTCAACTCCCTCGGCTATTACATCCAGGCCCATCTTATGGCCCAGAATAATAATCGTCTGCACAAAAGATTCGCTAAAGGCCTTATCGGCCAGGGAATCGATGAAGATTTTATCCATCTTAAGGGTAGAGATCGGCAACTGCTGCAGATAGCTAAGGGAGGAATACCCCGTTCCGAAATCATCCAGGGCAATCCGTATCCCCCGGGACTTCAGGAACTCCAGCTTGCTGACCGTACTCCCAAACGACTCCATGAAGATGGACTCTGTAATCTCCAGCTCCAGACTGGATGCCGCAAGGCCGCTCTCCTCCAGACTGTCCAGCACAATCTCTACGAAATCATCCTGCAGAAGCTGAATAATGGAGATATTCACCGATATTTTGTAAGGAATGCCGGTCCGCTGATGGATGCTGTTCATGAACTTGCAGGCTTCCCGCAGCACCCATTCGCCAATATAGATAATCAGCCGGGAATCCTCGGCGACCTTGATGAAGGTGAGCGGGGAGACGAAGCCGAGGACCGGACTATTCCAGCGGATCAGAGCCTCGAAGCCTGAGATCAGCCCGGTCTCCATCTGTACCTGCGGCTGATAATGCAGCTCGAATTCGTTATTAATCATCGCACTGCGCAGATGCTTCTCAATATTCATCCGGTCATTGAAGGCGGTATGCATCGATTTATCATATACGACATAGGTGCTTTTCCCCTCTTCCTTGGCCCGGTACATCGCTACATCGGCATTCTTCAGAATCTCTTCCGTCGTCTCGCCGTCTTCCGGGTAGAAGGAGATCCCGATGCTGGAGGATACATACAAATTGCTCTCACCGATAAGAAAAGACTTGCGGAACGCACGCATAATATCCTCGGCCAGATTAAGCACATCCACCCGGCTCTCAATATCCTTGAGGAAAATTACAAATTCATCTCCGCCCAGCCGCGACAGCATATCCTCCTTACGCACAACAGACTGGAGACGCTCACTGGCCTTGCGGATCAGAATATCGCCGGACTTGTGTCCAAGCGTGTCATTGATGTATTTGAAATTATCCATATCTACAAAAAGCAGCGCCGCACTGCCGCCCGTCCGGCGGAAATAACTCTCCATCGTCTCAAGCAGACAGAGCCGGTTCGGAAGATTGCTGAGCGAATCCATATACGCCAGGCGGTGCATATTCTTCTGATTCTCCAGCAGCATATCATATTGCCCTACAATCTCCTGCTGGGTCGCTGTAAGCTGCTCATAGGTCGCCTCCAGCTCCTGATAGCTGTTATTCAGCTTGAATTCGGCTTGCTTGCGCTTACTGATGTCGATCAGGGAGCCGAGGAACAGGACAATCTGATCCTTCGGATCAACGATCGCCTTGCCCCGTACTTCGAACCAGATGTACTCACCTTGTCCCGTTCTCATCCGGTATTCGGTTTCATAGATCGGGGTCAGTCCGGTAAGATGCTCCTGTCTGGCCTTGCGCGCGGATTCCTGATCGTCCGGGTGAATAATGCTGAGGACACCTCCCTCGAAGGAGTTGATCCCCGCCTCGGTATATCCCATCACCTCGTACCACCGGTCCGAGAGCTTGTAGAAGCCGCTGTCCCAGTCCAGCTCCCACATGTACGCGCCCGAGCCTTCCGAGGCCAGGCGGAACCGCCGTTCGCTGACCCCCAGCTTATTGAACTGATCCTGCAGCTCTACCTCTGTGGCCGCCAGCTCCTCATAAGTGGACTCCAGCTCCTCGTAGCTGAGCTGCAGCTTAAGCTCATTCTGCTTGCGTTCATCGATATCGATGCCGACCAGCACGAAGATATCCTCCGCCTGCTCGTCCATTCCCTTAATGAGGGCCGTGCGGACGGAGAAATAATGCGCACCCGGAGAGTGGCCCGGAAGTCTCAGCTCGACATTGGTCACATAATCCCGGGCTGCCGCTCTGGCAAGAAGATCCCTAAGCACAGCGGCTCCGGCTTCCAGAGGCAGCTCATCTATGCTTACGCCCAGCACCTCCTTCTCCTTCAGCCCGGTCATCAGCTCGGCATATTTATTGAAGCGCACGCTCCGTTTGTCCCCGTGAACAGCCCACACAATCACCCCGGTGTTCTCGATCACATCCTTGAAGAATTCCTGTTCAGAGTGAATCGTACGGCGCAGCCGCCGGATATACATCCGGAGCAGGACTGCACCGAATACCAGCAGAATGGTTCCGATGGAGAACACGGTAAAAATCCGGTTACGCATCTTTTCATTATAATGGTCGGAATGCACGAAGAAATACTGCTGATACAGCTCTTCGAAGGCACCGGAGCTTACCAGATGCTCAAGCCTTGCATTGACGTAGGACACCAGCTCCGGCTTGGACTTGCTGATGCCATAGGCCACATCCTGCGGATACAAATTGCTGATTTTGCGGATAATATTACCGGTTAAGCCTTGTTCTACAATCAGATAATCGACCACCCCCTGATTCTCGAACAGCAGGTCGATCTCACCCTGACGCAGAGCCTCCAGCGCATCCGGTACAGTTGCATATTCTATGTATTCTGATGGCGGGATACCCGCCTCGTTCTGCAGGATGGTCTCTGCATATTGTCCTTTACCAACACCGATCTTGTACTTACGGAGTGTGCCCAGCGTCACCTCACCCTGGAGTCCAGGACGCGAATAGACGGAAATATAGCTTTTTAGCACGGGTTTCGAGAAAAGAATGTCCTGCTTCCTCTCCTCGCTGACAGCCATCAGCCCGGTAGTATCAATCCCGCCCCCGGTCAGCCTCCGGTACGTCTGCTCCCAATTCCCGGTGCTGTAGTGAACGAGATACTCATTCTTCTCAAAGACCATGCTTGTCAGATCAATATCGAAGCCCGTCAGATAACCATTCTGTATGTACTTATAAGGTGGATACTCCAGTTCTGCCTGATATTTAATTTCCTGTCTTTCGGCATAAGCGGCAGCGGGGTGTGCAAGCATGAGCACAATGCTAATTAGAAGCAACAATTTACACCGCTTCATCGCAATTCTCCTTTATCCCAGTAAGATCGGCTTAACTATGTATACAAGCTTATTCGACAAAATATGGTAGGGTTCCTGCTCCTTTTTTCTCATTTCCGATAAATTGTGCACATCCTGCGGGTTCATATCCTTAACTCTTTAGTGCATCATCTTAGATTTAATCAAAAACTTTAGATTTGTATTGCTTTTTGTGGTTAAAGTGTGGATAATAACAGTAACGGTTGATAATGATTATCATTATTGGATGTACAACATTCATTATTTTCTATATTTGAGCCAAAAGGAGACTGAACACCCATGAACGCAGCCACTACCCGGACCGCCCTGCAGGTTGACGATTACCTGGACCTGCTCAATCTTGCTGTGAAGGTCGGAGATATGAAATGGCAGAAAGAAATCAAGTCCCGGTTGCAGTATATCCTGTGCCTGCAGACCAGATAGCCCATTTCATACAGAAATAGATGAATATAGCTTACTTCTTACACAAGAGGCGGTTCCAAAAGCCATGAAATGGCTGCTGGGACCGCCTTTTGATTTGGAGCAGGATTAACGTGAGCACTCGGGTGGACGCTACGCGAACGGACCGATGTTCCAATCGCTGTGATCTCCAGATTTTTTTCATTCCCCTATGCGGTGAAAATCCGGAGACCAAGGCGAACGCTATCGCTTTTCCACATTCGTTCCGTCCTCTTCGCTGTTTAAGCGGATTATAAAAGCTATTTTCCCGTCAATTCCGGGGTACCTGCATCTGCGGGGCTTAGAATGTGTAATGATATAATATAATGATCAGCATACTACAATGAACAATAGCCTATAGATCGGAGTGTGTCAGCTTGAGAAAAAACCTCACCCTCGCCTTGGTCCTGATATTATCCCTGCTATGGATTCCGGGGGTCTATGCTGCGAATGTTCCCGCACAGCAGGGAGTGATTACGGATGAAGCCCGGCTGCTCTCTGCCCAAGAAGCAGAGAGCCTTGCCCGGATTGCCACTACAGACCGCTACACCTTCCATGTCTTAACCGTTGATTCGGTAGCCGAAAGCGACATGTCCAGTTATGCTGCGGATGTATATGATACCTGGGGGCTGAAGTCCCGGGACATCCTGCTCCTGATCGCTTACGAAGATCAGCTAACTGAGATCAGCTTCATTAACCCCGGGCTGCAGGATGCGCTCGATGCCTGGTCCATACAACAGGGCGGAGCTGAGGGCAGCGCAGCCATTAACAAGGTGCTGGAGAAATATTTTAATCCTTATGCCAAAATCGGAGATATCCCTGAAGGCATACGTTCTGTGATCCAGCAGCTGCAAGCCATTGGCAGCAGCGGACCGAGCAGTAATACCGGCAGCGGTGCGGCAGGCGGTGCTGCCGCAGGGACCGCAGGAGCTGCCTCCGGCGCTAACGGTAGCGGCAGCAGATTCCCTCTCCTGCCGGTCGCAGGCGGCCTTGTCTTGGCCGCGCTGCTGATATTGCTGCTGTATGTGCTAATTACCGGAATGCGCCGCCGGAACGGACTGTCCGCGCAGCGTGAGCAGCTCGCCGACCTGCTGGTACGGGCGAACCGCGCTCTGGAGTCCCTTCAGCCTTTCCAGGGGATTGTGCAGGGCAAGACCGGGGAGAGGGTCGAGGGCATCTCGAAGCGCCTGACCTCCCGGCTGGTCGAAATCTCTGCATTGCAGACTGCCGGGCAAGCCCCATTGCCGCCATTCTACCGTTTGTCTGCGCTTAAGGCGGCGGCAGAGCAGCTCCAGCAGACAGAGGGGGAATTCCGTGCCTCCCTGGAGGAAGAGGAGAAGAATATCGCAGTCGTCAGCGAGGCCGACCGGAACGTCAAGCAGCAGATCACCGAGCTGAAGCAGGCTGCCCCCGAGCTTGAGGAACAGCGGCAGCAAGCGGCCCTGGAGACGGGCTATACGCTGGAGGAGATTGCCCAAGATCTTCAGGAGCTGGCCGAAGAGACGGCCAAGGCAGATCAACTGGAGCTGTTCGACCCCATCGCCGCCCAGGAGATTACTGCACAGGCGAAGAAGCGGCAACAGCAGATTGAGCAGGATGTGCAGGATGTGGGGACCTTTGACGATAAGCTGAAGGCCTTCCCCGGTGTCCTGGCGGCTGCACGCAGCCGGATTGCCGGGCTAATCGACCAGAACTCTCTGCACAATATGAAGGTTAAGCCTTACGACAGCCTGGACCAGGCCTCGGCTGCCGCCAGTTCCATGGAAGCGCCGCTGCACAGCGGCGATATGGACGAAGTGCGCCGGATTGGCGCTGACATGGACGCCCTTCTGACTGAAGCCGCGGCTATGACGGAACGCCAGGCTATGATCCGGCAGAATAACCTCAGGGATCTGGAGACGGTACGCAGCACATGGGCAACACTAAGCCAGCGGCGGAATGAATTGCAGAGCCGGCTTGCTGGGGCAAAGAATCGGTTCGCCCGGCAGCACCTGGACGCTCTGGAGGAACTGCTGGAAGAGGCCGGCGCCGCACTACGGCAGGGCGCGGCGGAAGTGCCGCAGCTCGAGACCTGGACCAGCGATGCACGCGGAGAGTATGACAATGCCCGCAGCGGGCTGGACCGGCTGCTTGCCTTGCAGGATGAGACGGCAAACAGCATGAATAACATTAGCAGCAGTCTGGACGCTCTGGAGGAGCGCGTGAACAGCCTGAACAGGCTGTTCACGGAGGGGCAGAGCCGGGTGGATGCCGCCTACAATCTGCTGCACAGCAGAGGAATTGCCTCACAGAACCGCTTCCAGCTGTCCCTGCTGCCGGAGTATACCGAGCTGGAGCAGGGTCTGGCCTCAGGTCCCTACGATCTGGATCAGCTGGAGGAGACAGGACGCTCCTATGCTTCGCAGATCGCGTCCTTCGTAGAGGAAGCGAACCGGCTGGTCCGCCAGAAGGAAGAGGCTGAACGCGCAGCCAGAATGGCCATGCTGCGGGAGCAGCAACGCCGGGAACAAGCCCGCAGACGCAATTCCGGCCCGCCAGGCGGAGGATTCGGCGGCGGGCTTGGCGGTGGCGGACGCTCTTCCGGCGGCTCTTCTTGGGGCGGCGGTGGCGGCGGTGGCGGCGGACGTTCCTCAGGCGGCTCTTCGTTTGGCGGCGGCAAATCCGGCCGAAGCTCCGGCGGCTCCAAGTGGTAAGCAGGTGGCGCAGACACAAGAGGGAACGGTTTTGCCGCCGTTCAGAAGAACAGCAAAGTTTCAACGGGAAATAGAAGGATATGTATAGTGTGGAGCATATAAATTCCGGCTTATTATTTTAAATAAAGAAGGCTTCCGCCAAGATTAATGGCTGGAGCCTTCTTGTATTCATAATCACTCTTTTTGAATTTTGAAGGGAATTCTCCTGAAGACAGGCTATTCATTTCCCCAGAGGGAATCTGATCTTCGCAAGCGGGCAACGGGTGGTCGGCTTGTACACTCCAGCTTGTGACCTTCCCATCTGCTCAGCCATTGATCAGCCGCGCTTGAATCAGCATCCGGTACAACAGCACAGCTGTCTCTGCACGGGTTAAAGGCTTGCCTGGACGAAGCTCTTCTCCGTACCCTTGCACCAGTCCCTCTGCAATAGCAATTCGGATCGCCTCATCAGCCCAGCTCCCGATTTCACCGCTGTCCGCGTAGACGGACAAATCGACGGCCTTCCCGGCAGAATCTGTAACCGAAGCCGCATCAGCCATCTGCAAGGCCCGAATTATCGTTACGATCGCTTCTTGCCGTGTTACCGCTTGCTGCGGCTTAAAGGTTCCGTCTGCGAATCCATCCATAATTCCGTATGCCTGGACGGATTCTACGGCTTCGCGGTACCAGCTGGACTCTGCTACATCGCGGAAGCTCGATTGGCCAGTGGCTTCCGGCAGGCCCAGCGCTCTAGCAAGCAGCGCCGCAAGCTCGGCCCGCGTAATCGCCGCCCCGGGAGCAAATCTGGTTCCGTCTATCCCCTGAACAATCATTCTGCTGTTCATGTCGCTGATCTCTTTTGCAGCCCAGTGGCCCGCCAGATCTGTAAATGCCGGTGTCTTAGCTACCAGTATATACGCGCTGTTCGTAAGGCTCTGAATCACCGCTGCCCGCTGCCCGTCCACTTCGGCGAATACCGTAGCTACTGGCCGCGCACCCAGCTTCTGATCCCAGACCATGACAGCGGATGCTGCGTGGGCATCCTTGGGCAAGTAGATGACACGTTCCACGTAATGGTTGAAGCTGGAGATCTCTTGTCTGACCCCCTGACGCACAATATGCACTTCGAAATAGATCGGAGCTGCAACCAGCCGGAACCCGCCCTGGTCGGCCGCTTCCTGCAATCCGGCAAGCGCCTTGCTATCCCCGCGCTCGATTGTAATTTGAACCTCAGTCTCGTCTGTGAAGTCAGGCAGCCGATTTCCGATTTCAGCCAAAGGCAAACGGTATTGCCCGTTCCGGGTCTTCATTGCAATGGCTGCGACCTGCTTGTCCATGAGCGAAGAAATCGCACTGCCCGGGAGCCGAAGCGTCAGCTTGTCCGCCTCTTCTTCAATGGCAATCGTAAGAGCCTCCTCCAGCTTAAGGAACAGCGATTCCAGAACGTTCTTGAGCGAGCCGGTATCTATCCGTACAGTAATCGCCTTTATTTGGTCCGCATTGATATCAAACGAAGCCATTCCAGATACCCCTTTATCATTAATTCGAATCAAGATTGAACGGTTCTGCGGCGGCTGGCTTAGAGTAATCGCAGGCGATGACGAAGGGTTTGTGCCTGAATCCGCAGCAGGCTCTGCTGGTGCAGCTGAACGAATCACCGTCAGGATATAGGTTCGGGTAGTATGGTCTTGCGCAGTGACTGTTACCTCGAACCGGTTCTCACCGATTGCAAGCGGGTATTCCCCGGTGATCAAGTTAGGACTGATCTGCGATCCGTTAATTTGAAGGGCCGACAGCTCATCTGCAGCGGCAAGCCGCATCTTCAGTGCATATACAGCGTGGTCTGCATTGACCGTATAACTTGCAGCCCCCGCCTTAAAATCAAACCTGACTTGCCCTCCCAAACCTGTGAGCTCCCAGGCTATTAAGTCTGCGTTACTGCTCAGAGGGACAATGTTGCTGATCTCAATATTGCTGACATTCGCGTTCCCCGCCACGTCTGCCACGTATACGGAATAAACTCCATTCTCTTGCACGGCAAAATGATCAGTGATCTCTGTACCTGCTGCAGCGAAATAGGCGATATCTCTACTGCCTGCGGCCCACTTCACCGCAGAGATTTGGTTGAACTCACCATACACAGACGCTGATACGGTAACTTTTACACTTCCGTAAGTTGCGCTAGGAGGGTCAGCCTCCAGTATAATGCGCGGCGGCTGATCATACGTAAAGCTGATGCTCACCGTCTGAAGCAGCGCCAGGCCACTAGCTTCTTCTTTGACCATATAAGTAACCTTCTCGGCGGCTGTGTTACTTACTGAAAAAGCAGTAAGGCCCTCGGCATCCGTCGTGCCATATACATTCTGAATCACAGACTGCCCGCTGTTCGCCTCAAGCATGAGCCGCTTCCCGGCAATCGGGTGTTCATAGTCATCCTGCAATCGCACGATGATCTCAGCTGAGCTCTGTCCGTCTGCCCGTACCACCAGATCACTGGCGGTAACTGTAGAGTGAAGCGTACTGAACTCCCCGGATGTGAACTGGACGGAAGCTGTAGCGTCAAGCATGGTCCCGTCCACACTGGCGCTCACCACCCCGCTGCCTGCACTCGTCGGCGCCGTCAGCTTCGCGCTATACGTACCGTCCCGGTTGTCCGTCACCACGCCAACCGTTCCCGCCGTCGCGCTGATTGTTACCGCCGCTCCGCCGCTGGTCAGCACGTTGCCCTGCGCATCCCACAGCCTCACCGTTACCATCGTCTGGCTGCTGCCGTCGGCTACAAGACTGGAATGCGTACTGAAAATCTGACTGTTGCCCGGAGATACCGAATAATCCGCAACCATGTATGTCCGGAACGAAAAATCATAATTAGTTGCCGGGGAGGATCCCCGGGGATATGGATTGCCGCTGCTTGAATACCACCCAATGCCAGCTTCTAAACCTCCGACATCCGTGGTTACTACCATCCGATACATTTTATCCTTTTGCAAATAAGGATCTGCTGCAGAGAAGTCAATAGCCGTCCAACCCGATGCACTGTCAGTCACGAGTCGCCCTGTCGCCAAGGGTGTAGAAAGATCTCCTTCCTTATAAATTTTTACATTAATGGATCCAAGTGCGCCTCTGCTGTCAAAGATGTTGAGCGCGATCCTGCTAAGGTTCCCTGTTATTGCCGGTGTAAAGGTCTGGTACCTAGAATTATCAGAATTCACCCAGATGTTTCCGGTTGTTGCACTCTGCTCTTGATCCAGGACCGCTGTACTTTCAGCGCTAGCCTCTCTATATGGCACTCCTCCCACAACCATCACTACGGTCAGAAGGATAGCCATCCACCGTTTCCCTCTGTTCCAGACTTTCATCTCAATCCCCCATTTGAATTCCTGCATTATGTAATGAACTCATTAGCCCACGAAATACGTGTACATTCCAACCCCTGCGGCTACCAAAGTAAAAAAGCCAAAATACCATTTGGTGAACCGTAGACTGGTTCCGGTACCTTCCCACCAGATCTTGACAAAGACGACGATTCCGAGGATTAATATACTTACAAAAGCGATGAGTGCGTTCTCCATTTAATGTATCCCCCTACCTCCTTAAGTTTGATGCAGCGAACAAGAAGAACCTGTTTCGCCGTCTAGTAAGCCGCAGACCTATATTTCTTCAATTTCAAGATAGAGCAAATGCTTCAAATTCTCTATACCTATAAAGGAGTATCCTCTAGAATATAGGATAGAAATCACCAGTACGCATACAGTAGGGGTGTTAATAAAATGGAAGAAGTTCAGTATACCCAAGAAATTACGCTCAGGGCATTGATGAACGGGCAGCCCTGCCTGGAGCCGGAGCTGTTTCTGCATCTGGCCCGGGCTATTGCCGCCGAGGCCGGCAAGCTGCATCAGCAGCAGCTTCTCCATCTTGATCTGCGGCCGGAACATATCGTTCTATACTCCCATGAGCAAAGGGCTGAAATAACAGCTTCCGGTTCTGCCTTGTCACGCTCGGCAGAAGGGTATATCCATCCTCCCGGCTACAGCCTCCCAGCTGCCGGTCTGCCGTACTGCTCACCGGAGAATACCGGCAGGATGCACAGAGCGGTAGATGAGCGCAGTGATCTATACTCGTTAGGCATTATTTTCTATGAAATGCTTGCAGGCAGACTTCCTTTTCAGGCTGAAGATTCACTCGAATGGGTATATATGCACTTGGCCCAAAGCCCTCCCCCCCTTGCACATACAAGAGCCGATCTGCCTGAGGGGCTGGAATCCATCATCATGAAGCTGCTCAGCAAGAATCCGGATAAGCGCTATCCGAGTACTCATGTGCTGATCTCGGACCTGGATACCCTTGGACTAGTCCAGGACAGAATCCTTACACAAACACGTTATCACGGGAGAACGCATGAGCTTGCTACTCTGACGCAAGCCTTCTATTCCGCTTGTCTCGGCTCCACGGAAATGGTGTACATATCCGGAGAAGCCGGAATCGGCAAAACCAGCCTGATGGAGCAAATGTTCCAGAATCAGCAGCATGCCCGGCAGTTCTTTTATATCACCGGTAAGTTCGAGCAAATCTCCAGTCAAAGTCCCTATCACCCGATTATCCAGGCCTTTCGCGGACTTCTGCGGCATCTGCTGGGAGAGCGCAGGGACACGTCCGAATTCTGGGCGGAGCGGCTGCGGAATGCCTTGGGCTCAAGTGCCCACATCATTACTGCGATGATACCGGAAGCTGCACGGATATTGGGGGACTTGCCGGAGGCCGAGACACTGCCGGCCAGTGAATCCAAGAAACGGTTTATCTATGTCTTCCGCAAGTTTGTGCAGGCCCTGGCTTCCAGCGAGCATCCGCTCGTTCTGTTTATTGATGATCTGCAATGGGCGAATGACTCTTCGCTTCAGCTGATCCATGAATTGTTGTGTGATCCGGAATGCCAGTATCTGATGTTCGTCTGTGCCTACCGGCATAACGAGACGGACCTTGGCAGGCTCCCAGGATATGAACCGGATGGCACTGTCACCGATCAGGCACTTGTTCATCACATTCATCTGGCTCCGCTGAGCCTTGCGCAGATGAATCCGATTGTGATGGAAGCCTTGAACAGTCCGGCCGATACAGCACTTGCTTTGACCGAACTGTTGTATCCCTCTTCAGGAGGCAATCCATTTCATTTCAAGCAAATCCTCCGCCGGCTTCAAGATGACAGCATTCTGCGCTACAGTCCCGAGCAGCGTCGCTGGCAATGGAATCTGGGACAGATTATAGAGCAGACTCCCAGCTATGCCGTCAAGGATCTGCTGGAGCATAGACTGCACCGTCTCCCAGAGGATGCGCGGCAGTTGCTCGCCATTGCCGCCTGTATCGGAAGTGTGCTTCAAGCGCAGGATATTGTGCATATCGCCGGGCAGACCCACTCTGAGCGCAGCGACGCCTGGTCGATCCTTGAAGCCGAAGGCATGATGATTTCGTGCGGCGACGGCCAATTCCGGTTTGCCCACGACAATATTCAGAAGCTGATCTATAGCAGAATAGACGATGAGGCAAGGCATAACCTCCATCTCAGGATTGGCAGGTTCCTGCTTGAAAGAGACGGCGCCTGGATAGCGCATGCCTTTGATGCAGTCAATCAGCTGAACCTGGGCTCGGCGGGAATAACAGACCCGCGAGAGATCTTGCAGCTGGTGCGCCTCAATCTGGAGGCGGGAATAAGGGCCAAAACCTCCTCTGCTTACGACATCGCGCTGGAGTATTTCGCCCAAGGACTGGAGCTGCTGCCGGCAAAGGATTGGGAGAACGAGTTCGACCTTTGTTTCGAATTGTATATACATAAAGCAGAATGCGAATATTTATGCGGAAATATCAGACAATCCGAACTGGAGCTTGATGCTCTGCTGCAGCATGCCCGCAATCCGGTTGAACGCAGCCGGATTCAGTTAATCCGGATCATGCAGTACATCAACCAGGGCAGATATCTGGAAGGCACTGCGCTTGGACTCAGCAGTCTGCGGGAGCATCTCATTATGATCTCTCCCCGGCCCGGCAAAGTCATGCTGTTGATGGAGAGTATGAAGCTTGAGCTCCTGCTGAACGGCCGGTATGACCGCCTCGCGCATTTGAAGGAAATGTCGGACCCTGAACGGATTGCTGCTATGAATCTGCTTTTTGCCGTGGTGCCTTCAACCTTTTTCACCAACAAGAAGGTGTATTTCCTGTTGGTGTGCCGTGCCATCCAGCTCTCGCTCACATACGGGAATACGCCTGCTTCTGCAGCCGTCTACTCGGCTTATGGTATGATTCTGGGCAATACACCGGGCAAAGCCCGCAAAGGTTATAATATCGGCGAGGTAGGGCTGGAGCTCTCCGATCGTTATAATATTCCTTCCATTAAAAGCAAGACCTACACCGTATTTGGCGGCGTTCTGTGCCAATTTGCCGGAAATTCACGTGAAGGGGAGGCCTATCTGGCGAAAGCGCTGCGCCATGGCCTAGATGCGGGGGATTATGTGTTTGCCAGCTATGCCATAGGCGCGCATATCAACGCCTTGTACTCAAGAGCACCGCTGGGGGAATTCGCGCGGACACTGGCCGAGTATGCCGTAGTGCTTGATACCACCAAAGACGAGTTCGTGAAGAAGAACATTCAGCTGTTCCAGCAATGGATTCTGGCACTGCAAGGCCGGTCGGCTGAACCCGATTCCTTCAGCGGAGCTGGCTTCAGGGAAGAGCTGTTTTTGGAGGAAATCCGTAGGGAAGAGACCTCGTCCACCACTTTATTTCAATACTGTACCTACAAAACGCAGCTATGCTGGCTGCTGGGCCGTTACGATCAGGCGCTACAGTGGGCGAGGAAGGCTCGTGTACATGAGGCGTATGCCACCCATTTGCCCCATTTGCCTGAATGCTTGATGTACGAAGCTCTCTCTCTGATGTCCATGCCTGTACACTGGCGCAAATCTGCACCTGAACACCGCCGTCTGCGGCGCATTCTGCGCCGCTTCAGACAATGGTCATTGGCCAGTCCGGTCAATTTCCAGTCCAGATATGATCTGCTGCAAGCCGAATTCGCCCGGGTATCCGGGCAGCTTCCAAGAGCTGAGGAGATGTATGACCGTGCGATCCGCGAGGCCAGGGAATATGAGGAGGTGCAGATCACCGCTCTTGCCGGTGAACTGGCTGCCAGATATTATTGGAGTTGCGGCAAAAGCACCACGGCGTTGTTCTATTTAGAGACGGCTGCCGGGGGCTACAGCGACTGGGAGGTGCTGATCAAGGTGTCCCAGATAGAAGAGCTGCGCCTCCAATGGCAGGCTGCAGTCGATCCGGCACCTGTCCCTGCATCGACAGCTATTAGCCAGGGAAATCCCCGTCAGAGCGCGGAACCCTTACATTCAGTCCAGAAAGAGGCGCATGCTGTGGAACCGATGGATTTGGCTGCAATCCTTCAAACCTCCCAGGCCATCACAAATCCGCTGGATATAGACACTGTGCTCAGAGAGATGATGAGTACGCTGATGAAATATGCCGGGGCAAGCAAAGGCTCACTGCTGACAGGCAATCAGGATACCCTGTACATTCAAACCTATGCGGATTCTGAGAACCCTGCGGTCTCGTCACCTGCCGAATTGACAGACAGCATTCTTTTGCCTGAAGGGATTATTCGGTATGTGTACCGTACACAGGAGGAGGTGCATTATACCGGCGGAAGCGACAGCTGGTTGATTCATAACCCCTACATGGCCTACCACCGGCCCGGTTCTGCCTTGTGTATTCCCGTAACGGTACACGGTATGATGCTTGGCGTCCTCTACCTGGAGAACAAGCTGACCAGCGGCATCTTCGCGGATGAACATAAGGCGGTTCTGCTGGCACTGGCCTCCCGCGCCCTGCTTATGTGTGTGCTGCAGAGTTCGGGAGAGACTCCGGGTTCACAAATAGAGCAGACCGAGGCGCTGCTGCCCCTGCCTGCCCTGCTGGATGAACCGCTCACAGAGCGTGAATTGGAGGTTCTTACCTTGCTGGCAGCAGGATTATCGAACAAAGAAATTGCCGACCAGCTGATCATCGCCATAAGTACCGTTAAAGTGCATGTCAAGAATATTTTTGCCAAGCTCAAGGTCAACCGCCGCACCAAAGCTATCGCCCAGGCCCAGGAGCTGAAGCTGCTAGGGTAGCGCTCCAGCTCTCCCTGCTGCCGAGTATGCCCCTTATACTGGAACATATCTGACAGCTCACTATAATATCCCCCAGTTCCCTAATTCCGAGCTGCGGACGCACAACAGCGATCCCCCGGTAACCGGAGAATCGCTGTTGTGTCTGTTGTTTTGCCGTTCAGTGAGACTCATCCTCCAGAAACGGCTTGTTCACATAGTAATACATCACGCCCATCAGCACGCCGCCGCCGATGAGATTGCCTAATGTGACCGGGACGAGATTATGCACCACGCCTCCCCAGGAGATCGTACCAGGGTGATCCAGGACGAGAGCAATCGCAAAGGTACACATGTTGGCAATACTATGCTCGTACCCCGAGATGAAGAAGCAGAACACGAACAGCACCATGGCGAACATTTTGGCACCGTCGTTCTTCATTGACATCGGGACGAAGAAGGCCAGACAGACGAGCCAGTTACAGAGAATCGCCCGGAAGAACAGTTGCATCGCCGGAGCTTCCATCTTATGGGCCACCACATTCAGCAGGAACCCGTTGACAGAGGAATCATAGAACAATCCGGTCAGAAAAATAAGCAGCGCAAACGCCGTAGCTCCAAGAATATTGCCCAGATAGCTGACGACCCACATCCGCACAACCTCGGTCCATGCCAGCTTGCGCCTCAGTGCCGCATAGGTGTAATAAAAAGTATCCCCGGTGAACAAATCACCCCCGCCGTAGGAAATCAGGATGATGGCTGCGCCGAACGTGATCGCAGCCATCGGATAGGTCATCGGCGATTGTTCCATATAGAAGAAGTTGCCGGTCTTAAAGGCTACGATCACGCCGAATCCGATAAACATGCTGGCGAGCATGGCCCTGGCAATGTAACGCCATACGCTTTGCCGGAAGATCTTCTGTTTCTTAAGTGCAAGCTTCTCTACCTGCAGCAGTGCCTCGTTCTCCATTTGACCTCCGTATTCACTTTATATTTTCAGTGGTGCCGGAAGACTGATGTACAGCCTCCAGGCTATTATACCCAATAAACCACTGGAAATTGCTTGAATCACAGAGCAGCAATAATTTATGGATTCCGTTCACTGTCTGCACCCTTTTCACAGGCCGTTATCCTCCCGTTCATTCAGGCTGGCAATCGCCTCCGCCTTCTCACTGCTGGCTACGACGATAAGCACCACGATCAAGCATCCCAGAATCATCCCGCTTATCCCCTCTTTCTCCACAGGTCGCCTTAGTGACAACGTATGTGGAGGAGCGGGATAATATGAGTAGGATTAGCGGAGAATCAGTCAGTCAAACCGCCAATATAATAATTAAGCGCCTTATAATTAGCATCATAGAACAGGATAATGTAGTCTTCCGGCTGTCCATTCCGCGCCGCATCATCGGATAACTGAATTCGCTCATAAGGATAGATACTGTTAGTATTCCAGTAATCATTTAAATACTGTACTGCAGATTCTGCAGAGAATTCTTGCTTCGCTGCTGCCAACGCTGATTTAGAAGTCACTGTGAAATAAACCGCCTCGGGATGCGTTTTCTGATAATCTTTTACAGATACATAGTCTATACGGGTACCGTTATTATAATCCCGGACCAGCTTAACTCCGTCCCCAATCTGTGCCGCCGTTCCGTCCCACACGGGCCGCTTCGACGAGAAATCTACCAGCTTGGTGGTATAACGTATCGCTTGCCCTGCCTTATTATAAAAGACCACAGTAACGTAATTCTGCCCGCTCTTATCTGTCACCGGAAGAACTACTGACTGAATGTCAGCAAAATCAAATTCCCCATAAGGGCTTGGTTGTGCTAAATCTTCTGCACGAACAGGATTGGCTGTAATGTAATACGAGAAGCTGCCTACGCTTTCCTTCAACTCATCCGGGAAACCCATCAAATTCATTCTTATTGTTTTGCCGTTGAATTGATTATATCCATCAATAATTACGGATTGAACCAGATCCATATTCTGTAGTGGTCCCGATTTCTTTGCGTCCATAAGAGCTGATACGGCATAATTAAGCTTAGTCTTTCGTTCTCCCCAATTGACAGAATCATCAAAAGGCAAGTAGGCTCTATAAGCCCTGTTAACTGCATCTTCATCCATTAAAGTTACATTCAAAGGAATCTCGTCAATTTTTTTCATGGCTGCTTCTAATTTCAGGTCTGTGCTAAGCATCACCTTGCCGGTGTAATAACCCAACGCCTTCATCTCAGAATCGAGGAAAATAATGGTGTATGCGTCTTCGTTATATGTTTTGAAATTATATAATGTTTCATAGGAAAACGGGATATAGCCCGGTGATGAAGCACCTACTGCTGCATTAGAGGATACTGTGGCATCAACCACACTGACCCAGCCATCTCTGTACACTTTACGCGAAGCATGAATGATATCATTCAATTCCAAATTCAGTTTACTGTCCATATAGTACTTCGGGGTAATTGTATATCCCACTGCTCTTCCGCCAAATTGCAGAGCAGCATCTTCCACATCAATAGTATCCCGATAATATACTTGGGAAGACACGGTGCTGAATTTCTCTTGGGTTATAGTCACACCACTGTGCAATAACATTATACTGTTAGAAGCCTCAGTAACTGAGGGCTGCAAAATCACCTTTTGAGTATAGAATCCGGTCACTTCATTAGATGAATTCCGTACCACAACCGAGACATATTTATCGCCTGCCGTGCCAATCCTGCCCGCTGGAATCGAAACACCGGTATATGTCAGCGTCTTCAATGAGTATCCCGTACTAATAGAAGCGTACTGGAGATTAGTAAGCTCCCAGTGGAGATCTCTAGAGCTGATCGGCTTCGATGTTACATAATAAGTTATCTGGTCATTTGGACGGATAGTGCTGCCAATCACCCTGCTATAATCAACTTCTAGATAAACTGCATTCGTAACTGAATCGTCAGGGCGAGAGGTGATGCTGATATCCAGAGCCGGAAGCTCCTTGACCGGTAATTCATTAACAGGTTCCGGGCTTGGTGTCGGTGTTGAAACCGGTGTTGGTGTTGCTGCCGGAGCCTGGTTTGGCGTCACCTGAGGACCACCGCCACCGCCACTACCGCCGCCACTTCCTCCCGCAGCTACAGCAGCAGTTGCAGTTGGTGCAGCTGTAGCTACTGGAGTAGCCGGCGGTGTTACGGCTGGAGCAGGCGTCGCCGCTCCCTGTGCAGATTGACCCGTTCGAGAGACTGCCGCATCGATCAGCGCTAAGGATTCTGCACGGGTCAAGGCTTTGACGGGCCCGAAGGTTCCATCCGGATACCCTTTAAGTACCTTCGCTGTGACAGCTGCAGCAACACTCCCTTTACTCCAGGATGCAATCTGGCTTGCATCACTGAATACTCTCAATCCCTCTATACTACCCGTGTCCAGCTTCAGCAGCTTGCTGACTATAACTGCTGCTTCCTGGCGGTTAATCGGAGCATTCGGGCGCATCTCATTGTTGAAGCCCTGGATATATCCAGCCGCTATAGCCTTCGCAACCTCACTATACGCCCAGCTGGTAGACGGCACATCGGTGAATTTCACCTTACTCTGTTCCGTAAAATGATAAGAACGGTTAATGAGCGTCATGAACTCCGCTCTGGTTATGGTCTGGTTCGGTTTAACCGATCCATCTCCGAAGCCTTTAAGCAAGCCGTTATCCAGCCAGCTTTGAATCGTTTGCTGAGCCCAATGTCCCTCATAATCCTTTGTTCCTGTAGACTGGGCTACCGCTGTCCCCATAGAACCAAACAGCATCCCCGCTCCAACTATCCCTGCCAATATACCTGTTAACTTCCTGACCATCAATATTCTCCCCCTGAATGTACGACTGAACCCACCTCATAATATCTCACCGGAATATATTAGTAAATTAGAAATTTAACAACAAAAAAAGCCCGCCGAATCCATATCAGCAGGCTTGGTGCATTATTCAAGTTATTCTACCGGCCCAGAAGCAAACCCTTAATTCAAAAAGCTGCTCAGCCCGCTCTCCGCCTGCTTCAATGCCTGCGGCTGTGAGCCTTCGTTAAGTCCGAGCCGGTTGTTCAGCTGGGTGTTGATGGTGGTCATTTTGGACGTATAGTCCTGACAGCTCTCGATGATCCGCCGGTTGGACTGCTCCGAGGTATCCAGGGCGCTGAGCAGGTCGCCAATGGCCTGATTCACGGCTTCCAGGGACATGGACGGCTTGGAGAGCAGCTCCGTGGTCTTCTCGGTCGTCGTGCGCAGCAGCCGCGCATTCTCCTTGAACTGGTCTTCGATGGTCTTGTTGGTGGCTTCCACCGCATTGATGACATTCTCCTGATCAGCCAGGGACATGGCAATCATCGCCGAGACGGTGATCAGGTTAGAGGTCTTATCAATCGCGTTGTTTACGGAATCAATCAGCTTGTCATTATTGTCATTGATGATATCCGTTGCCGCAATCGCCTGATTGTAGAGCAGAATCATCTCGGTCATGGACTGAATCCGCACCATAACCTTGCGCAGCCCGCGCTCCAGATATGCTTTGCGGAATTCATTCTCAGGCTTGGCGATCTCAACCTCGAACAGCTCCTTCAGCTTGTTGCCGAAGGCGATCTTAGTCTGGAGATTATAGATTTCCTCCATGGAGGTGCGCTTCAGCTGGCGCATATTAACGATGCTCTCCTCCAGCGTATCCCGGCCGTCACGCAGACCGGTGATAATGGCATCAATGTTGGTGCGGACCGACTGATATTTGTAGACATAATTCTTAAGCGGGCTTTTGCGCAGCATTTTGCCGAAGAAGCTGACATTCTTGCTCTGCTGAAGTGTCTCGCACTCACCCCGCAGCTTCATAATCATATTAGGCACTTCCACCCGCTTGCCGCTCATCAGGTCATTGACGGGGCGATCCAGCAGCTTCAGCGTCTGGCCTGCCTTCTCCTGTGTCTTCACCCCAAGCTTCCCGATATCATCCATCAGGGAATCCAGTGCCACCGTGTCAGTCTTGGCCACTTGCTCAATTAGCTGGGAAGCCTCCTGAACTACCTTCTGCTCATCTTCTTTTCTAAGCTCAATTAACTGCGTAGACATGGTTCTCCTCCTCCTATAATTCGGAACTGCTATATCGCTGATGTATCAGTTCCGCCTTGGTCTGAAGTTCCATCAGGTCTTTGTGCTCGATCGTGGACGCAATATCGGAAATTTTGGCATCGACATCACGCAGACCGTTCAGCAGCATTCTCCGGTTTCTTGTCTTGGCCTCGCCGCCCAGGCGCAGGAATGGGTTGATTACTCCATTAAGGTCCTTCAGCACCAGCCTGCGGACGGTATGGTTGATCTCGCCGTTACCCAGCTCCTGCAGCAGCGGAATGACGCGCTGCAGTCTGGCGAACAGTGCCAGCGACTTCTCGACAATCTCATTGTCCAGCGTATCCTTCTGCCCTTCGGAGATAATCATATCCTCCAGAATACTAAGATACTCTACCACCGGGGCGAACTCTGCCCCGATCTGTATTTCCTCCCTGTGTCCGGCTCCCGGAGGGACCGGGGAGGCCTGTCCTGCAGCAGCAGACGAAGCTTGCGGCGCGGCGGCGGATGCCGCCGGAATCGCCTTCGGCTCCTGCCCGGCAGGAATCACCTCCACCGGCAGATTCACTCTTGTACGCCTGAGCTCCGGCACTGCAAGTGCTGCCCCGATTACCGGAAGGAGCAGCGAGACCAGCTCAGGCAGGAAGCCGCTGGTCAATACGGCTACGACATAACCGGCACCGGCATACGCCAGTACTTTGAATTTAGCTTGCATTCCTTCTCACCTCTTATGAGCGTGAATGCTACACGCTCAATTCACGGAATCCGTAATGACGGATTCTCCGTTTATTCTCATGATCAGCGGCTGCTCGACATGGCTGGCCAGGACGTTATGCTCGAACGATGCAGGCAGAACCTCGCCGCCGAGCGCGCTTTTGACAGCCAAATAGGGGAAGTTGATTCCGGACAAACAGGAGATATGCAGGCCGCCGGACATCCGCGGGTTAATCTCCAGCAGCTTGGGGACGCCGCCGCTGTATTTCATCTGGATATTGAAATTGAACGGAATCCGGTACGTCTCAGCCACCCTGCGGGCCACCTCCGCAAGCTCCGGGATATACTCCATCAACCGCAGGCGCCCGCCTGCCTTCCGGCGGGGGACTGCAGCCAGCAGCCTGCCCTTCTCATCCGCCAGGCAATCAATACTATATTCATATCCTTCCAGCAGCTCCATCACCATCAGGTTAGGGAAGCTACCGGCTTCTGCAAGGATGCGGTAAGCCTCCTCGAAGGAGATCAGCGGAGTCACATGGCCGAACAGCTCCTCCACGGGACTGCGGTCATTATCTATGATCCGGAATCCGAGTCCGCCTTCCGTCTCGGTAGGCTTGAAGCAGACCTTGTGGCCTTTGGCTGCGAGATCTTCATAAGCTTCCCTGAACTGCTGCGCATTACTAACCACATGATAATCAGGAATCGTCATAATCCCGGTGGTCTTCACACTCTCATAGAACTTACCTTTGTCCATGATCATCTCCAGCAGATCCAGATCACGGCAGACCAGCACCTTCGTCCCGATCTCATCGAACAGCGAAGCATGCAGCGCGATATCGAGCATATGCAGCCGGGGGATGAAGATATCAATCTCGTTCCGGCGGCAAAAATCAACACAGAACTGCACGTATTCAATGCCTTCGAGCGCCGGCTCGGTTCCAGCTACATCCGCGCCTTGCAGCGACATATGGTGGATATCCGGGTGGGTGGCGAAGATTTGCACCGGAATCCCGTCTTCATTGCGTCGGATGAGATTCATATAATGATAGGCAACAGAGAACCAGCGGTTGAAATATATATTTACCTTTTTCATGGTGGCGGTCCAACTCCCAATGCTGTCGAATGTGTATAAATCCTGTGAACATACTGCATAATCTCATCCGCGGCAAATACTCCCGGCCGCACAGTAAACGGATACTCTAAGTGTACTAAACCCGCCTGCTGCTCGGCAAATATCTCTCCGTGGCAGGGGGCTATCGCATAGTCGGCGGCGGCGAGCAGGCTCTTGTCCAGAAGAGAGTCGCCGGAGGCGACCATCGGCTCCGAATGCACGGTGCGGCGCACATGGAGAATGGCATCGCTTTTGTTCACTGCCTCCGGCACGATATAGAGCTTGCGCCCCTGCAGGGATACTCTCCAGCCAAGCTCACCCAGCCGCTGCGCCATCCGGGCAATCTCTTCCAGCGGCAGCAGATCCCGGTGAACCACGAAGGTATAGAACAGCTCATCGCAATAACGCCGGCTAATGATCCATTCTTCCCGGACAACAGCGCGCACGATGCTCTCGGCCTCTTCCGCCGCAGCGGAGCCGCGGTCCACCGCTCTGCCGACAGCCGTCCGCCAATCCTGGTCCACTACCCCGTTCACAAGAATATTGCCGCCATTGCTGGTGATGGCATAATCCGGAATGACCGTCTCCTGGAACAGGTTAATCCGCCGGTACTGGGCAATCGTACGTGTAGTCACCGGCATGAAGACAATCTTCGCCGCCAGCTCTTTCAGTGTATCCAGAGCCTGCTGTGAGATATACGATACCGTCCTGCCGTCAACAACCTCTGCCGGAACCAGACCGGGGGTATCCTCAGGAACGCCTACCGCGCTAAGAGAGTAGATCAGCGTACGGTCCAGATCGCTGGCGTAGATCATTCACTCTCCCCTTTCAGCGGCTTGATGATTCCGCAGCAGGAGTAGGTCAGCCCGGGATAGACCTCTACCGGCACGCCCCGGTCCTCCGCCAGCAGCAGAATATGCCGCAGGTTGGGATTGTCCAGCCTGTCGACAAGGATTCTCCAGGGCACTCTGCGCAGCAGTACACGCGTCGTCTCACCCACTCCGGGCTTTACCAGATTGATATTATCAATACCGAAGGTATCCTGGATACTGCGGATATCGGCCAGCCCCTGCCAGGTAATCTCCGGCGGATGCTCCAGCATCTCCGCAGCCTGCGCAAATGCCTCTGCTGCTACTTCCGTGAAATACGGGGTAATCGCTTCAACGAATACGTTGGACAGATCACTGTCCAGCCATTCCTTGTAGAATTTGGCCCCGTGGAATTCCTCTGGCCCGATCAGATCATCGCGGAGCACCGTACGGCTCATCAGGCCCGATACCGTGGAGTTCAGGCAGGCACTTGGAATCAGATAATCCTCCCGGGTACCATAGGTTCCCGAGCAGTGACCGGGATCAGCAAGTACTGCCAGATCATCATTTAGCGTAATGCCATATTTCTTATACATACTCTCACAGGCCTCTATCAGCACCTGCCGGATGGCCCCCTTACCGGTCCAGCCATCGATGAATTGCAGTTGGGCATCCCGTCCATGCTGCTGCAGCATATAGAGCACCGCATTCTCATCAATCCCCTTGCCGCGGATAATCGAGATGCTGTAATGCGGAAGATCCGCTCCATATTTCTCAAGAATATATCGTTTGATCAATACCCCGATAGGTGTGCCCGCTCTCGCCAGAGAGACCAGCACGGTATTCGCCGTTCCCCGCCGGGCAACAATCATCTCGGACACCACAGCTACAGCCAGCGCCACCTTCCTCGCAGTCTGCTGCAGCGTCTCATGAAACAATTCGATATACTGCTCTGTCGGCTGGTATTCCACCGGAAGCATCTCCGAATAATGCACGCCGGACTGGATCGCTTCCTCCCGCTCGGCCGTCCCCCGCTCCAGAGACACATCGCTTAGATCCTTGAGCAGGAAGGTAACGTCGGAAGCAGGGTAGCTGCCCAGTGCCACCGGAGGAGATATTCTTCTATTGTGAATGGCTTCGATATCTATTCCCTTCATAGCTCTGAGCCTCCCGTAACTGGTTCTGGGCTGAGCACAACAAGATGTACCTTATTGCCCGCCAGCCTCTGTAAAATATCCGTCATCGGCGCAATCCGCTGCCGGGGCACCTCGCGCTCCAGCAGGACGAAGATATCGTCATACTGGCCGGGGTCCACATTATAGATGAAATTCGTGATCTCCGTATCGCCTGCGGACGGATAGGCAGCGGCGCTGTGCACGCCGTAATCCGCACGCCGCTCGGGATGGATCGGACTACGGGTCGAGGACTGGTACAACACGCCCTCTCCCATCTCTGCGGCGATCCGCATCGGCAGATACATGAACTCGCCTACACCCATCACCAGCGTACGGGCACCTTCACGCAGTCCCCGGAGCTGCCTGGCCACGCGGCTTACAGCTGCATCAATCTGCGCATTATCCGCAGACTCCAGACCGAAGCGGCCGCTCTGCTTCAGATATGGCGCTGGATTGATAACGCCCTGCCCATCCGCCGAGGTCACCGGAAGCCGCTCTAAGCCGTCGAATGCATAAGTGGTTACAAGCTCTGCGCCTGTGGATGCAGCGGCCCCGCTATCAGCTGCGGCTTGCAGCTGAGGTATTCCCTCAACCTTGATGCTTCCCTGAAGCAGGGACAAAGCGGTGATACGAATTCCAAGCTCCTGCTCCAGATCATGGTAAGCCTGGATATTAGCTTCACTCCGCCAGTCCAAGAGAGAGGCCACTACATAGTCCCTGCGCGGGAATTTGGACTGGATGTCCCGGATCGTATTAATCGCTGTATTCCCGGTCGTAATCTCGTCATCCACCAGTACAATCGGCTCTGTCCCCAATAACAGTTCAGCATTCAGGGCATAGCAGAGATGATCTACGGCGTGGGAATGCTCCTCTTCAAAGGTGACCACCGATTCCAGCTCAGGAATCATCTCACGCGTGGTATGAATATAAGACGCACCGCCGGCGAATGCATTATACATGCTATGGCCGAGGGCGGTAGCGGTTTCGGCGAATCCGATAAACAGAACCGGCTGCGGCAGAACCAGACGCGCAGCAAGCAGCGCATGATAAGCTTCTTCCGCAACTTCAGGATGGATCAGACCATGCACGGCCTGGTTCATCAGCGGGTCCATAACCTCCCGGTCAGCGGTATCCGCGCTCATCTCCAGATACAAAAGCAAGGCGAGTGCCGCTCCGCTGAGCAGCGGGGTATACGGTCCTACGGGAATATGCTTGCCAAGCACTTTGCTGACGAACAGGAAGGAGCGTTTCTTATTGATTCGTGCAGCCATGGAGAACAAGGACTCCACAGGCATATGAAAAGGATTCGAGGTTTCTGTTACCGTAACCTGCAGATTCTCGACGATATTAAACGTGTGTGTATTCGTTCTCGGGTAGTAATCCGACAAAATGCTGTTGTTCATGTAACACCCCGTATATTTGAGATCGTAATAAAATTCGTCTGGCCCAGTTCAAATGAGGCTTGATTTCATTCATTTTGTTATAGTATTCACTCTTGAACACGCCGCGGCTGCCATCGTTGCTGTCTACAATACTTAAGGCATCCACATACTCTTCATGCATTACCGTATACATTGCCTGCACCGGTCTGAGGTGGGAGGGGTGGATAATGGTTTTGCCTACAATGCCGTTCTCCTTGTCCAGAATCACTTCCCGGATCAGCCCGTCCATCGAGCTTGAAATGAAGCTGTTGCGCATCTCGCGGCCATGCTTGCCGTAGGTATCCTCGAAGGGCGTCTCCCGCAGCTGCGGGCGGAGGACCCGGTGTCCTTTGCTGGCAAAATACTCCCACACAGGCCCAGAGATCACGTATCCTTCCTCCACACGGCCAAAGACGTTAATGATATCCGACATGCAGTCACGGATCGGCGTCAGGTCATAAATACTGATATCCGGGCTGCGCCGCAGTCCGAACAGACTGGAGAAGTCCGTCGCCCCAATCCGGACATTCAGCACATACTCGCGGTATTGCCCGAGCAGATCCCGGACCCCAAGCAGAGTGTCCATCCGGCTCTCCCGGTAGATGATCGGCGCATTCTCCAGAATCGGCATCCCGTACAGCACCGGGGCGGAATAGCTGCGTGTGTCGTTGTAATCGGCAATAGCCTCGAAATAATCCGTACCGTTCTCTACGGAGAATTTGGGGAAGACGAAGCCGGTCAGCATGGTGATTAATGATCCCAGCCGAAAGATCAGATCCCGCAGCTGTGCAGGGTTACGTACGCGGATGAACAGCAGCGGAAGGCTGCCGCGCTGGTCCGGCTCATTCTCCGCATAAGCGGACAGGAACGCCAGATGCCTGACGATGGATTCTTCGGCATAATCCACTTCACCGTCCCCGATGGCATCCTCCAAATCTATGATTACCGTAATAAGCCCCGAGGCTCTCAGCTTAATAATATCTTCGGCAACACTGGCACGGGTGGCCGGCATATAAAGGGCTGCTCCGACGGCATAAGCCAGTAAATCCTTGCGGGTAGTATGATCAAATGAAACCGGCGGAACATGGAATAATGAGGCTTCCTGTTCTTGTGTGAGGTAATCGAAATATCTCAAGGCCCTTCCCCCTTAATGTTGTGCCAGCACAATCCAAATGGCCTCTGGCTGCGAGCAGAACCAGCTATGCCGTCCTCTCGGGGACGGTATCCGGCTTGCTTTGAACCCAAGCAAAGGCCATGCTATAAACCTATTACGATTACCCGAAAGGCGTGCCGGAGTCCACCCTTCCCGTGAACCCCGCGCCTTCCTGCACAGCTATAAAGGATAAATAGATGAAGCACGCAGATCAATCAGGCCTTGTGGTTCTCAGCCTTCTTGCGTTTGCTTGCGCTATACACGATAGTACCTGCAAACACCGCAATTAGAATACCGAAGAAAATTACATGCGGCAATTCATAGCCGAAGGCTCCGGCAAGCATTTTACCGGCAATCAGTGCAATAAGCAGGAATGCCGTTTGTTCCAGTTCAGGATATCTTGCGATCAGCTTGAGGAACACCTGTGCCACACCGCGCATCATCAGTACGCCGAGAATACCGCCCAGGAAGAGTACCCAGACTTCAGAGCTAAGACCAAATGCTGCTACCACACTATCAATACTGAAGGCAATATCCATTAATTCAACCAGGAGTACCGTCTTCCAGAAAGAGGCGCCTTTATTCTTAATCTCGCCATCTTCACCGCTGCCCTTGAACAACCCTTTGTAGGCAATATAGAAGAGATACAAGGCCCCAAGCACCTTAACCAGCGTGAATTTGACGAGATAGGTCCCCAGACCAATCGCCAGGAATCTGAATAAATAAGCGCCGAGTATCCCGTAGAACAAAGCCTTACGCTGCTGCTCCTTCGGCAAGTGCTTAACCATAACCGCCAGCACGAGCGCGTTATCCGCAGAGAGCAGACCTTCCAGCAGGATCAGACTCCCGATAATCCCCCAGCTGACAGGGTCGGATAGCGTCCCTGCAATATCACTCCATGAGAAGAAATGCCCGTAATTCTCACCGATACTCCTAAAAAAATCACTGAACCAGTCCATTCCACTTGCGCCTCCGGTAATATCAAATTATTTGCTTCCCGCTACCCAGCGAAGCCCCCAGCCATAAGCCTCATCCATCTCCCTATGACCGCTGAAATATTGCACGAGCCGTTCAATACTGAAGGTCTCATTGTCCACATTCCGGATCAGCGCGATGGCGCACATGCCTTTACGGTTGTTATGCTCGTCCAGATTAACGATAATATCCGGTCCTCCATCCTGCTTCAGGGTAACCACTCCATCCGCCTCAGACCAGTTGGTAACTCCTTTGTAAATAAAGGCAAACACCAGAATCCGTTCGATCTGGGCGACCTTACTTCCGTTTATACGCAGATTCTCGCCAGATGTTACGGAGCCGGTCCGATCATCTCCATCAAGCATCATATAAGGCTGCTGCTGCAGGTTGCCGAACGCATTGCCCAGTGCCTGCACCACGCCTTTACTGCCGTTCTTCAGCTCATACAGACAGGCCAAATCGAGATCCACCCCGCCCTTGTTACGGCTGAACAGTCCTCCGCCCTGCTTCTGGTTCCAGTTCAGGTTAATGAGCAGCTCACCCAGACCGGAGGCGGATTTCTTCAGGTTAATCGAATCGCCCTTCTTCTTCAGCTCAATCTTCTTCAGATTGAGATTCAGCGCCGGTGCGGGAGCTGCCTCCTGCTTAGGCGGTGCAGGTGCCGGTGCAGGCGGTGGCGGAATCACAATATTCGGTCTGGATGACTCTGCGCGGGGCGGCGGCACTTGAAGCGGCGGGCGTCCCGGCGGAGGCGTCTGTTCAGGCGGCTTCGGTGCCGGTGCAGGCTCGTCCTCTACTTCTATGCCATAGTTGCCGCAGAGCGCCTTAAGCCCGCCCGAGAAGCCCGCAACAATCGCACTGTATTTCCATTCTTCGCCATGTCTATATAATTCTCCAACTACAACAGCCGTTTCCACAGAGAACTGATTTCCAAGGTTACACCGCAGAAGCTGCGCACCTGTCGCCTGATTCACGATCCGGCACTCCGCTTCACTCATTTGTCCGAACATCTGCTTGCGGTTTTCTCCGTCATACAGAGTAAGCGTGAAGGCAATCTTCACTATGTTTGCCGGAATCCGCTCCAGTGAGACCTCGAACTGCTTCAGTCCGCCCGAAGCTGTACCCGGTACATCTTTATAGGTGATAAAGGGAGTAGACGGGTTATTGTAAAAGATCAGATCGTCATCACTGCTCACTTTACCGCCCGCTCCAAGCAGGAATGCGGAAGCATCAATATCCATGGAAGACGGAGCTTTCCACCCGATCTCAACCGTAATGCTACGGAGCCCCGGGTTCCCTTTGGTCAGGTCTGCTTTCTGCCCTTTGACTACTTCTGTATTCATTCTTACGCCACCTTTATACATGGATAAGAGCGCAACTTATCAGATTTTGTGTATAAAAAGGGCAGGATCGATGATGATCCCGCCTTTGAAGCTCTTATTGCGCGTCCAGCCCGTAGTTTTTGCATAATGCGCTTAGTCCGCCGGCGAAGCCGCTGCCGATCGCCTGGAATTTCCAATCCGCCCCCTGGCGGTAGAATTCACAGAAGACTACAGCCGTCTCAGTGGAGAAATCCTCGCCGAGATCGAACCGCAGAACCTCACGGTCGCTGGATGCATCCACTACGCGTACGAAAGCGTTGGAGACTTGTCCGAAGTTCTGCGCCCGGGCCTCATAATCATAGATCGTGACCGTAATCCCGATCCGCTGAATATTGGCAGGCACCAGACTGAAGTCTACGATGATCTGCTCATCGTCGCCGTCGCCTTCACCTGTACGATTATCGCCTGTATGGGTTACAGAGCCTGTACCGCCGCTTGGATTGTTATAGAATACAAAGTCATTTTCGCTTTTGGCTTTGCCGTCCTCATGCAGCAGGAATGCTGATGCATCGAGGTCGAAATCCTTGCCGCCGCTGTACTTGTTTGTATCCCAGCCCAGTCCTACAACTACTTTGGTCAGACCCGGATTGGTCTTGGTAAGATCAATCCGCTGTCCTTTGGAAAGACTGATCGTCACTGTCAAAAACCCTCTTTCCTTACAGATTTAATTCCCGAAACTATCAGAGCCTTATTGCAGGCCGTAATCACGGGTCAAGCCGGCCAGACCGTCCTTGTAGCCGCTGCCAATCGCGTTGAATTTCCATTCTGCGCCGTTACGGTACAATTCACCTACAACTACGCCTGTTTCAACGGAGAAATCTTCACCCAGGTCAAAGCGGATCAGTTCCTCGCTATTCGCATCATTGACGATACGCACATAAGAACGGGAGACTTGTCCGAAGTTCTGGCTTCTGGATTCTGCTTCATAGATGGTAATCGTGAAGGCAATCTTGTCCACATCTGCAGGAACATTAAGCAAATCGACTTGAACCTGCTCATCGTCTCCGTCGCCTTCCCCTGTGCGGTTATCGCCAGTGTGCACGACAGAAGCGTTCTCGTTCTGCTTGTTGTTGAAGAAGATGAAGTTGGACTCCTTGTCCACTTTACCGCTGGCATTGGTCAGGAACACAGACACATCAAGGTCGAAGTCCTTGCCGCCATCATATTTATTCGTATCCCATCCGAGGCCGACTGTGATTTTGGACAAGCCTGGATTCGTTTTGGTTAAATCGATTTTTTGTCCCTTGGATAAGTTAATAGCCATGAATAGAGCCCTCTTTTCTCAAATTGGATTTAGATTTAGATGTACCGTTCTGCCAGCTGGTTGATATGCGCGGCGTGGGCCGCTTCACCGATGGCTGCGAATTTCCACTCTTCGCCATGACGGTACAGCTCGCCGCAGATCAGTGCCGTGAAGCCTGTATAATTGTCTGTCAGATTAAACTTAACCAATTCTGCATTCCCTGCCGCATTAATAATGCGGATATACGCAGATTTGATCATTCCGAAATCCTGCTTGCGGTTCACCGCATCGTAGATGTTAACCACAACAAGGACCTTATGGACATCGGCAGGAATCTGCTTCAGATTCACCATGATCTGTTCGTCGTCCCCGTCGCCCTCACCCGTCAGATTATCTCCCGAGTGGACTACAGAGTTATTCGCATTCTGTTTGTTGTGAAAGCAGACGAGGTTCAGCTTGTTCGTCAGCTTGCCGTTCTCATTCAGCAGCAGCGCTGAAGCATCGCAGTCCACATTCGCCTGTTTTTTAACCCCAAAGAATCCTCTTGCCGGTTCGGCAGGGTCCCAGCCCAGTCCTACAATTACGTTAGACAGTCCGGCATTGCCTTTGGTTAAATCGATCTTCTGACCTTTTACCAGATTAATTCCAGCCAACTTGAAGTACCTCCGTTTCCAGATAGAAGTGTGCTTGCGGGTGTTACATCAGTGATACGGCGATGAATCGCCTAAAGTTTCAGTAATTAGCAAATGAAATCCAGCCTGTAATTACAGGCTGAATTCGCTTGGGCTAAGTCCCAGTACATTGCAGATATTCCGCACAACCGCTTTCTCATGCTCATCGAAGTCGCCGTCTGCTGCACCAATCGCCGAGCATACGCCCACGATTAAGCGTCCAACCTCCGGTTTGCCGTTAAACTTCCCGATGGCCTTCAGCGCTTCCTGCTTGCCGATCTCTGGCGAGAACTCGAAGTTGCTCACATAGTAATTGAACTGGGTGATGACATCTCTCATGTCAAATACCTTCAGTTCATTGCTGAGATTCATATATCCCGCCATCTTGTTCTTCTCAGCTTCCTCAATCTTGCCGTCAGCCGCAGCGACCAGTGCGCAGCCCGCTACTACCGCGTTCATAAAGTCTTTATTTTTAAATTTCTTCACTTGATCCGTCAGTCCGTTTTTGGTGGTATTCAGCCAATTCTTGAATGTGCTCATCGTATTCTCCTTCTATCATTATGGAATTATGACCAGCAGAAAGCCTATGCCGTCTTATTAAGCACCCTATCCTTTTCTGCCGGAAATATAAGGATCAATCATTATGCAGAACCGCTGACATCCTTATACTTTAAAAAAAGATATCCCCGAGCCTCCTCCCCGCCACCCTGGGCAGCTATTCACGCTTGGACTTATTGCCTATTTCTTACTCTTCTAATATAACCGATTAAATAACAATATTCTACTTTGGGCGATTCTTACAGCACCTTGGACAGAAACTCCCGAGTACGCTCATGCGACGGGCTGCCGAACAGCTGCTCCGGCGCACCCTGCTCCACTATGGCCCCTTGCTCCATAAAAAGCACCCGGTCCCCCACTTCACGGGCGAAGCCCATCTCATGGGTCACCACAACCATAGTCATCCCCTCAAGGGCCAGCTCCTTCATTACGGCCAGCACCTCGCCCACCATCTCGGGGTCCAGGGCCGAGGTCGGCTCGTCGAACAGCATGATCTTCGGCTCCATCGCCAGCGCCCGGGCAATCGCCACCCGCTGGGCCTGACCGCCGGAGAGCGAGGCAGGATACATTTCCGCCTTCTCACTGAGGCCCACCTTCTGCAGCAGCTCCACAGCCTTCTGCCTCGCTTGATCCTCCGTCCATTTCCGCACCTTCATCGGGGCCAGCATGATGTTCTCGATCACTGTGCGGTGCGGAAAAAGATTGAACTGCTGAAAGACCATCCCCACCTCGGTACGGATATCGTTAATCCTTGTGCTCTTGGCCATCAAGGAAGTACCTTCAATAATAATATCGCCCGCTTGCGGCTGCTCCAGCAGATTCAGGCAGCGCAGAAAGGTCGATTTGCCTGAGCCCGAAGGCCCGATGACCACCACAACCTCCCGGCTGTGAATGTCGATGCTGATATCCGTCAGTACCTGATGGGCACCAAATGATTTGTGCAGATGCTGGATTGAAATAACCGGTTCCATAGGGTTACACCTTCCGTTCGATATAATTAAGCAGCTTGCTGAGCGAATAAGTAAGGATGAAATAGATCAGTGCAGCGGTCAGATAAGGCTCCCAGATCCGCAGATATTGGCCTTTCATGGTATTGCTCCAGTACATAATCTCAGGGGCGGCAATCAGCGCCAGCAGCGAGGAATCCTTAACCAGCACGATGAATTCATTCCCGAAAGCGGGGACCATCCGTTTGATGGCCTGGGGCAGAATAATGAAGCGCATCGCCTGCTGCCGGGTCATTCCTAGGGATAGGGCCGCTTCCCGCTGACCGGGGTCGATGGACTGGATACCGGCGCGGAAGATCTCCGCAGAATAGGCAGCGGAATTGAGCGACAGCGCCACGAATGCACTCATCAGCGCGTAGGTTTTGCCGTAGAACAACGGGATCAGCCCGAAGTGGACGATCAGAATCTGCACATAGAGCGGCGTACCGCGGAAGAGGTTAATATACGCGTGAAACGGCCAGCGGAAATACCATCTTGGCGCCATTTTGCCGAAGCCGATAATCAGCCCCAGCAGGGAGCCGCACAGAATGGAGACCAGCGATACGCCGATGGTGAACAGGGTCCCTTTTAGCAGAACCGGTAAATAATGAATGATGATGTCGAATCTGAAATCCATAGAATTCTTCCCTTCTCTTCTGCTTGTGGCTTGCTCAAAAAAAGAAGCACGCGCAATAGCAATCATTACGCATGCTTAGTTGTTGCGGTTCTTAGGCTACTTCGCGTTCATAAGCGCCGCCGTGTCCGGCTCTTCGCCGAACCATTCCTTGTAGATCTCCGCATATTTGCCGTTCTCGATGACCTTCTTGATCGCCGGGTCCAGCTTCTCCTTCCATTCGCCGCCCTTCGGATACAGGATACCGTAGTACTCGGAGCCGAAATTCTCCTTGTCTATAATGCCTGTCAGCTTCTCCTTCGGATTATTCTTGATGTATTCGTTCACGATGGCGATATCCGCGACCACCGCATCCGCCCCGCCGCCGTTCAGCTCCATCAGCGCTACCGCATTGCTGTCGAACCTCTTCAGGTTGCCGTTGTCGACGCCCATAATGCCGCTCATCAGCTCATCTGCTGTCGTGGCTGCCTGAACCGCAACCTTCTTCCCCTTCAGGTCCAGAGCGGATTTGATATCGCTGCCTTCCTTCACCATGATCATGTTCGTAGATTCGAAATAAGGGATGGAGTAGTCATAAGTCTCCTTGCGCTCATCTGTAATCGATACCGAGGATACACCCGCCTGATATTCAGTGCCCTGCTTCACACTGGTCAACATGGTATCCCAGCCTGTGTTGGTGACCGTGTAATCAATGCCGGCCTCCGCCATCACCGCCTTAATGAAATCAATGTCAAAGCCCTTGATCGTATCAGTATCCATATACTCCATTGGTGCATAGCTGGCATCGGTAGCGATTTTGAGGCTTTGCCCGTCCGCACTGCCGCCTTTCGCATCATTATCAGAGCCACAACCCGCTATCGCCAAGACCAGGAGTGCTACCATACCTGACATCGCCCATGTTTTCCGGATTCCCATTCTCCAATCCCCCTACTTATTTGTCAAATAACTTAAGGAGATTTTATCAGATTAAAGTAGTGATGACAATTAACTTTATCCTTTTGTGTTATATAATATGACACTATTATCGATATATTGTAACATCTCATGCAAATAAGCAGCCGAAATGCCCCGGAGAGAGCTCCGGCAGCATTCTGGCTGCTTACTGAATGGTCAATGTTTATATTAGCGCATAAGTTAGAAGGTTAGATCGCCGTCATAGGAAGCAATCATCCGGTACAGCTCCGGACGGCGGTCACGGAAGATCCCCCATTCAATCCGGCCGACCTCAAGGGCATCCAGATCAAATTCGCTGACCAGCACGGCCTGCTCATTCCGTCCAGCTTCGACAATCTTGTTGCCCTGCGGACCAGCGATGAACGACGAGCCGTAGAAATCAATGCTGGAATCCTCGTCAGTCTCCTTCCCGATCCGGTTGGAGGCCACGACAGGAATCAGGTTAGCGGCCGCATGACCCAGCATGCAGGTCTGCCAGTGATCCTTGGAATCAATCGACCCATCCTGCGGCTCCGAGCCGATAGCTGTAGGGTAGAACAGAATCTCCGCACCCATCAGGCTCATCACCCGGGCAGCTTCCGGGTACCATTGGTCCCAGCATACGCCGACTCCGATTTTGGCATAGCGGGTATTCCACACCTTGAAGCCGGTATCGCCCGGGTTGAAGTAGAATTTCTCTTCATAACCTGGACCGTCAGGAATATGGCTCTTGCGGTATTTGCCCATCACGGTTCCGTCCGCATCAATGACCGCCAGCGAGTTGTACCGCGCATAATTCTTCTTCTCATAAAAGCTGATCGGCAGCACCACCGCAAGCTCCTTGGCAATAGCCTTGAAGTGGTTCACCGCCTTGTTCTGCTCCAGCTCCGTAGCATAGGAATAGTAATCCGACTTCTCCTTCTGGCAGAAATACGGCGTCTCGAACAGCTCCTGCAGCAGAATAATCTGCGCACCTTGTGCGGCCGCCTCTCTAACCAGGGTCTCCGCCTTGCGGATATTCTCATCAATGTCGCCGGAACAGCTCATTTGCGTCGCGGCTACTTTTACTTGTCTCATGGTTGTTCCTCCTTATGATTAGGTTGGTCTACTCCACCGCAGGCATCTGCTGGGTGGTGCAATGCACGTTCCCGCCTTCGCCGATCACGGCCATTCCGTTCACGGTCCGAATGCGGCGGTCTGGGAACAGCCCGGCCAGCGTCTCTTCAGCCAGCTTGTCCGTCTCAGCCGCCGTACCGCCGAAGACCGGCAGGATAATTCCGCCGTTCACAAAATAAAAGTTCAGATAGCTCAGCGTCAGACGGCTGCCCTCGAAGTCCACGCGGGGCGGCTGCTGAATGCGGATAATCTCCAGTTTCCGGCCTTTGGCATCAACTGCCTGCTCCAGAATACGCAGATTCTCCTGCGTAATCGCGTAGTTCTCATCCTGCGGGTCCTCGCAGACCTGGATAATCACCTTACCCGGTGCCGCGAAGCAGGCGATGTTATCGACATGTCCGTCCGTCTCATCCCCGCTGAGGCCGCGCTTCAGCCAGATGATGGACTCGGTCCCGGTATATTGCTTGACATATGCAGCAATCTCCTCGCGGCTTAAGCCCGGATTGCGGTTGGTGTTGAGCAGGCATTCCTCGGTGGTCAGCAGCGTGCCCTCGCCATCCGTATGAATGGAGCCGCCCTCCATCACCAGCGGAGCATCGAACGCGCTGACCTCCAGGTGCTTCAGAATCTGCGGAGCTACCTCATCATCAAGATCCCAAGGCGAGTATTTTCCGCCCCAGGCATTGAATTTCCAGTTGACCCCGGCCAGCTTCCCGTCAGGACCCGTGAGGAAGGTCGGTCCGTTGTCCCGCAACCAGGCATCATTGTGCCGGATGGGGAGCAGTGTTACATTCCCGCCGAGCGCCAATTTCTCTACCTGATCCAGCTCCTCTGGATTGACGATAACCGTCACCGGCTCGAATTCGGCAATCGCCCGGATAATCTCGGCATAGCCCCTACTAACCGCTTCATGATTATCAGGGTGTACCATAGAGTCCTTCACCGGCCAGGAAATGAAGGTCCGTTCATGCTTGGCCCATTCGGCAGGCATTGTATAGTGTAAATCACGTGGATGCATCATTTAGTTACCTCTGCTGTTTAGTTTTTGAAGCCGGGGATCTACCCGCAAGCTCCTCACCCATCATACATGAATATGCCGGCAGGCTCAATTGCTGCGCAGCAATAATCCCTCTGGAAATATCCAGAGGGACTGCCATAGAAGCATAATAATCTGCGGTACTGTAATCAGAAAAACTGTGAGACTCTAATCAGAGAGATTGCGGGACTACAATCAGAGAACCTCGGGGATGGATCGATTTTACAGAGTGATCTGCTTGATTATATTGCCCTCAAAATCCTTAATGCTGAACTCACCGTTCTCCAAAACGCCGTAGGAGTTCGGGTTGTTCTCCTTGGGTAGCGCGATCGATCCGGGGTTGAGCAGGGTAATGCCGTCCTTCACCTCTGCCACCGGCAGATGTGTATGCCCCTGAATAAATATATCCTGCGGGGACAGCGCCGGTAAGTGGTCGATGCTGAAGCCATGCCCGTGCGTGGCGTAGATTTTGCGGCCTTCATGCAGAATAAGTACATAGTCGCCCATCATCGGGAAGTGCAGCAGCATCTGATCCACCTCGGCATCACAGTTACCTCTCACCGCCGCCAGCGATTTGCCCGATTCGCTATAAGCATTCAGTCTGTCGGCGACCCCCTGCGGATTATACCCCTCCGGCAGCGGATTCCTCGGTCCGTGATACAGGAAATCCCCCAGAATAACCAGCGTGTGCGGCTGCTCCTCCTCCGCCTTCGCCAGCGCCTGCTCCAGCCAGTACAGTGATCCGTGAATATCGGAAATGAACATTAGTTTCATGTGGGTGCTTCCTCTCTGTGAATATAGATTAAATTGTAACTGCTGGTGCTACTCTAACTCCTACTTCTAATCTAGCTGCAACTTCTAATCTAACTGCAAACTATCACTAACTTCTACTATAACGCTTTTTTGCCCAACCCGTTGATGCTCTAAGCCAAAATCCTGCCAAAAATGCAACATTCTATTTACAGCCACAGGCCCAATCCAAAAATGTTGCATAAAAAGCAGCATTCCTTCTCCTCAGGGCGAAATAACAGGCTGAATCCTGCATTATGTGCAACATTAGACGCGAACGCTACACCCCACACCTGCATCCTACTATAAACGAGCAGCTGAGGCGGGGAACGCAAAGCAAGACGCCCGGGAAGGGCGTCTCTTGGGGGACATACTTGGCAAAACACACTTTATCAGGCGTTCCTTGATGGACATCGCTTGACTGAGCGCCTCACAATGGAGCACCACACTCAGACTCGCTTCCCTTACTTCGCCATGCCTCAAGGCAGATTGGACGAGCCCATCAGGAAGCGGTCTACCTCGCGGGCGGCCTGGCGGCCCTCGTTAATCGCCCAGACCACTAGACTCTGGCCGCGCCGCATATCACCAGCGGTGAAGACTCCCTCCACGTTCGTTGCCTGCGCGCCGAACTCTGCCTTAACGTTGGAACGCTCATCACGCTCCACGCCGAACTGTCCCAGCACTGTCTCCTCCGGTCCAGTGAAGCCCAGCGCCAGCAGCACGAGCTGCGCTTGAATGACTTCTTCGCTGCCCGGTACTTCTACCGGGGCCATCCGCCCGTCCTCCGTGCGCTTCCATTCAATGCGCACCGTATTCAGCTCCTGCACATGGCCGCCCGCATCGCCCACAAAGCGCTTCGTATTCACCAAATAGCGGCGCGGATCTTCTTCATACAGAGAAGCCGCCTCCTGCTGTCCGTAGTCCACCTTCAGCACCTTCGGCCATTCCGGCCAAGGATTGCCCGGCTGGCGGGTCAATGGCGACTGTGGCATAATCTCCAGCTGGATTACGCTGCGGCAGCCGTGGCGGATCGAAGTGGCTACACAGTCCGTCCCTGTATCTCCTCCGCCGATCACGACCACATCCTTGCCCGCTGCCGACAGATACTCCCCGTCAGCCAGTTCAGAATCCAGCAGGCTCTTCGTATTAAGTGTCAGGAACTCCATCGCCTGATGGATACCCCGCAGCTCCCGGCCTTCCAGCGGCAGGTCGCGCGCCTTGGTCGATCCGCCGCAGAGGACGACAGCATCATGTTCTTCCTGTAATTGAGCCGCTGCAATATCCCTGCCGATCTCAGTACGGGTGACGAAGGTCACGCCTTCCGCCGCCAGCAGATCCACCCGGCGCTGCACCTTCTTCTTATCCAGCTTCATGTTCGGAATGCCGTAGGTCAGCAGTCCGCCGATCCGGTCAGCCCGCTCATATACCGTTACACTGTGTCCCGCCTTGTTCAGCTGGGCGGCGCAGGCCAGCCCGGCAGGGCCGGAGCCGACGACAGCAACCTTTTTGCCCGTACGGGTAAGCGGCGGCTCAGGAACGATCCAGCCTTCGGCAAAACCTCTATCTACAATCGCTTTTTCGATCGATTTTATCGTTACCGAATCGCCGTTCTTCCCTACTGTGCAAGCACCTTCACATGGTGCAGGGCAGACGCGTCCTGTAAATTCAGGGAAGTTGTTCGTCTTATGCAGGCGCTTCAGCGCGACCTGCCAGTTGCCGCGATAGACCATGTCATTCCACTCGGGAATCAGATTATGCAGCGGACAGCCGCTGGCCATCCCTGACAATATACGCCCGACATGGCAGAACGGTGTTCCGCAATCCATACAGCGGGCACCCTGCTCACGCAGCTGTTCTTCCTCCATCGGAACCGAGAATTCATTCCAGTTCTTAATCCGCTCCATTGGCTCGCATTCAGCAGGCGTCCGCCGCTGATATTCTATAAATCCGGTTGTTTTACCCATCCCTGTCATCCTCCGAGTCTCTCTGATTGGCCGCCGAAATGTAATAGACGGCATTCATGCCCACACCCGGCTCCAAAAAGAAACACACTCTTCTGTCACCGTCCGTTATTCTGTCACTGTAAAGCAGCGAAGCAAGAGGCTGTAACGGGGCTTAAGATCACCCCGGTACAGGCTCTTGCACGGTTATAATAAGGGGAATAAATGCCTTCATATTATCACCTATCCGCAGAGAGGGAACATGAGCAATATCACCTTTTGTGTTAACGTTATGTGGCAAATCGCGTACACAGACTCAGGCTGCATCTTTTTTCTTGAACATATTGTAGACCGAGCTGAACACCCCGAACAGAATCCCTGTTAACGGGAAGACGATCCAGTTGATCTCCCACTGGTCGAACACGAAACCGCTGACCAAAAAAACACAGGTAACCAGCGGCCAGACCACAGCGGCAACTGCACCGACAATCCGGCCCTCCTCCTGCTTCGCCTCACTGAAATCGCCTGTCTTCAACAGCTGCTGGTACGCACTCCGGATATTCCCGTAATACACGAAGAGGAACACGGCTACAGCCACCATTATCGGCAGAACGGCCACCCCGTATGAGCTGAATTCATCTCCAAACGCAGAAGTTACAAAGATGGCAATCGGCGACAACACGCATAAACACACACCCATGATAAGCGATAACGTATACGTGGCGGCAAAAGCGGCCTGTCGCTGCTCAATATACGCCTTCAGAGGATGCGGCAGACTGAACCCGGACTCCATGTATTTGTATTTCTCCATTTTCGTGCCACTGTAGATGAATAACGCAATAGCAGGACCGAGCAGCAGTAACAGGGAGACCAGCCCGATCATACTCATCGCATCTTCAGAGAATACATTTCCCATGACCCCGTTCTCCCCAAGACCCGAGAAAAGGATAAGCAGCGCAGCACCCAGCAAAATCAGCCCTACGCCCCAGCCTACGAGCAGGCCGGATTTTCTTTTGGCAGCAATGAATTCTTCTACAGCAAGCTCATCCAGCATGGGCAGCCGTAGTCCTTCCTCCTTACGATCCTCTCCAAGCCCCAGCTCGCTGACCAGCTCATCAATGTTGCCGAACTCGGAAATAACGATGCCCACCGCCTCATTCTCCGACTTCCCTTCATGCTTCAGTTCATAGTATTTCTCTTCCATGTTGCCAAGCAGCTCCTGCTTCAGCATCGCCATCTGTTCCGTTCTGGGCAGAGATGCGAACATATTGTTCAAGTATCCAATGATGGTATCCAAGTTCCTCACAGCTCCTTTATGAATTTGTTGATAACTTCCTGCGTGATCTGCCATTCCTCGCATTTGGCACGGTAGTAGGCAAGACCCTGGGGAGTGATGCGGTAGTAGGTACGTCTCTTGCCAAACGTCTCATCCAGATAAAAGGAATCAATATAACCGTTCTTCTCCAGCCGGGTGAATGCCGAATAGAGTGTGGTTTCCTTCATAATGTACTTCTCTTCCGATAGCTTCCGTATATTTTTGGAAATCTCATAGCCGTAAGACTCCCCGTCCAGAAGCATGTAGAGGATCATCGTGTCATTGTATCCTCTAATCACATCACTGCTGATCAATTGCCTGCCTCCTATACTTCATCTGTCGTAGTAATTAGGTTCATTGTAGCATAATTACTACGACAGATGAAGTAGTGTTTATGATGAATGGAGAATTAATTTTAAAAGCGGGTTTACGGGCGTTTTCTGTACAGCGAGCTATTAGAAAGAAAAGTAATATTGACAGACAAATCATACTTTTATATGATTTATTTATCGTTCAATAAATAAATGATTGGAACTGATCACAATGGCAGCAAAGGAAGATAAAAAGCAAAAAATTATGGAAAGCGCATTAACCTTATTCGCAGAATATGACTACTACAGGACAACAACTGCAATGGTAGCTAAAGCCGCGGGAGTTACACAGCCCTATATCTTTCATTTTTTTGACAACAAAGAAGACTTATATATAGCTGTGTTAAACCGTGCCTACGATCGAATCCATGACACTTTTATGGAAGTCGAGGCACCTGCTGATCAGTTGGTTGGCGCAATGGGCAGCAGTTTTTTCAACTTAATGCAAACACACCGTTCCGAAGTATTGATGGTAATGCAGGCTTATACCATATCGGAAGCTGGGATCAAACAACATTCTGCTAAGCTCTATAAGACTATTTTTGATGAAGTGACTGTCAAATTCCAGAAAGCCGGAGTCCCTGATGCGGAAGTAAATGCAATCCGTTTTATGAGTATAGGGCTGCTAGTCACGTTATCCGAGGTGCTTGATCTGTCAGAAATAAAACAATCCATATTAATGACTAAAGAATGAAGTAAACGCAAGCAGCAAACGGATAAATTTTATCTGTTACTGCTTGCAATTATTTCGATAAATTATTTATTGATCGATAAATAAAAAAAAGGAGTGAGCTAATCTTGCATACTATGTTCAACGAGTTGATGACATCTGCCGTCTCTATTTTTAAGCGTGAAAAAGGGCTCGTTGTGCTTGGAATAGTTGGGTTCATTATTGCGGGATGTGCTGCTATCTTTATGTTCTTTCAAGGAGTAGTTGTTCTGCCGGAGGGTAATATTAAAAATGTATTCTCGTTTGCCGCAGCATTGGGAATTTTTCTGTTATCCATCGCTGCGATCTTACCTTTTGCTGACTTTACCGCCCGCATGAGAAAAGTGATTCGCCGGCTTTTTATTGCTGCTGCTTCATACAGCTATATAATTGAAACCCTGCAGAATTTCCGGGGCTTCAATCCCCGTTTCTCTAAAGCCGGCGGCCTGGTGGATACCCTTGCGGGAGCTTTATTTGGCGTCGTATCTCTTTCTTTCGTCGTCTCGGGTATCCTGCTTACTGTTCAATTTATGAGGATGAAGGCCCCATTATCGCGCCCTGTACTTATCACCGGTATCCGTTATGCCTTGCTGTCGGTATTCATAGCTAATCTGGCAGGACTGATCATGATGAGCATACAAGGCCGTTTTATCGGAGCTGGAGGCAATTATATTGTGCTACATGGAATTGGCTTTCATTCCCTCCAAACTCTACTGTTACCGGCCTGGCTGCTGGAACATTCGAATCTGCGGCCCGGCAAACAACGTATGCTCCTGCATGCAGGCTGCATAGCTTGGTTGATTGCCATTATGTTCATAGCCGTTCAGACCAGTCTTGGCCGTTCTATGTTTGAGGTTAGCTTGTTTTCGATACTTGCCCTGCTCTATTTACTGGTTTGGCTGTTCACTGTCATTTCAGCTCTAATGTCTGCCTGTAAAATTCGGTAGGGCAAGAAGCAGACCGCCCCGGCAGCCTGCTTCTGCGTAATACCTATATCGCGGCACCTATCAGTTAGTTCACAGCTAGTACAATCATTCCAACTCCTGTAGCGGTTAAAATGCCGCCCTCCAGCCCGCTGATCTGCTCCTCGCCGAATACAATGTCCCATGCTCCCAGTTCGGGCAGCTTCAGGGCTGCACCCTCCGGGTTGGCATTGTACAGAACGTACAAATGCTCCGCAGAATCTCCTCCGGCATGATCGCGGAGCGTGAAGGCCACCGCCTGTGCCGGTGCCTCCTCGAAGACCAGATGGTCACGGATCTCATCGGCGGTACGCAGCCGGAAGGCGGGGTGAGCCGCGCGCAGCGCGATCAGCCGCTTCATGTACTCCACAGATTCAGCATGCTCCGCGCAGCGTTCCCAGTCCAGCCAGTTCACTTCCACTGGTGATTTATAGCTGTTCTCCACACCGTCCTTGGTCCGCAGGAACTCCTGCCCGGCATGAATGAACGGTATCCCCTGACTCGTCAGCACCATAGCCGAGGCCAGATGGTGCATAGCACGGCGCTGTCCGTCTTCTGCTCCAGCCGTAGACAAGACCAGCTTATCCCACAGTGTATGATTGTCATGGCACTCCACGAAGTTCACACTCTGCTGCGGCTCCTGGGCGTATTGTCCAAGGCCGGGCCCATAGTAGATTGCTCCGGCAATGCCTGCCTTCACATTGCGCTCGAAGCCGATACCGCCGCTGATGAAGCCTTTTTGGTCATGCAGAAAGATGTTTCCTTTCACCGCATCGCGGAAGCCGTCATTAAAATGCCCGATGCCCGGCATCTCATTGGCCTGGCGCTGATTAGCCCGCAGCTCCTCCGCCAGCTCCGTGTCCATCACCCAGCCCTCGCCAATGGTCATAATCGAGGGGTCCAGCTCATCCAGACGGCGGCGGATCTCATTCATGGTCCCTACATCATGCAGTCCCATCAGATCAAAGCGGAAGCCGTCAATATGGTACTCCTTGGCCCAGTACAACACGGACTCCACGATGAAACGGGACATCATCTTGCGCTCAGAGGCAGTATCATTCCCGCAGCCGGAGCCGTTAGATAACCGGCCATCTGCGGTATAGCGCAGATAGTAACCGGGAACCAGCTTGGTGAAGTTCACACGGAAGCCGTCATAGACATGATTATAGACCACATCCATGATCACACGCAGGCCGCGGTCATGAAGTGCCTGAATCATCGTCTTCAGCTCCCGGATACGCAGGCCCGGAACATACGGATCTGACGCATAAGAGCCTTCAGGAGCATTATAGTTCTTGGGATCATATCCCCAATTATAATGAGGCTCCGTAAGAAGGGTCTCATCTACGCTCTCTGTCGCATAATCATAGATAGGCAGCAGCTGCACATGGGTAACGCCCAGACTGGCAATATGATCAAGACCGGTAGCAATGCCCTCAGGACCCCCGGTTCCGGCTTCAGCAAGGCCCAGGTATTGCCCTGTATGCGTAATCCCGCTGGCAGGATGAACCGATAAGTCACGCAGGTGAAGCTCATAGATCACCGCATCCACCGGGTCCGCAAGCGGCGGTTTATCCTGCGTCCAGCGCGCGGGATCGGTTTTGCGCAGATCCAGTATAGCCCCTCTGTCCCCATTCACGCCGACCGCCCGGGCGTACGGGTCCACCGCTTCATTCCATAGATCACCGATGCGCACCTTGTAAGTGTAGAACATTCCATCCAGATCGCCCGGAACGCTGAGTCTCCAGGTTCCCCGGACGTCACGCACCATGGGAATCTGCCGCTGCGCAGCATCCTCCCAGGATGCATAGAGTACCAGCTCCGCTTCCTGGGCCGTCGGGGCCCACAGACAGAACGCCGAGCCGGACACCGAATAGGTTAGGCCAAGATCCTCTCCGTCATAGCTGAACAGCTCATCGAAACTCCGGTCGAAGACGGAGATTCCGCTGGTAGCCGCCGGGTCCCCGTAATCAATCGGTTCCTTCATTTCCTTCTGTACTGACAAGGCATACCGCCTCCTTTACCCTTAACTAAATATACGGCAGGGCTCATGGATTTTATACAACTCTTCTTTTCTCTATATGAAATTTTATCCTAACCGCCATGTTTGTGCAAACGTTTGAATCACACTCTGCAAGTGGAAACAATACCGTTTCGGCGAGAAATAAAAGGATAATGATAGGGCGAAGCATATACATTCTTATCTTTCAAAAAGGCCGGGACACAGCAGATACCCTGTCCCGGCCCGGCCACTATCTTGAAGCAGACTAGTGGCGCATCAGATTAAAAAGGATGGATTAGCTTGTTAAACCCTATCCACCCAAAATCTAACGGACCGGAGAGAGCTTATCCCCATGAAAACGCCACTTTTTGCAGCGTAACGGACTCAGGGGACCTTACAGTCTCTTTATGGGACGTTTCGGAGCTGAAGTGAAAAGGATAATGCCTGTGGAGTCCGTTACTCGCCCAGTTGGCGACTTTCTTTCCAAATAGGTGCACCTCAGTCCGTTACGCTAAGCCAAACGCCCCTGAAGAACAACGCCCGCTTGGAAAAAAGATGTAATCTGTTACGGCACATCTGGAATTCCCGGCAGGTCGAGCGACACCATCGTAAGTATTCTTTTATTCGCTGAATAGGAGATCTGCCGTTCTCTTCCCGGTGTATAACCGCCGCCCGGATGTTGCACCCCGTTATCATGGACAACCAGCGTGCAGGAACCGTCCTCCTCATCCTCATAGCCGATTCCCAGCACCCAATGATAGTCATACGCATATCTTCCGCGCCAGCGGAGGCTGAGCCACTTGTCGAATTTGAGCGCGACCGGACGCCCGGCATCAATCTCGGCCCGGTAGCGTCCGATATCATTGAACACGGATACCTTAATCAGGTCGGAGCGGTTACTTAAAAGCGGCAGGGCTGCGCTGATGTACGCCCGGAGGCCTCTGACAAAGCTGCGTGTACTCATGCCCCAGGGCGTTCCGCCATGGTGGGTGTAGATGTAATTGATATGCGCGGCCATAGAATCAAAATGACGGATACCCGGAATGAACGTCCGGCCCATATACGAATGCCAATATTCCAGGAGGGCGGCCATGGTTGCCGGCCCGCACGCTGAGGAAGGCGAGGCTACGCCTGTCTCCCACTGTGTATACGCCTTAGCCTTCAGCCGCTCCCCGGAAGGCTTCCGGCTCATAGGGATACCCTATGGCTGCAATGCTCCAGTACCCGGTCAATATCGGCAGTTAAGAACGGCTTGCTGACAAAGTCATCCATACCCGCCGCGTAGCAGCGCTCCCGGTCCTCTTTTCTGGCATACGCTGTCACGGCTGTAATATACGGCTGGTGCGGAGCAGGTGCCTGTTCACGGATTCTGGCCGTTGCCGTAAGCCCGCTCATCCCCGGCATCTGAACATCCATGAATACCAGATCATACCGCTCACGGAGCACTGCCTGCACCGCCGCTTCGCCATGATCAACCAGATCGGCGGCATAGCCTCTTTTGTCCAGCATAGTCACCAGCAGCTTCTGATTCACCGGATGATCCTCCGCCACCAATATACGCAGAGGCCCAAATTCAGCAGCAGATTCGCCATCTTCCGGGATGCTAATCCGTTCAGAGGCCGACGCCGGTCCAGAGACGGTCACTGTATCCTCCCAGGCGCCTTCCGGTTCCAGCTCTATATCTGCAGGCAGGATGAAATAGAAATTGGATCCTTCCCCGACGACACTCTCTACTGTGATGGCACCGCCCATTAGCTCCACGAGCTTTTTGCAGATGGCCAGGCCCAGTCCGGTTCCCCCATACTTGCGGTTAATGGACGGGTGCAGCTGCGAGAAGGACTGGAACAGTAGCGGCTGCTTCTCAGAAGGGATTCCTATCCCTGTATCGGCCACGCTGAATTTGAGCGTCAGCTTCTTGCGGTCCCTGCTATATTCTCTGCTGAGCAGAATGGAGACCTGTCCCGTCTCGGTGAATTTCACGGCATTGCTGACGAGATTCACCAGCACCTGGCGCAGCCGGGCCGCATCTCCCATAATCAGCTCCGGCACATCCGCAGCCATGCGGCAGGACAGCTCAATATTCTTTTCACGCGCCTTCGGCATGAACAGCTCTGTGATATTGTCGAGCAATTCCGCCAGACTTACCGGTTCGCGGGTAAGCGTCATTTTACCGGCTTCGATTTTGCTGAAATCCAGAATTTCATTAAGAATATATAACAGAGATGCACTGCTCTCGCTGATAATCTGGGCATATCCCAGCTGCTCTTCTGTCAATTCCGTCTCAGCCAGCAGATCGGTCATGCCCATAATTCCGTTCATCGGTGTACGGAGCTCATGGCTCATGATGGCGAGAAATTCCGATTTGGCCTGGTCCGCCTTCTCCGCCAGCTCCTTGGCTCGGATAACTTCCTTCTCCCCGGTAGTGTCACGGAAGACAACAACTGCCCCCTTGCGCTCACCCTTGTCGAGCAGAGGGGTAACCTGGTACTCGGCCAGGAAGCTGGAGCCATCCTTGCGCCACAGCACCGCATCCAGACTCTGATGGGATTCTCCTGCCCGGACTGCCCGCATCAGCGGAGACTCCTCCGGCCGGTAATGATTACCGTCAAGCGCGGTCTGCTGGATAGGGTCCAGGTAAGGATGCCCGGTAATCTCATCACATTCGAAGCCTAGCATATGCGCTCCCGCAGGATTAATAAAGGTGACCTTCCCCTCGTTGTCCAGACCGAATATCCCTTCGGACACGGCATTGAGGATCAGGGTGTAATCATTGCTCAGCTTCTCGATCTGCTCGGTGTATCTGATATGATCTGTGATATCGCGGGAGATCCCATACACTCCAACCACCTGATGATCCACAACAATAGGAATATTAATCGTATTGATCTCCACCGGATGCCCGTCTTTGTGGATCAGCGTCAGATCATAGCTCTGCGGCTCCCCCTGGCTGGCAAGGGTGAAGTGATGCAGCGTCTTCTGAATATCTTTGTCAGCGACCAGCGGTCCGTAATGATTCCCCAGCAGTTCCTCCAGCGAGTAGCCGCTCAGCTTCTCCAGATTGGCATTCGCCGTCAGATAATCCCCCTGCAGATTCATGGAATACACCGCTGCCGGATTATATTCGAACAGGGATTTGTAGCGTTGCTCATTCTCCTGCAGCTTCGATTCGAATTGCTTGCGTTCAGTGATGTCACGGCCTACGGCAATAATCTCTGTCTTCCGGCCTTGCGCGTCAAAAATATACCGGCTGTTCGTTTCAAACCAGACATAGGTACCGTTCTTGTGGCGGTAGCGGTAGGAGGCCGGGGGAATCAATCCCGAATCTTCACTCTCTGCCATCTGATTCAGAATCATCTCCAGATCACCCGGATGCAAATAATCGTAGGCACTCGTGCCGATCATCTCTTCAGGCTCATAGCCGAGCAGAGACCGGCTGGCCGGCGAGCAATACAGGAAGATGCTGTCCTCTATCGCATGGCGGGAGATCAGGTCGAGGGAATTCTCCGACATCAGCCGGAAGTTCCGTTCACTCTCCCGCAGCTGCTCCTCCATATGCATACGCTCGGTAATATCCTGCATCATGCCGAACAGCCGGGCTGGCCTGCCTTCCGGTCCCGGGATAACGTCCCACTGGACATGCACCATCAGGACCTCCCCATCCGGCAGAATCATCCGGTAAGCCGTGTTCCCAGCCTCCCCTAGTCCCATAGCCCGTTCTACGGCATCTTGCAGAATCGGGACATCATCAGGATGGACCAGTGCCAGGAAGGCCTCCTGATTCACTTGGCCTGTCTCCACGCTGTACTGCAGAATACGCCGCAGCTCCTCGGAGAATGTAATTCTCTCCTTCACCAGATCCCAGCCCCATGAGCCTATTCTGGCTACCCGCTGAGCGGACGCAAGGGCCTCCTCGCTGTGCTTGCGCCGGGTGACGTTACGACCGATCCCCATAATCCGTGTAATTTCACCCTTCTCGTTACGGATCACATGGAAGGAGGTCTCGAACCATAGATAGTGGCCCTCCTTGTGACGCAGGCGGCGGATGGAGATATCGTTCTTCAGCAGACCGCCGGAGCTGTTGATAGCCTCAACATCGTCCAGGTGATAGAATTCTGCGCGGTTCCTGCCGATAATCTCCTCCGGATGATACCCGATTTGGGAGTAGGAAGACGGCGATATGAACGTTATCGTCCCGTCCGGCAGGGAGAAGGAGATCATACTCTGATCGTCTTTTATGAATAAATTGTACAGATCACGGCTGTCTACGGTTAGCTGATCTGCAATTTTGCGGTCTGTTACATCCTGTGCATATACAATAACAGTCTGGCCGGACAGTCCCTCTTGCGCCGGAATGAAGGTCAGGGAGAGCCAGAACGGATACCCGTCACGGCCGGAGAACCGCTGATCCATCTGGAGAGGCTGTCCTTGCTGCTGTGCAAGCTCTGTCCCGATTCGCTGAATAGAGAATTGCTCCTGCAATTCCCGGCCGGCCCCTGATAGAGTCCCTGAGAGAAACTCAGCTTCAGTGCAGCCCAGTATATTGCAAAAAGCAGGATTAATCTTCATCCATCTGCCTCCTGCCGGAGACAACACCGCCATCCCCACCGGAGATAAGTGAAAGGCTTGATCGAGAATGCTGTTATTATTAGCCAAGTTATCCATTACATAAGGCCTCCTTCATCCCGGGGCTGGCGCTCGCTTCCGCAGGCCCTCTGCTGTTCTTCATTTGCCATTTCTATCTTCACAGTATACGCCATGACTGTCACAGAATGAAATGGAAGCCCAGCCCTTGATTTCCAAAAGTTAAAATTGATATTATTGACAAAATATACGGTTATCCCTATATTTAAAAGCAAAACTATCTTCGTGACTCATTACGCCGGAAGCACCCGTAATAGAGGCCTGTTGGCCTTTACTGCGGGTGCTTTCTTTGTGTTCCGGGACATGAAGACAAGCGGAGGAATGTAATGAAAATGAACAATCTGTATAAGCCAAGTTGTCTGCTGCTGTCCCTCTTGATTGCCCTGGCCCTCAGCTTCCCGGCCGGTCCGGCTTCGGCAGCGGCGACGGTGATTACCTCATCGGTTCAGGCTTCCTTTGACCTGACTGCTGCTAAGGCGGACAGCACCGCCCGCGCCCGGATGAAGAGCCAGTTCACGGAGCTGACCGTCCTGTCTGCCGGGTATGACAGCCGGGAGGTGCAGATCAGGACGCTTCATGATCAGAATACAGAGGCGCTGAATGCAGTCCGGGAGTCCATCAAGAATATAGACCAGGCTTCCATCACTAAGCTAAGCACCTCCGTCAGCAGTGCCAAGCAGCGCTATCAGCCGCTGTTCGATCAATACAGCACGCTGAACAAGCGAATCTCCCTGCTCAAGGGGCTGAAGGACAAGACGCTGAACTCCGTCCTCAAGGCCCAGTCGGAAGCCATGAAGCTGCTGGTCCAGATAGCCCGCCAGGAGATCCGCGACAAGGAAGCGCTGCTCAAGGCCGCCAAGGATACCCGTACGCGCCGGATGGCCGCTGCCCGCAAGACCCTGGCCGGTATTGACAGACCGCAAAGCTTAATCAAATCACAGAAAAGCGCAGTCTCTGCCCTGAATAAACGGCTAACAGCAGACTGGAGCGACTTCAAAGCGGCTATCCGCAAGCAGAATCCGGCTCTGGCCGGACAATCCTTATCTTCTATGGTCGCCGGGTACAAGCAGATCGCGGCGGGGAAGCTGAAGATCCTGGAGTATGAGCAGACGATTGCCGGAGTCATTGCAGCTACTCTTAAACAGACGGGCAGCTAGGCCGCAGACGGCCGTTCCCTGCTTGCTCCTGTGACTTCTGCACGCCTGAACGCATATGTTAGGTTAAGAACCCTATCTACTATGCAGCGGGAGGAGCAGCTACAATGCACATCTGCATGATTGCACCGGAGCAGTTCACGGTTCCCGGGGACGGCTCTGTGGAGATTTGCATCTGGAATATCGCGCGCAGGCTGGCCAAGAGACATAAGGTAACCATCCTAAGCCGCAGAGCCGCCGGTCTTCCTGATACGAATGAGCTCGAGCAGGTCAAGTTCATCCGGCTGCCCTCAGGCACCCCTTCCAGGTACCGCAGCTCTGTTCTTACATTCCTGGAAGCTGCGGAACCGTTCGACCTTATTCAGATCGATAACCGGCCGCGGCTGGCGGCGGCTGTGAAGCGGCAGTACCCCGGCACTCCGGTGATGATATTCCTTCACTCTCTCACATTCGTGCCGCAGGAGCCCGGCATTGCCCGCAGCCTCGCCCTGGCCGATGCCGTCACGGCCAACAGCAGCTCCCTGGAGCAGCGGCTTATCCGGAGGTTCCCCGGCATCCGCAGCAAGCTCCGCGTGGTTCCTCTGGGAGCAGACCTGTCGCGCTTCACTCCTGCGTCTGCGCAGGAGAAGGCGCGTCTGCGCACGCTGCATGGTCTTGGCCCCGGCTTCACGCTCCTGTTCGTAGGCCGGGTCATTCCGCGCAAGGGAGTGCCTGTGCTGCTCCGGGCCATGCACCGCCTGAACCGGCATATGCCCGCACGGTTGCTGATCGCAGGCAAGGGGAAGCCGCCGTATCTCCGGCAGCTGAGAGCCCTTGCCCGGCGGCTGGGCGTACAAGTGTCTTTTCTCGGCAATATTCCCCATGAAGATATCCACAGTATGTATCAGGCTGCCGACTGCTTCATCTGCCCCTCCCAGCAGCATGAAGCCTTCGGGCTGGTGAATGTAGAGGCGATGGCCTCGGGGCTGCCGGTAATTGCCTCCAGCAACGGCGGAATCCGGGAGATTATAGATTCGGGCCGTAACGGCTTTCTGGTGAAGCAGTACAGGAACCCTGCTGCTTTTGCCAGCCGTATGCTGCAGATCGGCCGCAATCCGGACCTTGCCGCAAGGATCGGACTACAGGGAAGAAGCGATGCGCTACAGATGTATGAGTGGGAGCATACCGCAGAGCTGCTGGAGAATATTTATCTGAAGCTGACGGGATCACGTTAACCAGAGGAGACTTTCTTATTCAGAGCTCCTCTAGTTAACGAAGGGGCATAACGCTTTACCTTGTAATATTTTTCTGGATGGCGGACAGCCCCGAACTGTAAGCCCAGTCAGGATGCGACAATGTGTCATACGGATTTTGTGATCCTTCTCGCAGGATGCAGCCGAGAATTAATAATATACTACACATGTAAGCGTTGCCATTAAACAAATGCACTATACAGTAAGCCACCGAGATATTGGCAACCCCCTACAACCTATTATTCGCTGTAGAAAGGGTGCATCGTTATGTTAATGATCAAAGCCATAGTAAGACCTGAGAAAGCGGATGACGTGATGGCCGAATTGCTGCTGGCCGGCTTCCCCTCCATCAGCAAAATGGATCTGCTCGGGCGCGGCAAGCAAAAGGGCATTCAGGTCGGAACCAACCATTACAATCAAATCTCTAAAAAACTGCTGATGATCGTTATCCAGGATGAAGACAAGGATGACGTGATCAGCATTATTATGCGTACAGCTAGAACCGGTGAGCACGGCTCCTTCGGCGACGGCAAAATCTTTGTCCTGCCGGTACAGGAGGTCTTCACCATCAGTAACGGCAAAAACCAGCTATAGAGAAAGAAAACCTTCGCCCTGCTATATTGACGCATATGAAAGAGGCAGCAAAGCATCCCCCCGCTCTCCGTTATCACGGATGACCGGGGACTGCCTTGCTGCCTTTATGAATTACTGATATATCAATCTCAGATCAGCTGGATGACGGTAAGGACCAGCCCGACCACAAAGCCGCAGACGGCCCCGTTGACACGAATCCACTGCAGATCCTTGCCGACCTTCTCCTCCAGCATATTCACCAGAGCGGCATCGTCCATCTGATCGAGGTTCTCCTTGACCAGTTGCCCAATCCGGTAATGATTAGCTTCCACGAAGGAGATCAGCGTACCGCGAATCCGGTCCTCTGATGTCTGAATCCATTCCTTCTCCTGGCTAACCCGCCGGACCAGCGCGGCATACAGCGAGAACAGCCTGCGACCGCCCCGGCCCCGGTCCTCTTCCAGCAGCGTAACCGCCTTGCCGCGCAGCCCTTGGAGCTGCTGGAGCACAAATGCGGCGGCCGCTTCCCCTTGAAGCTCATTCAGCGCCCAATTCTTCAGCGAGGCAATCCGTTCTTCATCGCTCAGCAGCTGGAACAGAGCCACCCGGATCTCCCGGATGACTTCCTCCCGGTAGGGGCTATCCTCTTCCTTAAAGTCACGGATCGTAGACTGCACCATACCCTGGAGCATTTCCCCCAGCATATCGGCATCGACGAACCCGACAAAGGCCTGGAAGGCCATTCCTTTCAGTCCGCCCAGCTTAACCTCGGCCAGCTTCTCACTGGCGATCTTACCCAGCATAGCCCGCGTCTCCGGGCGTCCGCTCCAGGCGGAGATCCCCTCCAGCGCAAAATCAAGAGCTGCAATATCCTTGCCCTCATTCATCAGGCTAGTGGCAATCGTATCTGCTGCAACTCCAAGCTTAGCTTCACGCAGGTAGCTTGCCGCTGCTGATTGAATATACGGAACGGCCTGCTCTACCGGAAGCCGCAGCACGAAGCCTTTGAGCTGCTCCAGCACTTCCTGCCGCGCTTTCTTTCTGGAGAAGAACCGGGTCAGCACGGTAGCTCCGAGCGAAATTATATTGAATGTGCGCAGCTTATTTTCAATGCTCTCCTTGTTCAACAGCTCATTCTCCATCGCAGAGATCAGGGACTGGATCAGCTTATCCCGGTTCTTAAGCAGCAGCGAGGTATGCGGAATTCTCAGGCCCAGCGGATGGCGGAACAGCGCTGTCACGGCAAACCAGTCCGCGATGCCTCCGACCAGACCTGCCTCGAAGCCCCCTCTCAGCAGAATAACTGCCAGATTCTCCGGCAGAAACAACGTGAATAGAAAGCCGCAGGCCATAATAGCCAGAGAGATTGTAGCTAAATTTCTGGATTTCATCGTTATCTTTTCCCCCTTACATAGCGACCCCATGCCGCTTGCATCCCGGTCATCGTCCCTTGCACATGCAAAAGACGAACCAGGCTGTCAGGTTACAGGTCTGCCTTACATTGTACCACGTGAGTACTCTTTTCTGAAAATCCTCTAGTTGAACACTTTCATTACAAATCTTCCGGTCAATCATGATAAAATACAGGCAAAGTCTACGCGACCGCCCTTGGAGGGGAAACTAAAATATATAGATAGAACAGGAGAACAATCACATGCTTATTGCACTGGATATGGACGGAACACTGCTCAATGCGGAGGGTGAAATCAGCAACGAGAACAAAGAGGCTATTCTCCAAGCACAGCGCCTGGGGCATATCGTGATTATCGCTACGGGCCGTTCCTACATGGACGCTGAGCGGCAGCTGCGGCTGGCTGATCTGGAGTGTCCTGTGGTGAGTCTTAACGGTGCTGTAATCACGCTGGCTGACCGGACGGTGGCGGCAAGCACTCCGCTGAATAAAGAGGATATTCTCCCTGCACTGCGCTGGATGAATGAAATCCCTGAATTGTATTACGAGGTATACACTGAGGATAACGTATATGTAGAGCTGGATAAGCGGGTACAGCTGGAAAAGCTGGCTACTCATAAGGACACTGAGGTTCCCGAGGAATTGGCCTGGCTGCTTCAGGCGATGGTAGACCAGCAGTTCCAGCAGGCAGCGGTAACCTATGTGGAGAAAATGGAGGACGTCTGGAGCAAGGAAGAGAATCTGATCTATAAGACCCTGGTCTTCTCACTGAACCGTGAGCTGCTGAAGGAAGCCTCTGTGCGGTTCGCCGCCATTCCTGGACTGATTATTACCGCATCGCATGTCAACAATATCGAGATCAACCATAAGGAAGCGAATAAGGGTGCCGGTGTAAGCATGCTCGCTGCCCACTACGGAATTCCTGCGGAGCAAGTGGCCGTGATGGGCGACAGCTACAATGATCTGCCTATGTTCGAGATGGCGGGGTATAAGATTGCCATGGAAAATGCCGCCCCCGTGCTGAAGCAGACCGCCGACTTCATTACGTTAAGCCATACGGAGAATGGTGTAGCGGCTGGGCTGCGGCATCTTCTGGACAGAAGAACAGCCTTCAAATGAAGGCTGTTCTTTGCTACCTGCGGTCGGTTCCCGAGCGCCGGAAGAAGCATAATGAGATGGCTCCCAGGTTGAGGGCCAAATATAGAATGAGCATCAACCGTTCAGCATTGGTTAATTCCATAAGCACCGGAATAAACATGATATCCCTCCTCCATACCTCACTTCTATTTGTCTCTTTCTGTTATAATCAGATAGTCCTTTGTTCAATATATTAGTATTATCTGTCAAAAAGTGGACTTTATGATAAATGGCGTTATTTTCTGCTGGGAGGAATTACTCTATGAACCACCTATACCCCGGGATTGCCCGGTTATATGAGAACCGGCTGCTGCGCACCGAGCTGGAATGCGAGCAGTTCGATCAGGCACTGGAGGGTCTGGCCGGTGATACGGAGGATGCCGTCATTCACCAGATCTTCAGAGTATTCGACGATGATACGGAGCAGGAAGAGGTCATGTTCAGCCTTGTTCATTTTGTAGAGAGTGTCCAGATAGAGATGTATCTGACCCAGCTGCTGGAATCGCTGCCGGAGATGCTGGAGCATGCCCGTAACTGGGCGATTGTGCTAAACCAGAGAATTCTCCAGGACGACACTTTCCGCAGGGAATACGCTGAGATCGCTGTGCGCATGCCGCCAAGAATCCGGCAGTGCCTGGCCTTCCTGCTGGAGGAGATCAAGGAGGATCAACCGCGGCTGTACGAGCGCAAGGTGAATTCCCTGCTGGCCAAGCTGAATACATCCGGGAGATAGCCTCGTGCAGAAAAGAGTGCAGAATGGTATAGTGTATACTGGTCAAAACCGCATGACTGATTACGCATTCAGAAACAAACGAAGGTGAACATAATGAACAAGCTCTTATTTCATAATATCCCGCTGGGAGCCAGCGGTGAGAATATACCCCAGGCGAAGGTAGCCTCGGCCCGGACGAGCCGGGAGACGGTGCAGCCGGGGGACAGCGATGCAGCTTATTTCAGGCGGCTGGAGGCGGGCGGCATTCTGCTCAATCCGCCGCAGATCTCGGCGGTGCGCCATCATCTCGGGCCGCTGCTGACACTGGCTGGAGCCGGCTCCGGCAAAACCTCGGTGCTGATCTGCAGAACCGGGTATTTGCTGTCTGTGCGCAGCATCGCTCCCGGACGCCTGCTGCTGCTGACCTTCTCCAGCAAAGCAGCAGCAGAGATGCGCGAGCGGATCGCCCTGTTGCCGGGGGTGAACGAGGGGGATGCCGCGCGCCTGCAGGCGCGTACGTTCCACTCGTTCTTTCTTTATTTCCTGCGGCGGCAGGGGCTGCGTCAGGATATTTTCAGCGAGACCCGCCGCCAGCATATTCTGCTGAAGCAGATTATGCGCGAACTGGGACTGCCGAAGGATGCCTATCCGCCGGAGAATCTGCTCAGCCTGCTCTCCGCCTGGAAGATGAACATGGGCTTGCCAGCACAGCTGCCGGAGACTACAGAATCAGAGAAGGAGATTAAGGCTATCCTTGCCCTGTATGAGCAGTGGAAGACCGATCATTTCAAAATCGACTTCGACGATGTGCTGCTGCTCGCCTACCAGATGCTCAGCGAACAGCCTGCACTGCTGCGGGAGCTGCAGCAGCAATATCAATATGTGATGGTCGATGAGTTCCAGGATACGAATGCACTGCAATATGAGCTGGTAAAGATGATTGCTGCTCCGCAGGATAATCTGATGGTGGTCGGCGACGATGACCAGACGATCTATTCCTTCAACGGAGCCCGCAGCGAGTTCATCCTGGAGTTCGAGAAGCTGTATCCGCAGGCCAAGGTGATTACGCTGGATATCAACTACCGCTCCGGCCCGGCGATCATCGGGCTGGGCAACGGCATCATCCGCCATAATTCACGGCGCCGCACCAAGACGCTGCAGGCAGCCCGCAGCAGCGGCCTGCCGCCCCGTTATCTGCGTCCGCTGACGGCAGATGACGAGGCCGCGCAGATTGTGGAGCATATTGAGCGTGAGACTCAGAGCGGGACCCGGGAATTCCGTGATTTCGCCCTATTATACCGCGCGACAAGCAGCAACCGGGCGGTCCTGGAGCTGCTGCTGCTGCACGATATTCCTTATATAGACTATGGGGAAGGCCAGCTGCTCTATGAGCACTGGCTGATCTCTCCGGTGCTGGATCACCTGCGCCTGTCGGTGAACCGCCGCGACTTCGCCGCCATGGAGAATATTCTGCCGACACTCTACATGAGCCGGGATAAAGGAATGGAGCATATCCGCCGCATGGAGGCGGTGCAGGCGAAGCAGGGCCCGTTGATTCATCTGCTGTCCATGCCGGGTATGGAGGATTTCAAGGGCGTCAAGCTTCGTGAGCGGCTGGACCTGATCCGCGGCCTGCGGGAGCTGACACCGCTACAAGCGATCCGCCAGATCCGCACGGTTTTCTACGATTATTTCATCGAAGGCAGCGAGCGGCATCAGGCTACGCTGCACCGGGAGACGCTGAAGGAAATGCTCGACGAGCTGGAGTCCTCAGCGGAGCGGTTCGCTACGATTCCGCTGTTCCTCGAATTCATAGACAACGTAACAGAGCGCAATGAGCAGAACCGACAGCCGGGGTTGAAGGAGCAAGGCAACCGGGTGGCGCTGATGACCATTCACAAATCCAAGGGACTGGAGTTCCCCGTAGTCTTCCTGATCGGAGCTTCCGAAGGCATTCTGCCGCATAGCTCCGCTCTGGAGGAGAACCGTGCGAAGGACCGCAAGCCAGCGATGGCCTCGGTCAAGGTGATCAGTGCGGCTGCGGCAAGAGCCGCAGCCGCAGCAGGCATTGCCGCATTAGAAGAGGAGCGCCGGCTCGCCTATGTGGCCGTTACCCGGGCCAAGGAGGAGCTGTTCATCAGCTCGCCCGCCCGGCATCGGGGCAAGAAGGCGGAGGTCTCACGCTTCATGCTTGCGGCCTTCCGCTCGGCGGCTCGCCCGCAGGCACCGGCTCCAGCCGCCGGAGCCAGCACCCCGGGCAGAACGCATGTAACCCGCAGCAGCATCCCGGGTGCAGCCCCAGTGAGAACACATACCGTCCCGGTCTGGAAGTGCACCGGCAAAGCCTGTCCGGGCTGGACCCGTAAGAAGGCGGGCGGAGCTGAGGATCACCTGACCTCGAAGCCTTGTCCGCTGTGCAGCTCTCCGATGGAATCAAGCACCCGGGAGGTCCCGGTATAAGCGAACATCCGGCTGCTTTTTTCAGCAAACCTGCCAGATATAAGCCTCTACAACAAAAAGCCCCTTCCAGCAGACGTACCCGGAGTCATGATATCCTCATGAATTCCGGGTACGTTCTGCCCGAAGGGGCTATTATTCATTAATCTGTATTTAAGCCGGAGTCACTTCCGGTTCTTCAGCTTCTTCATGTACGGTCTTGATCTGAATCATGACGGTACTTGGATCGGTCAGCACTTCAATGCCATCCTGGAAAATCAGATCCGACACCAGCAACTGGTCGCCGATGGCAAGGCCGCTGATATCCACTTCCATGGAAGTAGGCAGATCGCCTGGCATACAGCGGACTTCTACTTCATAGATTTCCACCTGCAGTACGCCGCCTTCTTTGACGCCAACAGCTTCGCCTGCAAAATGAATGGTCACCTTGCTGTCCATGCTGATGCTCATGTTCACATGCTGGAAATCAATATGCAGCACTTTACCGGACATGGATTGCTTCTGGATGTTCTGAACCACTACCGGAACGGTTGTACCGTCGGTCAATTTCCCTTGCAGGATCGCCCGCGGATTCGTTCTCAGCACTTCCAGCAGTTCCTTCTCGTTCACTTCAAGACTAAGAGTATCTTTACCAATTCCGTACAGTACAGCCGGGATGCGGCCCTGCTTTCTTGCCACATTCAGGTTGGACTTCGTGTCAGACGTACGATTGCTTAGTTGAATAAATTTACTCATTGCTTGGTTCCCGCTCTCTTCGACCATAAATTCTTGTCACCTCAAGTGTAACATGACCATAGAATCTAGTCAAACCTGCAGCAATCAGACTTCATATTCGGCAAAAGGATCAGGGATCTCGATTCTATAGGCTTCCGCATCGCTGACGCCTACAGACAATACCGCCCGGCCGTCCGCTCCGCGTACCAGTCCGCCGCTGAAGATCACATCCTGCAGATCAGGCCGTTTACCCGGGCCGACCGGAAAATCGCTGCGGGCCGCAATGATTTTGACCGGAGTTGTCTCGAAGGTGCCCGGATTGAGCGAGAAGACCATAGCGTAATAATGCTTCTTCCCCAGAGGGTCGAAGCAGGCAATATGTCCAAGTACCCCCACATGGCCATTCTTAAGCAGATGGGCTTCATTGGCTCCGCCCCACTCTTCCGGCACGAACTGATGCTGCAGAATCTCCGCCTCCAGGAAGGTCTGTTCATGCAGCTCCTCCAGTGAATCAATAATGGTGAAGCCAATCTGTCCTCTGCCGCCTCGGTCTCCCTGTGGTCTGGTCAGTACGCCGATTCTGCCATCCTGAAGTTCAATCAGCCGGATATCCTTCATCAGCTCCGGACCGGAGGAGAAGTGATGCAGCGAGTCGATCCGGTATCCCCGGTAGAACTGGGTAACCCAGGAGATTATCTTGGGCGGATTATCCCCAGCCGTAATCACCTCAACTCCGCCGACAATCAATTCTCCCTTGACGCGGGTTACGCAAGGGTCCTGCAGATTATAGGTATGGGTATGCGCACGGGGAACCCATACACCATCTGCGCCGGATGTAAAAAAGAAGACTTGAGAGAACTCGCTATCCCGTTCCTCAACTCTTCCCAAGATCACTTCCTCCCCGTCATGCAGAAACGGAGCCGTTATATTGTAGACATCACGCCCGCCCACACCGGAGAAGACTAGCTTCTCCACGTGCACGGTACGGAGATTGGCATAAAAGGTATCCAGTAGTTCATTACAGGTTGCTGTCTTCGCCGGGCTCCTTGTCATTGCCTTCCTCCTCATATTCATTTGTCTTATCTATGTCCCAGTCATTCTCATCGGATTCCATCCGGATCAATTCTCCGGGCTGAATATTGAAATACGTACACAGCTTCAACAGCAAATCCCGGGGATACTGTACCATCTCGTCTTTGTACATCCGCCGGACGGAATCGAAATGATAATTAATGTCCTTCGCTAGCTTGCGAATCGATAATTTCGGGTCATGCTTCTCCATAACCTCACTCAATTTACTGCGTATGACTGGCATCCATACACCTCCTACATCACTATATCCGGTGATTTCAAAGGAGTCAATGAATTGACAAGATTAAATGGTCATGTTATAGTTTGGGCAGGAAATTATTTGCAGAAACAAAATTTTATACCACTCATCCCCGGAAAATAAAGCCCGCTTTATTTTCTTTTTTTGTCCCCAAAAGTTCGATAATCAATAGGGAGGCTTTCTATTATGAACCACAGCAACCGCAATAAAAACATTGTTTTCCTGTCCACCAGCCTGCCTAGAGAATGCGGAATCGCTACCTTCACCCAGGATCTGCTGGAAGAGTTCACGAAGCTTGAGGGCTTCAATAAACCGAGGGTCATTGCGATGAACAACAACGGAAATTACCATTACACGGACCAGGTCATGCGGGAAATCAATCAGCAGGAGCTATCCGATTATATAGATTCAGCCCGGGAAATTAATCAGTCGGATACCGATCTGCTGGTCATTCAGCATGAATTCGGCATCTACGGCGGGGAGAGCGGTGAATATCTGCTGCAATTCACCGAGGCGCTTCTTGTCCCCTATGTGGTGATTTTCCATACGGTATTAACCAAGCCTACTCCGAAGCAGCATGAGATCATTACCCGGCTCGCCGAAGGCAGCGTCAAGGTGGTCACGATGGCCCAGTCCACGGTAGATGATCTGATCTCTGTCTATCATATCAACGCCGCCAAAATTGCCTTCATTCATCACGGTGTGCCTTATGTCCAGACAGCTACCCGCGCGGAACTGAAGACCCAGTATCAATTCGGAGACCGCAAAATCCTGTCCACCTTCGGCTTCCTGAGTCCCGGCAAGGGGATTGAATATGCTATAGAAGCTATGAGCGGAGTAGTGAAGCAGCATCCGGACGCGCTCTATATTATCTGGGGCAAGACCCATCCGGTCGTCAAACAGGAGATAGGTGAAGTATACCGTCAAAAGCTGACCGATCTGGTGCATGAATTAGACCTGGTCAATAATGTGCTGTTCGTAGACAAGCTGCTGACCCAGGAAGAGGTCATCGAGTCCCTGGTGATGTCCGATATTTATATGACCCCTTATCTGGGCAAGGAACAGGCCGTCAGCGGAACGCTCGCTTACGGAGTCGGCTATGGCAGAGTGATTATCTCCACTCCTTACCGCTATGCCGAGGAGATGCTTGCCGGAGGCCGCGGCCTGCTGGCGGAATTCCGCGATTCGGCTTCCCTGGAAGCCAGTATTCTGGAGCTGCTGGACAATCCGGCCAAAGTCCGGGATATGGAGCAGCGTACACAAGCACTCGGCAGTACAATGATGTGGAGTGAGGTGGCGAAGACCTATGCCGCCATCTTTCAGGACATTATAGGCCTTGCCACACCGGCTGACCGGAGTGTGATTTAATGCAGACACCTATAGCGTTACAGTTCAGAACTGACTATATGCGCCGGATCACCGATGATACAGGAATCTTTCAGCATACAAAGTTCGGCGTTCCCGACCGTGCCAAAGGCTACACCACCGATGACAATGCGCGGGCTTTAATTGCAGCCGTACTGATGTACAAAAAAAATCCCGATGCCGCTGCCCTCGACCTGATTCATACGTACCTCTCGTTCGTCCATCATGCGCAGACGGAGGAAGGCAACTTCCGGAACTTCATGGATTACAGCCGTTCCTTCCTGGAGGAGCGCGGCTCCGAGGATTGCCAGGGACGCACACTCTGGGCACTGGGGTTCGTACTCTCCTACTCTTCCATTCTGCCGGATAACCTGCTGAATACCTGCCGGTATCTGATCAACCAGGCGCTGCCGCATATCGGCGGAATGCGCTCTCCCCGGGCCTTGGCCTATGCCGTTGTCGGACTTAGCTACCTGCTAAAAACTCCCGGAGCACGCACTTACTCCTTCCCTTATCCGCATACACAAAGCACTGAAGAAGAACAGGCCTTCCTGCCTGAAGCTATGGTTGGCGGGCTGATCGAATCGATCGCCGTCCGGCTGAATGAGCAATACAGGATCACACAAGGCGAAGGCTGGAATTGGTATGAAGACAGCCTTACGTACGGGAACTCGATGCTGCCGTGGGCGCTGCTCAAAGCCTATAAGATCTCCGGTAATCCGGCGCTCAAAGTCACGGCTAAGGACAGTCTGGATTTCCTGATCTCCCGCACCTTCGCACCGGAAGGCTATTACAAGCCCATTGGCAGCCACGGCTGGCTGCTGCGCGGCGGCAACCCTGCGTTATATGATGAACAGCCCATCGAAGCCTGCGAAATGCTGCTGGCCTGCGAGGAAGCGGCCGTTGTGCTGAAGGACCCGGCTTATCTGCAGCGGGCTGACCTGTGCTACGCCTGGTATACAGGGAATAATTCCTTGCAGATCTCCCTGATTGACCCCCAGTCCGGGGCTTGCTACGACGGGATTCACAGCTCGGGACTGAACCTCAATCAAGGATCGGAGAGCATTATCTCCTTCTCGATTGCCCATCTGGTGACCCATCATGGATAAATTCGCAACGATACTTGCAGGCGGGGGCGGCACCCGCTTCTGGCCGCTGTCCAGACAGGAAATCCCCAAGCAGCTGCTGAACATCAGCGGCAACGATATTATGCTGAACGATACCATCGAGCGCTTCAAGGGCATCATCCCGCAGGAGAATACCGTTATTGTAACGAACCGCACCCAGGCGGTCCTGCTGGAGAGCATTATGCACAGCAGTGTACAGAAGAGCAATATTCTGATCGAGCCTGTGGCCCGTAATACTTCAGCAAGTATTCTGTTCGCCGCCTTCTCCATAGAGCAGCTGAGTGAAGGAGATTCCTTGATGGTGGTCCTGCCTTCCGATCACTATATTACCGATGAGCCGCAGTTCCGGCTAACGCTGGATGAAGCCTGCACCGTCGCGATGGAGAGTGATGCCATCGTCACCATCGGGATCAAACCGACCTTCCCGTCCACCGGCTACGGATACATCGCTTATGACAAGGAGCCGATTGCAGTCAAGCCGGTTGCTGTATACGATGTGGCCGAATTTGTGGAGAAACCGGATTTTAAGAAGGCACAGGGGTATCTGGCCTCCGGCAATTATCTCTGGAACAGCGGGATCTTCATCTGGAAGACTTCGGTCATTATCGATAACTTCAAGCGCTACCTGCCGCGGCTGTACAATACCATGCTGCCGATCCGCGATGCACTCGGTACAGATCAGGAGCAGGAGACCCTTAACCGGATCTATCCGCTGCTGCAGAACATCTCCATTGACTACGGCATTCTCGAGCGTTCCGACGAGGTAGTGGTCCTGTCCGGCCAGTTCGGCTGGAATGACATCGGCAGCTGGGACGCACTTGGTTCCATCTTCCCGCCTGACGATGAAGGAAACATCATCAAAGCGAATCATGTCGGCATCGACACCCGCAATTCCATCATCTATGGCAACGGGCGGCTGATCACCACTATCAGCGTAGACGGCTTCATCATCGCCGACACGGGGGATGCCATCATGATCTGCCCTAAGGACAAGGCGCAGTCCGTCAAAGACATTGTGGATCTGCTCAAGGACAAGGGCATGCTGGAATATGTATAGGCGATGACACCCGCAGAATGAAGACTTCTTACTATGATGGAGAGCTTCCTAGTAGATCGTCAGATTTAAAAAGGTGGAACAGATGCAATTCCCCTTCAAAATATCATCTTTTCCAAGCGGGGGTTGTTCTTCAGGGACGTTTGGCTTAGCGTAACGGACTGAGGCGCTCTTATTAAGTAAGAAAGTCGTCACTTGGGGGGGGGGGAACGGACCCCATGAAGCTTATCTCCTGCAATTCAGCTCCGAAACGTCTCGTAGAGAGGCGATAAGGTCGCCTGAGTCCGTTACGCTGCAAAAGGTGGCGTTCTCGTGGGGATAAGGCCTCTCCGGTCCGTTAGATTTTGGGATGGAGTTTCGCAAGCTTATCCACCCTATTGAATCTGATGCTGCGATTGTGTTCCGTTTTTCGTATACATTTGGGCGGATTACCTTGGCACCAGCACAATGTGTTCTCTTTTTCGCATACATCTGGTCCAATGACTTCGCTCTTTAAGTTCTTCATACCTTATCGCTCCTACTCACCCTTTTAAATCTGACACTGTACTAGTAGCACGGTAGGCACAAATGTTGTACGTTATACAATTTTGATTCCTCTATAGCTGTGTTTTTGTTGGACTGTTGTAGAAATTGCAGGATTCGCCCTGCTAAACCGGATGAACAAGTGAAAATACTGCCTTCTTTACAACAATCTTGGATTTGGGCCAATGTAATGAGGAGAATGTTGTATTAAGGGCAGGAATATAACAAAAGGGAGCACTGCTATTACAGCATGCTCCCTTTGTTATATTCTTATGGGCAACCTCTACTCGCCCAGCCTCAGGTCCAGGCCCACAGGAACCCGTCGCGGTCCCAGGCAATCCGGCCGCCATGCAGCTTGCGGAAGGCCTTCTTCACTTCCTTAGATAACGAGGCATTGCCATTCTCATTCACGAATACAAACTGTTCACCGAAATTCGCCTTCACATATTCAATCGCAGCGGTCTGGTATAACGTCCCTGTGAACTTGATCTCCTTCACCATCCACTCCGCTACTTCCTGTGCGGTTACTTCCATTGGGGGTACTGCTCCTTCCTGTTCATCCTGCTTGCACATTCCTCCATTATACCATGAATCCCGCCGGTCGATTCCGCCATTCCAGTCCGAACAACTCCTCTTTTTGTGATTTCCCCATCACTCCTATTTCTGATTGTGTCACAATACGCTACACTTCGATTGTTATATAGGTATCCAACCACAGGAGGTGAGGTAAGTGCAATTAACCGTCCCCGGGGAAGCGGACGAACGAAGCTTAATGATCGAGCAGGCTGTAGAGGCTGTGAAGGCCGGAGACAAGCACTCGTACGAGATCATCATTAAGCGGTTTCAACGCCAGATTTATACCTATTGCTTCTATATTCTCAAAGACCATACCGAAACAGAAGATGCCGTTCAGGAAATCTTCATCCGCGCCTATGCGAACCTTCACCGCTATGGCAGCAGCACTTCCTTCTCAGCCTGGCTGTACAAGTTGGCCTACCACCATTTAATCAATTTGAAGAAAAAACAAAGCCGCTGGCTTAGATTAGTAGAGCATTACAGGGAGCAGCAGTGGCAGGAGCAGGTCCCGGCAAGTGAATCGGTAACCTCCGAGCTAATGGCCTGTCTGACCACAGAGGAACGCCACATCCTGCTGCTTAAGGCGGTAGAGCAGTACACCTTCGAAGAGATCAGCGGGATTATGGGGATCAAGGCCAACACAGTCCGCAAAAAATACGAACGGCTGCGCAAAAAGCTGCTGGAGCGTGCCGGCCAAAAAGGAGCGAGGATGCATGGAACAATATCAGGTGCGAACAAGACATCCTGAGATGGATGCCATTGAACAACAGATTCGGGAGTCCGTTAAGCCAAGACCGGAATTAAGCAGGATCATTATGAATAAGATTGGAGAGATTGAAATGAGCAGCATCACAAGATCAAGAGGTTCTAAGACCAGACCGGGGTTCATCAAAAAAACAGCTATCGCCGCCACCATCGCCGGGGTACTAGGCGCAGGCGTTCTGGGTGCAGGCTTCGTGTCACCGGCAATGGCAGATACGCTTAAGAAAATTCCGGGGATCGGCATCCTGTATCAGGGAACCAGCCCGCAGTCGGTGGAGCTGGCCATGAGTCAGGGGATCTTATCCCAGCCCGGACTGAGCGTTACCCATGACGGGGTTACCCTGAGGCTGACCGATCTGCTCTATGACGGAACGCGGCTGAGCTTCCAACTGGAGCATGAGGGTGGGCTGGATCTGTCCGGCGAAGCTTCTATGGGGCAGTTGATTGAGCCGCCGGTCGTCTTGGCTGACGGGCAGAAGATTAAGTTCACTTCGGGAGGATTCGGTGATATTCCTTATCAGGATAATGCCTATCTCGGAGAGCTGTCAGGTGATCTGAATCTGCCGGATGCCTTCACGCTGACAATTCAGGCCAAGGTCAAGCAGGTGAATGAAATCTTTGAATTCTCGGCCCCGGTCAAAATCATGGATAACGCCCTGGTGCTTACTCCGAATATCACCAAAACCGAAGGCTCCTTCAGCTACACGGTGGAGCAATTGAAGGTCACCCCGGTATCCACCCGCCTGGTTCTGAGCAGCCAGGGTGAGGTTCCGCAATCCGCAGAGCAGACCGGCGACTATCATGCCAGCATGATGTACTATGAGCTTGTAGATGACCAGGGCAATTCGATTGACCCGAATCAATACGGATTCTATAACAGCAAGCCAAAGACGGAATATCATCTGAATGAGCTGTATCCTCCTTTTGCCGCCACGCCAAAGGCCATCACGATCAAGCCGTACACACTGACGGTGAAGAACGATGACTTCAGCATTGTCGGGCAGAAGCATGACAGTATAGGTAACTTCCTGCCGGGACGCGAGAGCAAGGGCACACGGACGTATCTGAAGAATCTGGAGACCACGATCACCCTCCAGCCTTAGTACATTAGTTCCCGCCGTCAAGCTGTTCATTTTCTAAAAAAGCAAGGCTGTCCAGGTAGCCCTCATACGGCTGATCCTGGGCAGCCTTTTGCTTTTGGCGTATAAAAGAGCTACGACAGGCTGACCACGTAGGTCAGAAACTGATAGATATTATCCTTCAGCACCGTAGCTGTCGCCAGCAGCTTCTTGCCGGACGGACTCCAGTGGAGAGGGTCAGCCAGATGAAAATCATTCAGCACAGGGGTCTGCTCTCCGGTCTCCACCTCGGTAATGAACAGGTCCTGCTGGTCATCCGTTGAACCGGCCGCCGTCACTGCATAAGCCAGCAGCTTGCCGTCCGGCGACCAGCTGGTGCCGAAGATCTGCTGCCCAGAAGCTAACTTAGACTGCTCATTGCCCTCGCTGTCACAGAGCTTCAGCGTCATCTCTCCGCGTCCGATACGCTCGACAATCGCCATCTGACTTCCGTCCGGAGAAGGAACCGCCCAGATCACATTCTTTCGCAGCACCTTGGTCTGCTTCGTCGCTGTGTCATAGGTGCTAAGCTGGCTGTCTTCACCTGTAACATAGAGAATCCGGCTGCCGGTCTGAACCACCTCATGCACATACGGGATGCCCGTCTTCACGATCGTCTCCTGCTCGCCGGTTAGATCTGCACTTAGAATATTGCCTTCCATATCAGGAAAAATTACATGCGTGTCATCCGCCCACTTTCCTTCCTCCACCCGAAACTCTGCATCGCTTACCTTCACCGGTGCACCCCCGGACAGATCCATAATATAACCGAATCCTGTGATGTCATGCAGCTCCTTGAAGAAGACATGCGTCTTGTCCGGGGAGATTTGTGGTGCGCCAACATTCAGCTCTCCAACCTGGAGCGGAGCTTCCTCACCTGTGGACAGGGTATGCAGATAGAGATTCAGCGGATACCGTTCCTGTCCTTCAATCACCTGCGAGGGAAGACTACGGTTCTCCTTGGTCATTACCATTACATCCTCACCGGCAAAATCCGTCCCCCGCACACCCTCCACCTTCTGTATGCCCTCAAGCTTCAGCTTTGTGTAGACCGGTTCGCTGATATTGTCGAGGACTGTAATTTTGCGGCCTGCCTTCTCAACAACCTCACGTGTATCTGTGTTCTCAGTACTACAGGCAGTAACCGATAGCAGAACAGCTCCGCAGAGCAGAATGCTCCAGATCTTGCCCCAGGCTCTTTGGCTCAAATGATTCATTCAGGCTTCCCTCCAGCTCATCGCTCACGTTGCCTCTTCAGCATACCGGACGCTTATTTCCAGACCGCATCGCAAATATCTCCAACTTGTAAACATTATCCCTTCAGGTCACCAGCGGAAAAGACAGCTCAAACGCCGCCCCTTCGCCTGAGCCTTCCAGCAAAACAATGGTTCCGCCCTGCTTCTCCACCAGATTACGTACCAACGAGAGACCAAGCCCTGTGCCGCCCGAGGCTCTGGAACGGTCACGGTTGACCGTATAGAAGGCTTCGAAGATCTTCTCCCGTGACGCCTCCGGAATGCCGATGCCGGAATCCTGCACAGTAATCCATACCCGCTGCTCCCTGATCTCGCTGTGCAGATGAATACTCCCCTGCGGGACATTATATTTGATCGCATTGTCCAGCAGATTGATGAAGATATGCATGAAGCTCTCCCGGTCAATCCAGATATGCGCGGGCTTAATGTCAAGCGTGACTGTGAGACCGTAGCGCTCCGCCTTGCCTTTCATCCGTCCGCAGATATCGCGCAGCGTACTCTCAACCTCCAGCAGCTCTGCCTGGGATTCAAAATCATACTTCTCCAGCGCCGTCAATTGCAGCACCTTCTCCACCATCTCGTACAGCCGCTCTGTCTCCTTGGCAATACTCAGCTTGGCATCATGCAGCAGCTTGGGGTCATCGTCATACATATTCAGCAGATCAACATACGCCTTAATCGAGGTCAGCGGCGTCTTGAATTCATGGCTGATGTTCCCGATGTACTGCTTCTGCTGCTGCTCCAGCGCCTGAAGCTTCTCCACGGCCAGCTGGAGCTTGCGCCGTTCCTCATCCTTGGCGGCAATGCTGCGCTCGATCTCCCGGCTCATGAAGTAGATGCCCTCGGCCAGCTCCCCCAGCTCATCCTTACGCCGCACCGGCGGAGCCGTGATATAGTTGGCACCGCGGATATCCTCCGCCGCCTTCTTCAGCCGCCCGATGGAGGCAGCCGCACGGTTGAAATACAGATACCCGAGGATGAAGCTGAACACCAGCACCGCGCCGCCTGTCGTCAGGAACAGATTCAGCAGTGTCTGCTGGAAGCTGCGGTCGCCCTCCAGGGAATACTGCAGCTGCACCACGCCCATCTGCCCCTCCGGCCCTTGCAGCGGGGCCAGGTAGAACAGCTTGTCGCCTTCACTCTGGTAGGCGACTTTATTGCGCAGCGCGTAGTCCAGCGCTGTGCTGAGATCCGGCTTGCCCGGACCCTGCCCAGGCTCGCCTTGCGCCGAGGTGCCCGCCTGCTGGCCCTGGCTGTCGTACAGGGTCACCTCCAGGCCGGTGAATCCGGCCAGCTCGGCAGCCAGCGCCTTGCCGCGCTGCTGCATGAAGACCTGCGGCGTAAGGCGCGCACCGGTATAGTAAGTCTGCTTCACGCGCAGATTGACTGTGTTGACATGCTGGGCCAGATTATGCTCTGTCTGGCCCTGCTCATTGCGCTCCACGCCGCGCAGAACGAAGTAGCTCAGCACGCCGACGGCCAGAATCAGCAGCACCGCCAGAAACAGGCTGAACTTCAGCTTGATGCTGATTCTCATGAGTAGCTCCCCGCTGGCACTGCCTTATAGCCTACACCGTAGACGGTTTGCAGGATATTCTGATAGGGCTCGCCCAGCTTTTTGCGCAGCCGCTGGATATGAATATCTACGGTGCGCGTTCCCCCAGCATAGTCCATATCCCAGACCTGCTCCAGCAGTTCCTCGCGCATATACACCCGCTGCGGGTGCGAGAGCAGCAGATGCAGCAGATCGAATTCCTTCGGGGTCAGCTCCAGCGGCTCCCCGCCAAGCTCGGCGCTGCGCCGGTCCGGGTGAACCTGCAAGAGGCCGTATTCGATCAGCTCACTGCGGACCTCAGCCGTATTCTTCTCCAGCCGGCGCAGCAGCGCCTTCACCCGGGCCAGCAGCTCGCGAATCTCGAAGGGCTTGGTCATATAATCGTCTGCACCCAGCTCCAGACCGACAATTTTATCCACAATATCATTCTTGACAGTCAGCAGGATGATTCCAATATCATCCCGGTCCTCCAGCTTGCGGCAGACATCATAACCGCTCAGCTTCGGCATCATTACATCCAGCACCAGCACATTCGGACGGAAGGTATTCGCCTTGCTTAGCGCTTCCTCCCCGTCACCGGCAGTATCCACCTCATAGCCTTCACGCCGCAGCGCGTAGGCAATCGCACTCACAATGGCCGGTTCGTCATCGACGACCAGTATTTTTTTCATAGTCGGTTCATCCTTCCGCTCTCGCTTGTTCGGTCCGGTAATGCCCTTCAAGAATAACGCAGATGAAGAAGCCGGAGCAAGGAACCGGCAGAGCCAAGCAAAGTTTAGGTTATCTTTAAGAAGACTTAAGCTTCATTTCAGTATTATTGGGTAAACTGTACTTAGCTGAAGTTCACTAGCCGCCGTACATGATGAACCTTGATCCATATAACCAATTACGAAAAGAGGATTATACACATGAATATAAAACATATGAATATTAAACGTGTAATGATTGTAGGAACCATGATTGTAGCCATGTCGTTCGGAGGAACGGCCTGGGGCAAGCCGGCTTTACATACCCTTCCTGTCGCCAAATGGTCCACCTCTGATGTGGCCGATACCGATGAGCTGCTGGATGCCCTGAACCTGAACCCTACCTCTGACGAAGAACTGTACGACGCCTTATATGAAGGCAAGTCCCTGCGTAACATCGCAGAAGAGAATGGCGGCAACGTGACCCAGGTCATCAACCTGCAGGTTAAGCAACTGACCCAGCAGCTCGAAGCGAGACTCGCCAGCGGCAGCATCACCCCGCAGCAGTTCAACGAACAGAAGGCCGAGCTCAGGGAGATCGTGGCGCAGAGTGTCGAAACTTCGTTTGGGTGAGTGAAGCATTTGAAATAGCGAATATCCACAAGAGCGGCACCCGGGCTATTGACTCGGGTGCCGCTCTTGTTATGATGAATAGATATTCTTTAAAGAGGAGGATTAGCTATGAATGATGCGCTAATGGAACGCTTGCAGCTTTTTTTGACAAAAGAGGGGAATCAGAGTCTGCTCGGCATACCGGCAACCGAGGAACAAATCGCTGAGGCAGAGAAGCAGCTGGGTCTGAAGCTGGATCAGGATTATGTTCAATTCATCCGAAGCTTTGGCGGCGCCTATGCCGGACTATCCGTACACGCCTTCAGCAACGGTTCCTCCATCGGGCGGGAGAGTGTGACCGAGTTAACGTTGTCCTTCCGCGAGGATTACAAGGATACCCCTATGAGCGGGCTGCTTGCACGAAGCACAGTCTTCTCCATGGACGGCTCAGGCAACCCGATCCTGCTTGACCCCGAAGGCCGCGTACTGCTCATCGACCATGATAACGGGGATTACGAGGTGATCGCAGAATCGTTTGCTGCGCTGATTGAAGAGAATTTTATGGAGTGGTAGCTTTCCTTGCACCTAATTCAAATCCAGTGAATCAAACAGATAAATATGCTGACAGGCTGTTCATATACATGCCCACCAGGATGTATTGGCAAAACCCACCGGGCAGAAACCTAATCCTTACGGTTGATGTCCCACGCTCCCATAGAGCAGAACTCGACCTTAAGGCTGGATGTGCCTGTAATATCTTCGAGAATCGGTACAATCAAATTGGAATAGCGGTGATATAACCATTCTGAAGCAAAACGGCTCGGACTGTAGACGCAGTAAGTCTCCCCCAACTGCTTCCCCTTCGTGCCCTTGAACCAGGTGTTGAAGCTGGGTGGTGAGATGCGGCCTTGGATACGCTCCAAGGCCGCAGTCCAGACCTCATCCGGCAGCTCGATGGGAGGGCTTACAATTTTCTCAGAAGCTGAACCGCCGCCAACACTCCCCCCTAATAGAAGCTCCTCCACCGACACCCCGAAGACCTGTCCAAGCTTCAGCAACACCCCGATATCGGGCAGGCAGTCACCCTGCTCCCACTTGGAAACCGCCTGATGGCTTACGCCAACTAAGCTGGACAGCTCTATTTGGGTCAGGGATAGCCCCTTCCTTAAGTTCAATATATTCTGCCCGGCTTTGTTATTATCTATCAATGCGACGACACCTCCACTCTACTATCACTCAACACAGCCAATAGTAGCATAGAGGGGCAGATATCGAAATCGAGTGTAAGTTGAATAATGCTTCTCCCCCTCTGCAACCTTAGGTTGCAAAAGCTATACAATCATATCCCCCACCCCAGTTCTCTCTATCAGACCTGACACTGTATATTGACTTGAATTTGGAGTAATGATCCGCCCAGATCAAAAGCTGCTCACTTGTAATGAACTGATCCAGCGCACCCGGCATTTCAAGCTGCTGAAGTTCTTCGGGCAACGTAGCGAATAGAGCATTCTCCAAATTGATATAAGCATAGGATTGTAAGCCTCTTGCGTAGAAAATGGAGGGTTGAAGCACAATATGATCCGTCAGCTTCATCGCGTTATGTTGATTCACTAATTCCGTTAATACCTCTTCAATTTGCCCCACCGCCCTTGTAACAGAGGGTTCCAGCAAGATGGCTTCAAGCTGCTTGGTTTGCCTGCTGACCTCAGGGCTGATCTGCGCCAGCTCCCTGAACATCCATTTGTAGGTTCCAGGCCGGAGCCTTTTGTTATAGAGAAAAATCAATTGAACTGCCTGCTCCACCATGCGGTTGATGAGCAACCTGGCCGACAACGGTTCGTTCCGGAGGTCTGCAAGTCCTGCCACATACAGCTGCCGGAATGAACTCCAGGCATATTTCAATTTGTACCGCCATACCTCATCGGGCAGATAAGCCAGTCCTCTTCGCACTTCTGTCATTTCCCCAACGGAATCTGTAAACATCCTTCCCCTTGTCCACTCCAGCAATTTCTGCTCGGGAATGACTAACCATTCGTATAAGGATGGATATGGGGCTTGCAGTCCCAACTGGATGCGCATGTGCCGGGAGACGCTGGTAATTGCAATATGATGAAGGTTGTTGTGCCCATTGTAGGGTACAAGCACCTCATGAGATTCATCTACCGAAAACCGGGAGGGATACCCTTTGAACAAGGCTGGCACCTCTTCATCGAATGCTTGGTCAAGGCCTACAGCATATTTATCGTAATCCGAGTCCAGCAGCCAAATGTAGCACCTCGCCCCCCATTCATGATCTCTGGAAAGAACGTCATCATAACCTAGAACATCCGAACCATATCCTATCAATCCGGCAGCATGCTTCTCCACTAGTTGCGGGTAACGTCTGGCTATCAGCGGCCTCACAATCTCCCAATAGAACTTTTCACTCAAGTCTAAACCCTTCATTTGCAGACTCCATTTCATGTAGCAGTGCGCACTCACATTTTGTTTTACCGGTAACCTTATGTTAACACTTCGCCCATAAATTACTAGACTATTCATTTGAATTCTGTTATCATTTAGATTGAAGTCTTGATAATAATACTATTCCATTAAAAAACGGCTGGTCAGGTTCCCCTGATCCAGCCGTTTTCTGGTTACTTCGATACTACATTATCGGGCCCAGCTCCGCTCACTCAGATACCGGCTAACCGCCCCATCGCTCCAGACATGCGCTTCGACGTACCGCTCGGGACCGTATTTTCCGTCATTGTTCCAGTTCTGCGGTAACCCGTACTTGTCAATGATGCTCACAATCTCGGAATAGGTATACAGGGTGTGCCTGTACTCTTTGCCATCGTTAATCAGCGGGCTGAAGGTCGGCATGGAGTCTCCATAGGTAAAAGAAATCGTGTTCACATCAAATTCCTCAACCGGAATCTTGAGGAATGCGCCATTCTCGAACCATGTACTTAGCCACGGACTATGTTCAACTACCATATAGTGCGGGGAGGACCGCTGGACAAGACCGCCTTTACGAATAAATTCCGCCCGGATGATGGTCTCGCAGTTCCGCCGATTGTCTATATACTTATCGTTTCTTTGAGCGCTCTGGGCCTTGGGCTTGGTCTGCTTAATCGTCTCCAGCACGGCCCTCGCCTGATCGCCCGGTAAATCGGATAGGCTGACAAACGGACCCACAGATGCATCATAATAATGATATAAGAACATCGTTCCGCTCCTTTTCTAGAGCACAGACTCCAGCACTTCATCCTCAGCCTCAATACTATTCAGGGCCGTACGGTTAATCCAAGACAGCGCCAGTGTTCCCTCGCCCATATGAGCACCTACCACCGGGACAAAGGTCATAATCTCTGTACGCACCGAAGGGGACATGGCCTTAATGGCCCACTCCAGGCTTAGCGCCTCTTCTTTATTGTTGGCGTGCATAATACATACATCCTGGAAGCGGCCGATTTCCTCCTGGATGGTCTCCAGCAGCTTTTGCTTCGTCTTCTTGAAGGTGCGAATTTTATCAACGACGACAATTTTGCCCTCATCGAACCGCAGAAGCAGATGAATCCGCATCAGTTGGCCCAGCAGGAACTGAGAGCCGGAGAGCCGTCCGCTGCGGTGCAGCTGGCTCAGGCTGGCCGGGATGATATAGAAGGACATTTCCTCGATGATATTATCAATTCTGTTCTTGATCTCCTGTGCAGAACAGCCTGACTGCTGCCAGTGAATACCGCGCAGTAGCATCTCACGAATGGGGTATGCGCCTACTTTGGAATCGATACCAATTACGTTCACTCCAGCAATATCTGCCGCCTGCATCGAGGTGTTGAAGGTTCCGCTAAGCTCGGAGGAGCAGTGGATCGCAATAATCTCGTCATACTCTTCCTTCAGGCGCTCGTATAATTCCACGAATTCGCCAATCGGCGGCTGGGAGCTGCCTACCTTGTCATGCTGACGCATTTTGTCATAGAACTGATCGGCGTTAATATCTATATTTTCTCTATAACATTCATTATTGACGATTAGACGGAGGGGGACGATATACACATGGTTATTCATAGCGAATTCAGTATCAATGGTGCTGGTGCTGTCAGTCACCCAGGCGATGGATTTCATAGTCACTACTCTCTTTCGTGAGGGATTCACTGCTCAGGAATCGGCAGCTATAGCTGTCTGTATATTCATAAATTATACAGGATGCCAAGCCATTCGTAGAGCATTCCTTGAATAATCCCAGCACTTTTTTTCAACTAAATTCGACATAAATTCACATTATATATGACGAATATACCTGTTGTAGAGAGGTTTGATTATGGTATGAGAAGAGTGAAATTTAGAGTCAGTACAGGCAACATCCTAATATCCAACCAAGGTCCTTAACGTGTTCACATTCTCCTGCAGGAACGTTTGATTCTTGTCCACACCCCGGTTACGGCACCACACAATGGAGGCGAATGCATCGTATAGATCATATAACGGCAGGACTCTTTCCAGATCCAGTATAGGCCGGATTGATTGCACACCCTCTATATTTGAAACGTTCAACTTAAGCCTGTCTATAACGTGATGAATAACGCTCATAGATTACCTCCTGAAGCTAGTTTGTCAGGCTGGCCTGACTTAGCGATCTCGCGGCTCCATAGAATATCCTCTAATCCCGGAAGTACTGCGTCACCGTTCCCTTGCCTGCCCCAACCTCTACCTCTGCAAAAGCGCCGTTCACCAAAGTAACCTGCGGCGGCAGATGTCCGCAGTCGATGTCGTAGGCGACCGGCAGGCCCAGCTCATCGGCCAGTTCCTGGTAGACATCCTCAACGGTGTACCCGTCCATAGGGCGGCCTGCCGCGCTGCGGCCGAACATCAGGCCGCTGCTATGCTCGAACCAGCCGGCCAGCTTCATCTGTACGAGAGAACGGCGCAGATCGACGACCGACAGCTCGCAATTCTCTAAGTACCACAGAATCGGCTCATTATGGATATAGTGCTGCTGGAAGTACCTCACCTCTCCATATGGCGTGCCGATCAGATGACGGATAACGTCAATACAGCCGCCCAGCAGTCTTCCCTGCATGGTGATGGGCTGATTCCCCACAGTCCTCCAGCTAGTAGCTTCTGTAAGGTTGAACACATGGGGCGACGGCTCGCCTCCCCATTCCAGCTGATATTGCTGTGAGGATTGCTGAAGTACAGCGCCGCCGCTTGGCGTAGACAATACCTTGTCCCACATGGCGGTTGTCGGGTCTGTCTCTTGTCCCCGGAGATCAATGAAGTTCGTGCCATGGGCAGTGGCAATCCCCGTCTTCAGAGTGACAGCCAGCAGCAGCACACTGATATCGGAATACCCGAGAATCCATTTACACTTCATCTTGCTGAAATCCACTTGCTCCAGCATCTCGATCAGCAGCTCCCCGCCCCAGGGAGGCACGACGAGTCCGATGGACTCATCGGCCATCATCGCGTTGAATTCAGCAGCACGTACAGCAGCCGGGGCCGATTTGGCCTTCTCCTGTGTCCACGCTGTGGGTCCGCAGACTACGCCGTATCCACTTTTTTGCAGACGTTCTATAGCCAGCTCAAGCAGTTCACGAAGCTCCTCTCCCACTCCTGATGAGGGCGCGGTTACACCAATAACGGCTCCTGCTTCTAATTCCGGATATCTGATCATCTGGTTATTCCTCCTGTATCTTAATATAAAAAGGCGATACCCGAACCTTGAGCAGGTTGAATATCACCTATGCGTACTACAGTTTATATAATTGGCTGCATCATTCCAGAGAAGGCTTATTATCCCGGCTGATATCCAGGATATCCAGGAAAAAGACAAAGATCGGAATCCCGAGAATCAGTCCCCATACCCCGATATAATGCTCGGAGAACAGCAGTACTACGAGCGTGTAGAACATCGGCAGATTCATTTTGGAGGACATCAGCTTCGGGTTCAGGAAGTAGCCTTCAATGACATGCAGAATGGCAATCATCACCAGAATGTTAATCGTCAGCACCAGTCCGCCCGTGTTATAGCCGATGATACACAGCGGAATCAGTGAAATGACAAAGCCGACGACCGGAATCAGGCTAAGCATGAAGATCATAATGGAGAGGGCGAACAGATACGGGAATGGCTGGAAAAAGAAGCCAAGCACCCACAGCCCGACCACCGTAAACAAAGTATTGAACAGCGCAATCAGAATCTGCGCTTCAATGACCTTGCCGAAGGAGGAGATGAACTTTCTGCCGAAATACTCAAGCTCCACATAGAACCAGGAGATCTTGCTGTCTCTCAAACGGGAGGTGAAGCTGACGATCCGGTTCTTCTCCAGAATGAACACAAGGCTTAGAATCGTGGACAGGACGAAGGTGGTGCCCCAGTTGCTGATTTTGAAGACATATTCGATCCCCTGATTCAAATAGCTCTGATAATTGAGCTCCTTGACCTTTCGGAACAAGTACTGCATAATTTCATTCTGCGGAATATCATCGGAGGTCAGCGTACCGAGAAAGGTGGTTAACTGCTTGATCTGCGAGAATACCTTGGGCATATATTTGACGAGTGCCATGACGATCATGCTGATCAGCGCCACATACAGTATAATGATGATGACCTTGCTGTTCACCTTCACGAATTTGCCGATCCGCTTGCTCAGCAGCACCTGAAAGCTATTCATTACATAAGCAATCAGGAAGGTCAGCAGCACCAGATTCAGCATATCCCTGATACTGTACAGCAGCAGTCCAATCAATCCCAGAATCAAGAAGCGCCGGACTGTTAAATTGGCGACATAACGCTTGAATACTTCCATTGTTCCCTTGTTCCTCTCCATTCGCTGACAGATAAGATTTTTATTATAGTGTACCGTACTGAAAACAATTATAGCAACTTTGGCATCGCCCAATTCCCGCGAAATAACAAACTTTATGTCGATTTACAGGAAGCTCTATTACTATATGCTATAATGTGGGCAAAATTGGAACATTTATACCTTTGGCAACAGGTCCAAATCAGTGAAGTTCAAACTAATGGAGGCGAAAGCTAGTATGAAAAAAGTAATCTGTATCACCGGAGCATCCTCCGGCATCGGCCTTGCCACAGCACTGAAGTTCGCTCATGAGGGCTGGACGGTCTACGCCGGAACACGCCATCTGAAGCGTGAACAGGAGCTGCACCAGAATGTAGAGGGTCTGCAGTTCGTAGAGCTGGAGGTGACACAGCCGGAGAGTATTCAGCAGGTTATCGACCGGATAGAAGCGGAGCAAGGCAAGCTGGATCTATTATTCTGCAATGCCGGATTCGGCTACCTGAGAGCGCTTGGACAGGCACCGTTCCCTGAGATCGAGGATGTCTTCAATACCAACGTGTACGGGGTAATGCATACGATCCGGGCTGCACTGCCGCTGCTGCAAAAGACTGGCTATGCCCATATTGTGGCAACCTCCAGTGTCGGCGGACTGGTCGGGCAACCGATGAATGAGGTCTACTGTGCCAGCAAATTCGCAGTGGAAGGGCTCCTGGAGAGTCTGGCCACCTATTACAAGCCGCAGTTCAACATCGATATCACATTACTTGAGCCAGGGGCAATCGCTACAGAGTTCAATTCAACCGTAATGGGGCATGTCGCCAGCACAGGCGGCGTTCTGGAGGATGAGTACAAGCCGATTCTGGATGCTTACAGAGCGGCGTTCCTGGAGCGGAATGTGGAGCCGCAGAGTGCTGAATCCGTAGCGGAGGTTATGTGGGAGCTGATACAGCTTGAGACCAAGCCGCTGCGCCTGCGCACCTCGGAGCGCGCCGAAGCCTTTGTAGCCCGCAAGGTCAGCACCGACCCTACCGGACTGGAAGGCGTACTAAGCACGCGCAGAATCCAATTGAATATGTAAAATGCAAGCAGCCGCTCCCATTCCTGGAGCGGCTGCCTGTGGCTTTCCCTTATCCGATTCTAGCGCTGAATCGGCTCAATCCGGTACGTTCCGGTACTGCCGTCTCCGGCAGGCACGCCTGTGACCGCCCAGCCGTAAGACAACACTTCCTCCAGCCGTCCGCGCTCTGCCTCCGTTAATTCCGCTTCTACCGCTTCCTGCCCCTCTTCCAGCTCCAGCTTCGCTTCAATACCCAGCGCAACCTCTAGCCAGCTGCGGATTCCGCGGATGGTGTTGTATTTAATCTGGTAGCCTTCGAGAACGGCCTGCCGGAATCCCTCCGGCTGTTCCTCTGCAAGGACAGACAACTGCCCGTAATCGAACTCGTATTTACTCTCATCGGCCGGCAGATCCCCTTCGCTGACTCTGCGCAGCAGCTCTTCGTCAGACCCGGACAGCGCACGCAGCGCTTCCAGCAGAAGGGCATCCCATTGTGATAATTTGACCTTGCTAGTCGGTATTGTCATTGTATCTCCTCCTTGATTCGCAGATGTGTATCTCCTGAGATTCGTTCATAGCATTAGTCTGCATATTCCCCGGCCACATAATGCCCGGGACTCACTTCCCGCAGTGCAGCGGCTTCCTCTGTCCCGCTCGTAGCCGGGTAAGCCTCGAGCTGGATTCTGCGGCTGGCCTTCATCGGGTCTGTCTCCAGAATGGAGGACAGCAGCGCTCTGGTGTAGGGGTGGAGCGGATTATCATACAGCTCATCACTTGGAGCCACCTCCACCAGCCGGCCGCCGTACATCACGCCGATCCGGTCAGCAATATGGCGGACCATCGACAGATCATGGGCGATGAACAGATAGGTCAGCCCGAACTCAGCTTGCAGATCCTCCAGCATATTAACGACCTGTGCCTGGACAGAGACATCCAGCGCAGAGATGGGCTCATCGCAGACAACGAACTGGGGCCGGACCGACAGCGCCCGTGCGATGGAGATCCGCTGGCGTTGCCCGCCGCTGAATTCATGGGGGAACCGGTACAGATGCTCCCGCTTCAGCCCCACCTTCTCCAGCAGCTCTGCCACCGCTTCCTTGCGCTCTTCGCCCGGGTAGAGACCGTGAATCCGCATCGGCTCACTGATCAGCTCCAGTACGTTCAGGCTTGGATTAAGTGAAGAATACGGGTCCTGGAAAATCGATTGAATCCGCCTGCGGAAGGGCTTCAGCCCTTTCTCGCCCAGCTTGCCAAGCGGCTTCCCGTCGTAGAACACCTCGCCGTCCGTATAATCATACAGACGGAGCAGACAGCGTCCGACCGTGGACTTACCGCTTCCGGATTCGCCAACCAGTCCGAAGGTCTCGCCCTGACGAATCTGGAAGCTGACCCCATCCACAGCCTTAAGTACACCCTTATCCCGTCCGCGCAAATCCTTGCCCTTCGGGAAATGCTTCTTCAGATTGCTGACCTCCACAAGCACCTTGCGCTCACTCAAGTGAAATCCCTCCCCGCTGTAACTGCCGTCTTCTCTTCTGTACCTTCGGTCAGCCAGCACATCGAGCGGTGCCCCGGTGCAAACTCAACTACCGGAGGACGTTCACTGCAGCGGGCGAAGGCATGCGGACAACGGTCCATGAACGGGCAGCCGGGCGGGGGATTCAGCAGATCGGGCGGTGTGCCCTCGATCGGAATCAGCCGCTCACGTTCACCGCCGCCGCGCTTCGGTATGGAACGCAGCAAGCCCTGCGTATACGGATGCTGAGGCCGGTAGAAGATATCCTGCACCGTCCCCTCCTCCATAACCAGTCCGCCGTACATGACAATGACACGCGTGCAGACCTGGGCTACCACTCCCAGATCATGGGTTATAAGCGCAACTGCTGTATCTCTCCGTTCCTTCAGCTCTTTGAACAGATCAAGGATCTGCGCCTGGATGGTCGCATCCAGCGCGGTGGTAGGCTCATCGGCAATCAGCAGCTCCGGGCGGCAGGAGAGCGCCATCGCGATCATCACCCGCTGGCGCATCCCTCCGCTGAATTCATGCGGATATTGCTTCAGCCGCTGCTCCGGATCACGGATGCCGACCTGGCGGAGAAGCTCCGCCGCTTCGGTATATGCCGCCGCTTTATCCAGTCCCCGGTGTCTGCGGATAACCTCTGTTAATTGCTGGCCGATTCGCTTGACCGGATTCAGCGAGGTCATCGGGTCCTGGAAGACCATTGCAATCCGGTTACCGCGTAAGGACCGCCACTGCTTCTCCGTAAGCCCCTTCAGGCTCTTGCCGCGGAATTCCAGCTTCCCGGCAGTCATATGCCCCGGCGGTGTGATCAGGGACATGACCGCCTTGGCTGTAACGCTTTTACCACTGCCGGATTCCCCGACAATGCCTACGGTCTCTCCCGCATCAATATGGAAGCTAACGCCACGGACGGCCTGATTCTCCCCGTCCCGGGTAGTGAAAGAAACTTGTAAATTCTCAACAGTCAGCAGCCGTTCAGTCATGATGTTCCACTCTCCTATCTCCGGATCAGCTTGGGTTCAAAACCGACCCGCAAAATATCTCCCAGCACATTGAAGCTCAGCACAGTAAACAGGATCATCAGCCCGGGGAACAGCGCCAGATAAGGCGCCTGAGCAATATACCCCTGTGCGCTGTTCAGCATACTCCCCCATGTGGCATTCGGCGGCTGCACCCCGAAGCCGAGGAAGCTGAGCGACGATTCCATCATAATGGCCGAGGCAATATTATTCGTCGCCCCTACAATAATTACCGGGATCAGCCCTGGAAGGATATGCCGCCAGATCATGCCGAAGGCACTCTGCCCGGAGGCTCTGGCGTACAGCACGTATTCCCGTTCCTTAATCGTCAGGGTCTCCGCGCGGACGACACGGGCCACATTCATCCACATCAAGAGAGCAATAATAATGATCAGATTGCCGATGCTCGGCTTCAGATAGACGCTAAGCAGCAGCAGGATCAGGAAGGACGGGATCGACATGATAATATCCAGCATCCGCATCAGCAGATTATCGATCCAGCCGCCGAAATAACCGCTGATGACCCCAACCACTACCCCGACTAAGGTTGCCACAATCATGGAGGCGAATCCGACCAACAGTGAAACCCGTCCTCCGTATAAGGCTCTGGACAGATAGTCGCGGCCATAATCATCGGTGCCGAACAGATGCCCGGCACCGGGCTTCGTCAGGCGGGCCATGGCATCCATGGCATTCGGATCATAACCGGACAGGAAGGCAAAGACCGCTCCCAGTGTAAACACCGTCAATATGACAAGAGCAGCGACACCCAGACCGTTCGTAAACAGCTCGGACTGCAAGTTTTTCCATTTACTGCGATTCATGAGGTCACCCCTTCAGTTTGATTCTTGGATCAACAACGCTGTAGAGAATATCTGCCACCAGGTTACCGAAGATCAGCATTAAGGAAGAGAACAGGGTAATCCCCATAATGACAGGATAATCCATCCCCTTCACCGCCGTCATTCCCAGGGAGCCGATCCCCGGCCAGGAGAACACCGTCTCCGTAACAATCGCCCCGGCCACCAGATCTCCCATCGACATACCGATCAGAGTGATGACCGGCAGCAGTACATGCTTCAGCACATGGCGGAACAGAATGGTGGATTTCTTCGAGCCAAAAGCGTACTGGATCTGCACATACTCCTCCTTAAGCTGTCCGATGGTGCTGGAGCGGATATAGCGCACATACCCGGACAGGAAACTGAAGGCCAGCACCGTACAAGGTAATATCCCGTGCTTCAGCACATCAAGCGGCGATTCCACACCAATCGTGCGCATACCCATGCTCGGAAGCAGATGCAGCTTGATTGCAAACAGATACATCAGCAGGATCGCCAGCCAGAATAAGGGGATGGAGATGCCGATATAAGCGATAAAATTGATTAGCTTGTCTACCCAGCGGTTACGGTTCGCACCGGCCACGAGGCCTAGCGGAATTGCCAGGATTACCGCCAGCGCGATGGCGCTGCCCATTAGGCCCGCTGTCGCAGGCAGACGTTCCAGGATCTGGCCCAGCACAGGCTGGTGATTGACTAGTGAATAGCCGAAATTACCCTGGACCATTTCCTTGATCCAGATGAAATATTGTATATAAGCAGGTTTATCCAGCCCCAGATTATGGCGGATACGCTCAATATCATCGGCGTGCATATTGGGCGTCACAAAAGACAGCACCGGATCTCCCGGGGCCAGCTTAATCATGGTAAAACAGACCACCGATACAAAAAACAGCATCGGCAATGTTTGCAGCAACCTTCGGACGATGAGTTGTCTCATACGCAGCTTCTCCCTGCTCTTAACAGGCAAAAATAAGCTGGGGGAACCAGCTTATTTTTTTGCCTTGCTTATTTTGTGAGGCGGATTATTTCTTGTAAATCTTTGACAGGTCTTCGAAGATGACGACCGGCTTCAGGACAGCCTCATCAACTCCGCCGTAATTCTTAGAGACAGCTACAACAGTCTTCGTATAAGCGATAGGATAGATCGGTGCATCCTCGGCTACCAGTTCCTGCGCTTTCTTGTAGATCTCTGCACGCTTAGCCGGATCTGCTTCGCCTGCACCGTCATTCATCAGCTTATCGACTTCACTGTTGGAATAATGCGAGTAGTTGGACGAGCTGTCAGTAGTGAACAGGATACGATACGCATCCGGATCATAGCCCATGATATAGCCGGTCAGAGCCAGTTCATAGTCGGTCGCCTTCAGATCAATGAATTTCTGCACCCAGGCCGAGGAATCCATGTTCTGCAATTCAACCTCTACGCCGATTGCCTTCAGCTTCTGCTGCACATACAGCGAGATGGCTTCCTGCGCCTTGTTACCGCTCTGTACGATATACCGGAGCTTCAGGTTGCTCTCACCGGCAGTGGCCAGCAGTTCCTTCGCCTTGGCAGCATCATTGTCAAAGGTAGGGACATCGTTCGTGAAGTACAGTGCATCCGGCGTCAGGAAGGACTTTGCCGGATCAGCATATTCGCTGGAAGTGTACGCCGTCTGAATCAGCTCGTCGCGGCTGAGGGCCAAAGACAGGGCTTGCCGGACTTCTTTTTTGGCGAGGGCACCGGTATCGCTGTTCGCATTGAACATCAGATAGGCGAGGCGGCCTTCGCTATACGGGAGAATCTCAAAATTATTCGTCGCTTGAATGGTGGCTACATCCTTCGGATCAAGATATTGTACGTTGATCTCACCGTTCTGCAGAGCCAGATTCGCAGCATTGGTATCCTTGGCAATCCGGTAGGTGACCGAATCCAGATGCGGCTTGCCGCCAAAGTAGTTGTCGAAGCGTTCCAGCGTCAGATACTCGCCGGCCTTGTATTCCTTGAATTTGAAGGGACCGGAGCCGACAGGAGAAGCGTTCTTCGTGCTCTTCTCAATGTTGGTCTCATTCTCGTAAATGTGCTTCGGAATCGGGAATACCTGTACCAGCGTGGCTTCAAAAGCCGGGCTGACCTGCGGCAGCTTGAACTCCACAGTCAGGTCATCGACCTTGACAGCCTTAATCGCTTTGTCGCCAATCAGGAAGTTGGCCCGCAGGAAGCTGTTCTGCTTCTCGTCAAGAATGCTGTCGATGGTGAACACAACGTCATCTGCCGTCAGCTTCTCTCCATCATGCCAAGTCAATCCATCCTTAAGCTTCAATGTATACGTCAGATTATCGCTTGACGGTGTCAGGCTGTCTGCCAGATAGAAGGTCTTCTTGCCGTTGTTCACCTGGAACAGCGGAGCGTACAGCGCCTGGTCAATGGTTAAACTGACACGGTCACCCGCATAGTTCGGATTCAGCACTACCGGATCGGAAGCGACCCCTATAATCAGACTGCCTCCATCCTTCGGTTCGCCGGCAGCAGGCTCTTGTGATGCAGCCGGTGTCTGTGCGGCATTGGTAGATGAAGCGTTATTCCCATTGGAGCATGCACTGATCATCAGTGTTAATAATAGTAGAATAGCAACCCCTGTTATCCCTTTACGCATTGTCTCTTCCTCCATGTCTATGAGCATTCCCACTCGTTGTTGAGTCATTATATATCGGAATACTAGGAATTACAATGTATGAATTTACCATGGGCTTTACCAGACGCGGACCTCCTGCATGACCGCTCCGCGCCGCAGGGCATCGACATGCTCCATTCCTTCCGTAACCCTGCCGAATACCGTATGCCAGCCGTCCAGATAATCGAACGTATCATAACAGATAAAAAACTGGCAGGACCCCGTGCCTGGTCCAAAATGCGCCATAGACAGCGCCCCGCGCACATGCTTATGGGGATTCCCCTTCGTCTCACAGGGAATGGGATCTGTGCCGCCTCTGCCGTTGCGCTCCGGGCAGCCGCCCTGGGCAACAAAGCCGCGTACCACACGCTGAAAGGCCAGACCGTTGTAAAAGCCGCTGTTCGCAAGCTTTTCAAAATTGGCTACGGTTCCCGGCGCTTCCTGATCGAACAGCTCCAGCCGAACCTCCGGTCCCTGCTCCAGACGGATCAGAGCCTGTCTCATGGCGCCTCCTCCTCTACACGGGCTGCAGTGTCTGCCGGTACACCGATATAGACGGCCGTCTTGGCAGCATGCAGCGGCGCATAAATCTCCTCGATATCCTCGTCCACGAGCGGCCTAAGCTCTCCGCCCTCCATATGCAGGAACACCTCAGCGCGCGGATTCATCGCCAGGAGGACATTGATCAATTGCTGTACTTTTAACGTTGGCTTGTCCATCCTCTCACTCCTGCCAGCCCTCTTCCGGGGAATATATATATTAGCGGTATTGTACAATAGCTCAGGGCAAACGGCAATACGGCTCTCTTCTATACATGCAGGTGATTATTTCGGGAAAATGGGGAAAGTCCGGTACTTCTCTAAAAATATCGAATACATATAATTTATATCAACTATTTGCGAATCCAAGGGGATGTTCTATCATGTTGACCTTATTCTGGAGTGGCTGCTATGAATCCGAATAGAACCCGGGTGCTGCTGGGCAGCCCGATCCATCAAAAACCGGCGATCCTGGAGCAATTCCTGAACTCTCTGCTGCGTCTGAACCTGAAGGATATCGATCTTGATTTCTATCTGATTGACGATAACCCGGATGAAGCCGCAAGCCAGCTGCTGCAGCAGTTCGCCCGGAACGGCAGATCCGTCTTCCTGCAATCCTCCGGCTACCATGATGACTATATCCGAGATGAGCATACGCATGTCTGGCATTCCAATCTGGTCTGGAAGGTGGCCGGATTCAAGAATCTGATGATCCGGCGGGCGGAGGCCTTCGGCTATGACTACCTGTTCCTGATTGATTCGGACCTCATTCTGCACCCGGATACGTTGCTGCATCTGATCGGTACAGGCAAGGATATTATCTCCGAGATTTTCTGGACACAGTGGCAGCCGAATACACTGCTGCAACCGCAGGTATGGATGCATGACGAATACAACCAGTGGGAGATTCATCCGGGAGAGCAGCTCTCGCCGGAGGAGATTCAGCGCCGTTTCTATGCTTTTTTGCTGAAGATGCAGCAGCCTGGAATCTATGAGGTTGGCGGACTTGGCGCCTGCACGCTGATCAGCAGCTCAGCCCTCAGCTCCGGGATCAGCTACGACCGGGTCCGTAATATCTCCTACTGGGGAGAGGACCGTCATTTCTGCATCCGCGCAGCGGCCCTCGGCTTTCCGCTCTTCGTGGATACCCACTTCCCTGCGCTGCACCTCTACAGAGACAGTGATCTTGATCTGGTGGCGGAGTTCATCCGGCACACCCGGGGCGCGGAAGCAGAGCCTGATGCCTCACACGAAGCAGTAATCATTGAAGACAGCGTTACAACCTCTGCTGATGATCTGCCAGATTGCGCAGAGACGGCTCAGCCCCCCGCTGACAAAAGAGTGCAGGAGGCAGCAGCGCAGTGGGAGGTGCTGTGGACCGAAGCCGAAGCCCGGCAGCACTTGTCCAAGGAGCCTCTGCCCGCTGACGCAGGCGGTGACGCTACCGGAGCGGAGAAGAATAGTCCGGCAGCAGGCACCAGCACCGTCAGGGACGGAAACGCAGACTTGATAAGGTCTCAAGGGGCTTATGCAGCGTCCCCCGTCCCCCCGGCAGCTCCTGCTTCCCGCCGGCCCAAGCTGACTCTCACCATGATCGTCAAGAATGAAGGCACCAGGTTCCTGCGCCAGGTGCTGCAAGAGCACCGTAAGTACATCGATGAGGCCGTCATTATCGACGATGCAAGCACAGATAATACAGCCGATATCTGCCGCGAGGCCCTTGAGGGGATTCCGCTCCACCTGATACAGAATCCTGTCTCCCGCTTCCATAATGAATCAGAGCTGCGCAAGCAGCAGTGGGAGGCGGTGGTTAGGGCCCGGCCCGAGTGGATTCTTAATCTGGACGGGGATGAGCTGTTCGAGTCATGTTTTCCAGAAGAGGTTGATTCCCTGCTGCGGACAACGGATTGCGACTTATTCTGCTTCCGGCTCTACGACTTCTGGGATGAGGCCAGCTACCGCGAGGACAGCTACTGGCAGGCTCACCAGAGCTACCGCCCGTTCCTGCTCCGTTACCGGGAAGACTTCACCTATGCCTGGAATGATCTGCCGCAGCACTGCGGGCGGCTGCCGGAGAATATCTTCGAGCTGTCCCATCAGTTAAGCAACCTGCGCCTGAAGCATCTCGGCTGGTCGAAGCCGGAATTCCGGCTGGAGAAGTATCTGCGTTATATGCTGCTGGACCCGGACGCCCAGTACGGCTGGAAGGAGCAGTATCAATCCATCCTTGACCCTCATCCCCGGCTGGTGCCTTGGAGCGAATAAGGCGGAATATTCGTCACATGTAGAAACGACTTCGCCGTCCTTTTAAAGGGCGGTACCGTTTCAGCGAGAAATAGAAGGATAAGTTATCGTGTGAAACATATAAATTTTTATATTTTAAGAAGAGAGAAAGAAGCTCCCTATCGGGGCTTCTTCTTTTTTTGCGAATAAGCCCCAGGAAATAAATCACTATAGGTGTGCAGGCAAATATGCTAAAATAACAGAACATAAGTTCGTATTTTAGTTGTAAAATATAACCTAATATTTCCCTATTATTAGAAAGATATATAGAAGAGGAGGCGTAACGGCAATGGAACAGCAAATGATACAGCGTTACCGGCAGGAAATCTATCGAATCGGCTGGCGCTTACAATACCGTAGCAAGCGAACCCGCCGGCATGAATGTAGCTTCATGGATATCCGCCCGGCTCAGCGGGATGAAACGGAGGAGATGATTAACCGGTTGTCCGTTGAGCAGCTATTAGATACACTTCCAACCAAAGGAAAGGTGATTCTGCAGAAGATTTATCTGCAGGAAATGACAGAGGCTGAGGTCGCGGCACAGCTGCACATGAGTCAACAGGGGGTTAATAAATGGAAGCAAAAAATGCTCCATCAGCTATCACAGACAGCGAATTCACAGACCTTCTGACCGGCGTCCGTCAGAAACAGCCGGAGGCCATGCTCCAGATCATTGAGCTATTTCAGGAGGACATCGAAATGGTCAGTCAATGCATTCTTCTCCCGCGGGAGGATGCCATTTCTCATATTGTGACGGAGATTCTTAACTTCATACAGTCCGGGGACAGCACATGACAAAGCGGGCAAACGCCACCCTGCCCGCTTGTCATTCAATTAGGAATAGCTAATCTATCAGGCTAGACCAACATTCATGCCGGCTGCACCCTAGGTATTGACATTCCTGCTAGGGTAAGGTTTATGGTTACTATAAGAAGTTCCGGCCGGAATAACTTATGAAAGGGTGTTCATGCGTTGAAGATCGGAGAGTTCGCAGAACTGAATAAGGTGACCACCAAAATGCTCCGGCACTACGACGAGATCGGTCTGCTTCATCCCGCAGCGATCGATCCCGGGACAGGCTACCGCTTCTATACCCCGGAGCAATCACATCCTCTGAACTGGATCATGATTCTGAAGAGCCTCGATTTCACTCTGGGTGAAATCAGGGAGCTCTTAAGCGGACCTGTGGACAGCCTGCTCCTCATCCGCCAGCTGGTACGCAAGCGCATCGGGATTACGTCGGCTTTAAATGAACAAATCCAGAAGAAACTGGCCATAGACCGGCTGATCACCCTCATTGAGAAGGAAGGGTTCGAAATGAATAAGACCATCCATTTGCAGACGGTAGGGCTAACAGATATACATGAAATCAAAAAGAACATGCCCAATATGGAAATGTTCCTCGAAAATGCAGCCGGTATTGCAGCAGAATCTGCGGGCGGTGATATCCACTCGGTGATCCGCTTCGATATCAGCCACTTCAAACAAGTGAATGACGACTTCGGCTTCGACGTAGGAGATAAAGTCATTGTCGCCTGCTATCAATTAATTGAATCGGCCGTCCATAAGCATCTGGGTCATGCTACGATTGGACGCGCGCACGGGGATGAATTCATTGTGTTCGCCATAGCGGACAAGGATAGGGCCAGCTTGGCTGCCCAAAGCATCATAAACGAGATGAAAAGCTTCGACTTCACCGCCATCGGCTGCTTGAGGCCTATGGGATGTTACATCGGAGGTCTGGTCGGACCGTTCGGAGCCAGCACAGATATCCGCATCATTATCGAGGCTTCCATCGAGACTTTAGACCGGGCACGGAGAAATGGGGTAAACTCATTAAATATTGAATCGTACATTGTATAACTCGGATACCACAAGAAGGGGTTGAACCCATCCATGGAACTCTACGCCGTAAAATTTGGTGAATCTTCATTTCGCTTAAGCAACGTATACCGCGATATGCATCATTCGGAGGAATTAGTCCAGATTGCGTGGTCATTTTATATTGCCAAGCATAATAATAAAACAATCTTTATCGATACAGGCTTTCGCGATGAGAATGTGGCACAGCAATGGGGAATTACACTAACAGACGTAGCAGACGAGTTAAGAGGCGTCATTGGCCATCTAAGCTCCGTAGATACAGTCATCATTACGCATAGTCACTTTGACCATATTGAGAATCTTGACTTGTTTGATAAGCCTGAAATCATTATTTCAAAAACCGACTATGAAACTGCGCTACAGCAATGCTCGCCGGCCGTCAAGGAGAAGCTGCTTCAAAGCCAGGTTGTCACCGTAGACAACGAATATATTTATGACAACCAGTTCAGATTCAAGGTGATCGGCGGGCATAGCCCTGGTTCATCGGTGGTTTACTTTGAATCGGTTCATACCAACTATATAATCACCGGCGATGAATGCTACTGGTGCGATAATTTGCTAAGCAATCGGCCGAACGGGGTTTTTTCGAGTACAGAAAATAACGAACGGTTTCTAAATGAGGCTCATCACAGCGGATTCATTCCGCTCCCATTCCATGATCTGCAAATATTCGAACACTATCCGGCCGTTTCTAACAATATAGTGAGAATCCTTTAGATTTTGGATAATGCCAACATGACTTGGATTACTTCTACTAATAACAAACGCGCTCAAAGCTTCTTTGAAAACATGAACGCGGTCAAAGGGAAGGATTGGGTTCACTACTCCCTTATCTAAATCAACGCATCAAAATGACCTTCTGCGTCTACCGTCGCTGTCCGGGGATCGGTCAGACCGATGCCCTTAAAGCCTCCCTTTCCCTCAATCCCCAAGGGCGGAGTATGATCCTGAAGCGGGGGAGCCGGTACAAATGAAGCCGAAGCGGTACTCCCGCTTTTCTGCACCAGATGGGCCTCCAGCTGCCGTATTTGCCGCTGTAGCTGCTCCCGGCGATAAGGAGTCTGCATCTCTCCGCCCTGCGCCGCATTCACCTTGTCCAGCTCCATCAGCAGCCGGTTGCGCTGCTTCTCCAGAGAACTGACATCACTCTGTGTGCTGCCGTAAGCTGTAGTGGCCTGTACCGGGCTGATACCGGATACCGTCTGTGCCGCCATGATCTTTCACTCCGTTTCCTTGGCTTCTGCTTCAAATCCCGCCATATTCGAAAGTTCTAATTATTTCTATTACCCGGCACCCTCCGCCATGACAACATTTCAACCACATATTTACAAAAAATCGTCGCATAGTCTCAGTCAGATGCTGATTGGACTATACCAAAGACCTAGCCGGGAGGCCTGTAAAAGCGCCAAAGGCCCATACTAGCGTTGCCCCGCACCGCTTCCAACGGCAGTTCCAGTCCATATTTATATCATCTACAAATACAAAGATATGCTTTTGTCGCTTTCTAACGAACCTTATTTTGTTATTTGGGGGCATTTGGCTTAGCGTAACGGACTGAGGTGCTCTTATCCGGGAAGAAAGTCATCACTTGGGCGATTAGCGGACCGCATGGACCTTATCCCCTGCCATTCAGCTCCAAAACGTCTCGCAGAAAGACGATAAGGTCCACTGAGTCCGTTACGCTGCAAAAGGTGGCGTTCTCGTGGGGATAAGGTCTCTTCGGTCCGTTGACACTGTACTAGGAGGTGACGCCGTGGCCCATTACATTTCACATCGATCCTACTGTCTTCGCAGACTCTGATTTCGCTATTGCAACAGTCAGCTCGCCGTCCGCTTCATCGACCGTCATCACTGAGCCTTCCTCCGCTTCTCCGGCGATCAGCGCACGCGCTACCCGGGTCTCCAGGCTGCGCTGGATGAACCGCTTCAGCGGTCTGGCGCCATAGACGGAGTCGAAGCCTTCCTCGGCAATGAAGCGCACCGCCCGGCCGCTCAGCATGAGACCGATGTTCCGATCAGCCAGGCGCAAGCGCAGGCCATCGACCAGCTTAACTACAATTCTTTGGGTATCGCCCAGTGTCAGCGGCTTGAACATTACAATATCATCTACCCGGTTGAGGAACTCTGGACGGAAGTGCCCGCTCAGCTCCTTCATGACCCGGTCCTTCACGGCTTCGGTCAGCTCGCCGTTGTCATCCGTGCCCTGAATCAGATGCGGTGAGCCGATATTGGAGGTCATGATGATAATGGTATTCTTGAAGTCGACCATCCGGCCCTGTGAGTCGGTCAGCCGGCCGTCATCCAGCAACTGCAGAAGGATGTTGAATACATCCGGGTGCGCCTTTTCCACCTCATCCAGCAGGACTACCGTATACGGCTGGCGGCGTACCGCTTCGGTCAATTGTCCCCCTTCTTCATAGCCGACATATCCGGGAGGAGCGCCTACGAGACGGGAGACACTATGCTTCTCCATGTATTCCGACATATCGATACGGATCATACCGTCCTCGCGGTCGAACAGCGATACCGCCAGTGCTTTGGCCAGCTCTGTCTTCCCGACCCCGGTCGGTCCAAGGAACAGGAACGAGCCGATCGGACGGTTGGGGTCCTTGATGCCGGCTCTTGCCCGGAGTACGGCATCAGCTACCAGCCGGACCGCCTCATCCTGCCCGACTACCCGTTCATGCAGCGTATCCTCCAGCCGCAGCAGCTTATCCCGCTCTCCTTCCACCAGTCTGCTTACGGGAACACCCGTCCAGCGCGAGACAATATCGGCGATTTCCTCCTCTGTCACGGCTTCACGCAGCAGCCGGGTCTCCTGATCCTGCTGCGCCGCTTCCTCCGCCGCCTTAAGCTGCCGCTCCAGATCAGGAATAATGCCATAACTCAATTCAGCCGACTTATTGAGATCATAGATCTCCTGCGCATCGACCAGATCCTTGCGGGCCTGCTCCAGCCGCTTCTTCAGGTCACGGATGCCCTGAATGGCCGATTTCTCCTTCTCCCAGCGGGCTGTCATTCCCAGATGCTTCTCCTTGAGGTCAGCCAGCTCCCGCTGGAGGTTCTCCAGACGGCGCGCACTGGCGTCATCAGTTTCTTTTTTGAGCGCAGCTTCCTCTATCTCCATCTGCATCAGGCGGCGGGTCACCTCATCCATCTCGCCGGGCATGGAGTCAATCTCCGTGCGGATCATCGCGCAGGCTTCATCGACCAGGTCAATCGCCTTATCCGGCAGGAAGCGGTCGGTAATATAACGGTTAGACAGCACACCGGCTGCGACCAGGGCACTATCATAGATTTTGACCCCGTGATGCACCTCGAAGCGTTCCTTCAAGCCGCGTAGAATCGAAACGGTATCCTCGACATCCGGCTCGCTGACCAGCACCTGCTGGAAGCGGCGTTCGAGCGCCGGGTCCTTCTCAATATATTTGCGGTACTCATCCAGCGTGGTTGCCCCGATACAGTGCAGCTCACCCCGGGCCAGCATCGGCTTCAGCATGTTCCCCGCATCCATGGCCCCCTCAGTCTTACCCGCACCTACAATCGTATGCAGCTCGTCTATGAACAGAACAATCCGTCCGTCACTCTCGCGGATCTCCTTCAGCACCGCCTGCAGCCGCTCCTCAAATTCCCCGCGGTATTTCGCACCGGCAATCAGCGCACTCATATCCAACGAGAAAATCGTCTTGTCCTTCAGTCCCTCCGGCACATCCCGGCGGACAATCCGGTGGGCCAGCCCTTCGACAATCGCTGTCTTCCCGACACCCGGCTCCCCGATCAGGACAGGGTTATTCTTGGTCTTGCGGGAGAGGATGCGGATCACCCGGCGAATCTCGGCATCCCGGCCGATGACCGGATCGATCTTGCCTGCCCGTACCTCGGCTACGAGATCGCGGCCGTACTTCTCCAGCACCTCATAGGTGGCCTCCGGCTCCCGGCTGGTCACCCGCTGGTGTCCGCGAATCTCCGCTAACACTCCAAGCAGCTTCTCCCGGGTAATCCCGCGGGTAACGAATAATGCGCGCAGCTCGCGGTTCCCGCTGCTTGCATCCGAGACCATCGCCAGGACAGCATGCTCCACCGCGACGAATTCGTCCTGCATCTTGGCCGCTTCCTGCTCCGCCTGCTCCAGCATGGCAATCAGCGCAGGCGAGGCATAGCGCCGCATGGTGCCTGCTCCGCTCCCGCTTACGCTGGGTTTGCGGTGAAGCAGCGCCTCTGTTCCCTGCAGCAGCTCGGCTGCGGGAACATTCATCTTCTGCAGCAGACGGGGCAACAGGCCCTCATGCTGCTGGAGCAGTGCCTTCAGCAGATGAAGATTGTCAATCTCCTGATGCCCGCCGGAAGCCGCCAGCGACTGCGCCTCTGCCACTGCTTCCTGCAGCTTCTGGGTAAGCTTATTGAAATCCATACAATCATCGCCTTTCTAAATGTATAGGTTAATCAACCGGATGCCCGGCTGTTATATATGCTGAACTTGAATATTCTTTACCGTGTTGCCGCTCTTCGCCGCTGTGCTCCGCCTGTGGTACTCCGTTTCGCGCCGGCCTGGAAGCTGCCGGACTCCGCTAGCTGACGGTACAGCTTCTTCTCTGCCTCGGTCGTTCCGGCCGGAATGACCATCTCCATCCGGAACAGGATGTCACCATTCGTTCCGTCCGGACGTCTCAGCCCCTTGCCGGAGAGGCGCAGCGTTCCGCCGCTGGCTATCCCGGCAGGGATCTTCAGCTTCACGCTGCTGCCATCCGGCAGCGCCACCTTGGCTTCCCCGCCAAGCACAGCCTGCCAGGGGGCGATCTCAACCGTGCCGAGCAGATCCCCGCCGTCCGGCTCATAGATCTCATGCGGCAGGAGATGCAGCGAGATCAGCAGCTCGCCGCCCTGGCCCGCTCCGCTTCCGCCGCCGGGTACCCGGATGAGCGTCCCTTCCGCCGAGCGTGCCGGAATCTGTACATTCAGGTCCTTGCCTGCCGCCTGAACGCTGATATTACCGCCTCTATAAGCCTGCTCCAGCGTAATCTCAAGCTGGGCCTGCATCGTACTGAACTCATCCCCCCACGGGCTTCCGCCTGGACGGGCGCCACTGCTGCCGGAGAAGAAGCCGGCGCGGTCAGCCGCGCCCCGGCTGCCGAAGAACATCCCGAACAGATCCTCTTCGGGTATACCACCGGAAGAGGCGGCTCCGCTGCTCCAGCCCGCGCCAAACGGCGATTCCCATGACGCAGAGGAGGCTGATCCGTAGCTGCGCTGGCCCCGTGAGCCTGCTTCGGCTCCATAGCGGAGCTCCTCATCATAGATTTTGCGCTTCGCTTCATCGCCCAGCACCTCATATGCCTCGGCTGCTTCCTTGAATTTCGCCTCTGCCTCCGGCGCCTTGTTGACATCGGGGTGCCATTTTTTGGCCAGCTTCTGATAGGCCTTCTTAATCTCCTGCTTCGAGGCCTTCGGTTCTACCCCAAGACGCTCATAATAATTTGCCGCCACCGGGACCTCCTCCTTTCGTGTAATGGGAACCTTCTGCCTTCCTCCGGGAAAAGACGCATTATAGCTGGAACCCCCACTACAATGCGTCTAATATGAAGTGCTATATGAAAAGCCCGGTGAAATCCTGCTGCCGCCCGGTGAACCGGATAGGCCAGCGGCTACAGCCGCTAAGCCCGGAGCTCCTGCGGAAGCGGCAGCTTCAGCCCGACTTGGAAGTCCATCTGCCTCTTAAGGCTGCCCCTTCAGCTTACTGCTGAAGCTCTTTCCGTTCTGAAGCATCGCCGCCGCCATCCTGAATTTCGATCCGTTTGCCCTGGGACTTCTGCCGTTTCGGCACCTCCAGACTCAGCACACCGTCTTTCAGAGAAGCAAGAATGTCTTCCTCTGCAATATCCTGCACGTAGAACCGGCGTACATATTCACCATACCGCCGTTCGCGGCGCACCATCTGATGCCCCTTGTTCTCCTCATTGCTCTCTTCAGTGCGAACCGCCTTGATCGTCAAGTAAGGGCTGGAATAATCAATGTCGATTTCTTCTTTGCGGAAGCCCGGAAGCTCGGCCTCGATCAGATATGCCCCTTCACTCTCCCGGATGTCGGTCCGGAAAGACAGCGCGTTACTTGTCAGCGGTGCGAAGAAATCATCATTAAACACTTCGTTCAGCGACTTCGCCAGCACACCAAAAGCATCATCTCTGCGTTTACCAAAAGGAACCAAATCAAACATCTTTCATTCTCCTCTCATTTGACTTTTGATTTTTTGAATTCGGTCTTGCTAAGACTTTGACTTTGTCTGACCTATGGCTTTATTATAGCCTGCACCCCCGGAGAAAACAAAACCGGTATAAGCCGAAAATCCGGGAAAATCCGGCGTTTCGGCTCTTTTTTTATAATAAATTTTAACATTATTAAGGATTTGACCTTATTTGACCTTCCTGCTCTACTTCAAATAACGCTCCCGGTATTCACTCTCCAGCATGCCCATCATTATCACATCATGATACTCATGGTTATAAAACAGCGTCTGACGCCGCACCCCCTCCTGCACGAACCCGATGGACTCATATACATGCGCAGCACGGGCATTATAACTGTAGACCTCCAGCTCAATCCTGTGCAGATTCAGAATGCCGAAGCCATAATCCAGCATCAGCAGCAGCGCTTCACGCCCATATCCTTGTCCCTGATGCCGCTCGTCCCCGATGGCGATCCGCAGATTGGCATTCCGGTTATCCCCATCGATGTCCTGAATAGCGATGTCGCCGATAACCTCATCGTTCTCCTTCAGCGCGATGAGCAGCAGCACCGTGCTGTCATCTCCGGATTTACGCGCGATATAATTCTCAATCTGCTCTTTGGTGATATGCTTCTTCGTTCCTGTAAGCCTGCGGACTTCCGTGCCGTAGAACATATGGTAATACATTTCGGCATCTTCCCCGTTGAGCGGGCGCAGATATACCTTTTCCCCTGTTACAAGTTCTGAATGCCTGTTCATTCCCGTCATCTCCCACCTGTTGTTATAGCTCTTATGGTAATGCAGTGCTGCATACTATAAAATATACAAAAACGTCTAATTTCAAAGGACAGATTGAAGGTGAAGGATGCTGCTTGTCCCTGATCTGAATGAACACAGCGAGGTCCCGTACTACATACAGCTCTATAATTATCTGGCAAAAGCAATCCTGGGCGGCACCCTCCAGAGCGGGACGCGCCTGCCCTCTATCCGCCGCCTGGCGGCGTTATGCGGAATCAGCGCCACTCCGGTGGAGCTTGCATACCAGCAGCTTCTGGCAGAGGGCTTCATCGCCAGCAAGCCGCGCAGCGGCTACTATATTCTGCCCGTTCACCGGGAAGGCAGCCCTGCTGCCGCCGGGGAACGGCCCAGTCCGGCACCCCGCCCGATCACGCCCCGTGATTCACGGCACTACGCGTATGATTTCCATATGTCGCGCAATGATTTCTCCCTGTTCCCGCACAAAATATGGCGCAGCCTCTACCAGGAGCAGCTCGCGAATCCAGACCTGCTCCAGTACGGCGATCCCCAGGGGGAGCCGGCCCTCCGCGAGAGCATCGCCGCCCATCTGCGGCAATTCCGCGGGCTGCGCTGCACGGAGAAGCAGATTGTAGTCGGCGGCGACCAGTATACGCTGTGTTCTTTGCTGTGTCTGCTGCTGAAAGGACGGGTGAGCGGGCTGGGTATCGAAGATCCGGGGTACCACCTGCTGCCTGCGGCATTCCGGCGCAGCGGATATAGCATTCTGCCCATTCCGCTGGAGGAGGATGGATTGCAGATAGACAAGCTGTACAGCAGCGGGGCAGATGCTGTGTACATCTCGCCGTCCCACCAGTTTCCCCGGGGGATGACCATGCCAATCACCAAACGCCTCGCATTGCTGGAGTGGGCCCGGTCCACAGGCGGATATATAATCGAGGACGATTATGACGGGGAATTCCGCTATCACGGGCGGCCGATCCCCGCGCTGCAAGGGCTTGCTGAGGGCAGTCCGGTGATCTATATGTGCAGCTTCGCCCAGTCGGTAACCCCTGCGTTGTGTATTCACTATATGGTGCTGCCGGAGGAGCTGCTGCCAGACTATCACAGCCTGAGAAGCGAGCTGTACCTGGAGCATTCGGCCTCACGGCTTCATCAGATTGCGCTGCATTACTTTATGGAGCGGGGACATTTCGAGAAGCACCTGCGGCGGATGCGTCTGCTCTATCAGCGCAAGCATGACCTGCTGCTGCGCTCGGTCAGGCAGCATTTCGGCGATGCCGCAGTGCTCAGCGGAACGGATGCCGGATTTCATCTGCTGCTGACCTTTAAGCCGCCCGCAGCAGAAGTTGGCTCCAGCGTTAGCAACAGAGTTAGCAATAGCACCAGCGCCAGGGAGCTTGCTGCCGTAGCGGAAGCCGAGGGCATTCGCGTTACCCCCATGTCCTATACCTGGTGGTCCAAGCCGGACTACGATGAACCCGAATTCATCCTGGGCTTCGGCGGGATCGCCGAGGACCTGATCGATGAGGGCATCCGCAGATTGGCGGGGGCATGGCTGGGCTAGTAGATCATCAGATTTAAACCTCATTCTCGCGTATTCATTCGGATACTATAGGCGCTGGAACACCAGTTACTGCATTCTGTACAATGGAATGATGTCAAAACAGCTTCCAAATAGATTCTATTGTATTCGGTACAATTGATTGTTGAACAAAGGCTATTTTTCGCCCAAAATGCCATGTTCCAATGTACGAAATACAATAGAATATTATTTCACGGTCAAATATAAGCTTTCTATTGCAGGAAATACAATCAGCCAGGCTTTTAGATCAACTATACTTCTTCAGCATATCCGCAAGCGTCCGCCTCACCTCGGCCACCAGCTCCGGCGGCTCCTGCACCGTTGCCTCGCTGCACAGGCCAATCACAAACCGCGCGAAGAAGCCCAGATCGCTTCCCGGAATCTCACCCTCCAGCCAGCCTGTGCCGTCGGCACGGATATGCAGCAGCACCGGGGACCATACCTCCCCTTCGCAGGCCTGAACCCCCTCACTCCCCAGATCCACGTATAGCCGGATAAGGATCGGTTCCGCCTGCTGCGGCGGCGGGCTGCCGTATTCCTCCGTATTGTCCAAGTGGATATGACGCAGATCAAGCGCGGCCGGTCCCGCTTCATCATACCCGGCTGACTGAATCCGGTCACAGCGGAAGATACGGATGCCGCCCCGCAGGAAGCAATACGCCGGACAATACCACAGGCCGTTACTGGCATAGATGCCGACGGGCTGAATCCACCTTTGCTGCCGGCGGCCCTTCGACTGGTAATCGATCAGCAGCACTTTTTGCCCGGTGGCCGCTTCCAGCAGTTGGGGCAGATAAGGGAATTCCGCCTGCCGCGCCGGGGTCAGGAAATCAATTCTGTTCTTCATCTCGTCAATCCGGTCGCGGACATCGCCAGACATGTAGTTGTAGAACTTGTGCAGGGCGGATAAGGATTCTTCCTTGAAGGGAAGATATTTATAATGGCGCAGGGCATGGCTGGCAAAAAAAATCGCCACCGCCTCTTCCTCCATGAACGCAATCGGCGGCAGGATTCTCTCGCTTAGCACCTGATACCCTCCATGCGGCCCCACTTCGGAATAGAGCGGTACGCCCAGCTCCCCCAGCTCCTGCAAATCCCTGAGGATTGTGCGTGAAGAAACATGGAATTCGTCAGCCAGCTCCCTGACAGTAAATTTGCGCTTGCGGTTGACGGTCATCATCAGGTCCAGCAGCCTTTTGGATTTCGACACAGGGTTCACTCCATTTATATTTTAACTATGACAAGACCTGTCACTATTACAGTCTACACTATAACCATAGCCGGTTAGTACAGGCAAATATACCTTCCAAGGAGCGAACAAGACATGAAACTGCAAATGAACCCTTATATTCTGGTGGACGGATCTGCCCAGGAGGCGATAGCTTTTTATCAGGAGGCGCTTGGCGCTGTGGTGCTGTTCAAGCAAACAATGGGCGAAGGCCCGCAGAACCCGGACGCCCCGATGACGGAGCAGGAGAAGGCACAGATTGCCCATGCGGTGCTGCTGGCGGGAGAGACGAAGTTTTTTGTGGCGGATTATGAGCCGGGTATGCCGCGCAGCCGGGGCAACAGCATCAACATTTGTCTCACGGTGGAGACCGCGGCTGAAGCACAGCAGTTATTCAACTCACTGAAGGCAGGCGGCACCGTCGACATCGAGCTGGCCCCGGCCTATTACAGTCCCGCTTACGGCATGGTGACCGATAAGTTCGGCGTATGCTTCCAGATCTTCACGATGAAGGGGCGGTGAGGCCGGGAAGGCTGAGGTAACCTCGGGCCGATGGGCATTGCGGCAAATGCAATATGCTCCACAGACCTAGGCATCTTCGCGCGGGTCCAATGTAATCGGTTTTTCGATTACAATCGGCCCAGTAGCCATCGCGCCGTCCAATGTAATCGGTTTTTCGATTACATTGGGTCTACGTGGCGTGCATAGTCCAATTGTGGTCGGTTTTTCGACCACATCCGCATTGGGCAGATCAGCCGCAACAACGTAAACAAAGCAGGGTCCCGCCATACTTAAGGGGACCTTGCTTTGTTCTAATATAACGCCCGCCACAAGTAAAAGGTGGCGTATGCTTCCCAGCCTTGCCAGGGCCGGGCCAGCTCCAGCAGCTCCGCCGGTGTCGGCTTGCGGTCCATGGCGGTAAGGAACTTGATTACATTTTGCAGGCCGACATCGCCTACAGGGAACGAGGACGCATCGCGCAGGCAGCGCATACGGACGTATTGCGAGGTCCACGGGCCGATCCCGCGGATCTGCAGCAGCCGCTGCTCAGCGGCGGCCGGAGACGGAAGCGCCAGCAGCTCCTCCCGGCTTAGCTCCCCGCTTGTGATCAGCGAGGCTACGGTAAGCACTGTCTGTGCTTTGCTGCGGGTTAGCTGCAAGGCGCATAACTCCTCTACCTGCACCTCAGTGAACACCTCAGGGCCAGGGAACCGGTAGTAGTTCTGCCCCTCCCATTCCAGCGCTTCCCCGTATTCAGCGGTCAGCCGCTGCTTCAGCCTGTAGGCAAAAGCCAGATTCACCTGCTGCCCCAGAATCGCCCAGCATAACGCCTCGAACAGATCAGGGATCCCGATGATCCGCAGCCCCCGGTGCTCGCTGGCCAGCGGCCCGAGCAGCGGGTCCGCTGCCGCCAGCCTGTAGAACGGGGCAAGGTCACGGTCCAGATCAAACCATTCCACAATATAGCGGGCCAACACCTCCTGCTCCAGTGCACCGGGTATCGCCCCATGCAGCCGGGTTACACTCAGCTTGTGATCCTCGGACACACTGAGCCGCACCAGCAGCGGGCCGCCCTCTATCCTGAACATCCGGCTGACGCCTGCCTCATCCGTGCGGAACAGGCATTCCAGCGGCGAGCGGTTCATGTACTCCAGACAGGCCCCCAGGTCGAAGTCCTCCGGCAGCGGCAGCTCAAAAAGCAAATCGTTCATGACCAGCCGCCTTTACATTCAGAATCCCCTCCAGCCGGAGCAGCTCCTGCTTCATCTGGAGTCCGCCCCGGAAGCCGGTTAAGGTACCGTTCGCGCCAATCACCCGGTGGCAGGGTACAATGACCGGCACGGGGTTCTGCCCGTTGGCCGCACCGACAGCGCGAACCGCCAACGGTCTGCCGATCCGCTCAGCCAATTGCTTGTAGCTGGCCGTCTCACCATGCGGGATGGTAAGCAGCCCCCGCCACACCTCCTGCTGAAACGGTGTGCCCCACAGATCCAGCTGAACACTACTGAAATCTACCGGCTCTCCGGCAAAATACCGCTCCAGCAGCGTGATCAACCCAAGCTGCTCAAATCTTCCGGCATCCTCCATCAGCTCATGGGCAGGCGCATACATTTTCAACCAGGAGGCGGGTAATTGCCCTTCGTCCTGCGGGAAGGATACGCGGATCAGGCCTTTATCGCTGGCCCACAGGGTCCACTCCCCGTTTCCGGGATTCAGGGTATGACGATAAATCGTGATCGTATTTGTACTCCGGCTGTTATTCCGGCTTGGGTTCATGTTGGTTTCCTCCTTCGTTATGCTTGCTGCGGTACTCTGTAGGGGACAGCCCCGTCTTCTTCACGAACCAGGCGGCAAAATGAGAGGGCGTACGGAACCCCACAGCCCCGCCGACTTCAGCCATCCCAGCTGCGGTCTGTGTCAGCAGCCTGCAGGCTTCTTCTGCGCGCAACGTGTCCAGTCTGGCAGCAGGTGACAGGCCAGTAACCCGCTTATAGGTGCGCTGCAGGTGGAACGGGCTGACCTTCAGCTCTTCAGCCATCGACTTCAAGGTAAGCTTGCTGCCGAACCGTCCGTCCATAATGGCGTCCGCCTGCGCCGCCAGGACTGCGTCCGGACGGAGGGTGCCGCCTTCCTCAGGACGGCATCTTTTGCAGGGACGGAAGCCTGCCGATATAGCCTCCTGCAAGGAGCCATAGAATACAACATTCGCTGCCTTCGGCGTTCTCGCCCGGCAGGACGGACGGCAGACAATATGGGTCGTCAGCACCGCCGTATAGTAGATCCCGTCATAGGTCGGCTCACGCCGCACCACCGTTTCATAGATATGCTCGAACAATTGCAGGTCCATCCCCATCACCTCTTACCGCCAGTATAAACGATTCGTTTTGATATATGCAGCTATTGCAATAGGAGAGCAAGATTACGACAGTGATGCTGGGGGTTTCCCGCCAAGCACAACTAGAGTAGAAATCAATGAAATCGCGGATCTATAGTCCGTCGGATAGAGGAATCTCCCCCTGCAACAAACAATTGGATAAACGTCTTATCTAGCGGATTTTCGGGCAATGTGCGCAAGCAAGTGGAAAAACACCAGCTATTAATGCTAGTATTGGCTACTTGGGTTAGAATGGAACCTTTTAAGTGTTGTTTTTACAACTGTTGTTCCAAAAGGGGCGATTCGCTCATCAGCAAGTGTACGATATCCAACTACTCTCTTTATTCGGAGGACTAAGAACCCAATGAAACTATCAGACATCCGCTGCGAACGCCTAAGCAAGAAGGATTCTCTCGCAGCCGCAAAACTATTAAGCCTGGACGCGGATACTGGCCCTGACCTCCTGCAGGTGCTGGAAGAGGAGCCGGAGCTGTTTATCGCCGCTTATGTAGGTGAGACGCTTATTGCGTTAGTCCAAATGGAAGCGTCCGCACCCCAGTCTCATCTAAATGTATTCGTCGCCCCGCAATCTCGCCGACAAGGCATTGGCAGGGCGTTAATGCAGGTGGCAGAAGCTCAATTACAGGCAGGCGGGACCCAAAAGATCAGTACTTCTGTCCGGTCCGGGGTATCCTCTTCCCTTGCGTTTGCCCGCAGCCTTAGCTATACCCCATACTATTCACTTATTTATATGGAACGGACCGGAGGTTCTTTTCCTCAGGAAACGGCTTCTGCAAGATTGTATAGAGATGAGGACTTTGCGGCCGCCCATTCGCTGTATGCTACTGCTTTTCATGAAATGCGGATGCGTGTCGGCTGCTTTCCCGATTCTGTTGTTGCAGAGCCTAATGAAGGCAGACGAAATGCCTGGGCAGCGGATGCACAGGACCGGCTGGTCTATGAGCTTGACGGAGAAATTGCGGCTTACAGCCATATCCACGGGAATGAAATTAGCAGTGTTAGTGTACGTTCTGACCTTCAGGGACGCGGAATCGGACGAACCTTCGTGAAGTACTTGTGTGGTGAGATCCACCAGCGCGGCTATACAAGCGTTATCCTATCCTGCGTCGTTGGGAATGAAGCCATACATTTGTATAACAGCCTTGGATTTCAGGAAACGCATCGAATGGAGTATATGATAAAACAGGATGGTTGAAGCGGGATCCCTGCGTCCGCAGAGAAAATCTGGAACAGCGGATGATGAGCACGATGAATGTATTTGCGGGGTATGGATTCCTGTAACGAAGAAATAAAATGATTTGGACTTAAGTCTTAGTATATTTGACAGGAAACTATAAGTCTATATTTCAGCGGGAAATGCTGTTAGTCTGAGGATGACCGGTTTGTCAAAAACAGCCAGCCGCATATCCTAAGAATGTCAGCGAAACCTGCGGCATATGTGAAACAAATACAAGTATACGGACAGCAGGAGCAGTGTTATATTGCTACAGCTTTTCATATGGCACCCGGACGTTTTTTTGACAAAAGTGATCCGCAATTGTGGGGTGTTCGATTTCGATGACAGCATCTATGGCTGGTACGCTCTTGATATAGCAATCGCAGCCGTCCATGCTGTCTGGTGGGGTTCCCCCGGGAAAGACCGGCAGTCCAAGAATAATTTTGCTGCTCACTTTCTGAATGAGTTTCTGACCGGATACTCTTTGTATCATGTGTTATCCGCTTACTGGATTCAGCAGATCCCTATGCTCATGGACTACCGGAATATCTGCTCCTATTTCTGGTGGCTGGATGATTGGAACGGCGATGAATCCGGACTGTCTGAATTTCAACAAGCTGCTATTGCTCATGCAGTGATGCTAATTTCTAAGGGGCAGTGCTTTGAGGGTTGTGACTTTACCTTATAGCTGTCAGGATTCTTCGGTGATCCGTACCCTATCCTAACAAGCCTTCCCTAAGCCCTAACGGGGTCTGAAAGGCTTTTTTTCATCTGCCCGCAATCTTAACATCCTGTTAACCTCACGTTATAATCAAAAGATATACATTACTTGGAAGGAATGAGCTGCCAATGCCTATACTGAAAAGGTTAGTTCCGTTCTGTCTGATCCTCTTATTCTTATTTGCCGGCATTAGCTCCACCACTGCTGCTTCCAGCCCGGCCCGGTCAACCACAAGACCTATACAGGTTAACATCAATGGTGCTTTTATCTCTGCTGATAGCAGTCCTTTTATACAGTCTGGCCGAACGATGATTCCCATCCGCACGCTTGCTTCCCTGGGGCTCCACTATTCTTGGGACGCTATCCGCCATACGGTAACGATCACGAATTCCTCTAATGACCACTTTGAAATGACTCAGGGGCAATCTGTGGCTTACAAGAATGGCGAGCCTGTACAGATGGATAGTGAAGCCAATAATTACAACGGACGACTCATGGTTCCCGCAAAGTTTGTCAGTGAGGCATTTGGATACACTGTGTACTATGAAAAGATAAGGGAAATCATCTTCATTCAGTCCAAGAATTTTACTCCTGATGCCCAAGCCATCCATTCAGCAGATCTTAAGCAGGCCCGCCTGGCGGCCATTACGTTGCCGGTGCACTACACTTTTAAACCCGGTACAAGTCTGCAAAGTGATCAATCCCAATACTTCACCTACTCCTTTGCTTCAAAGGACGCCACACGCTATGCCTACAGCAATGGAGCAATAACCACAGTGGTTGAGATTGCAGGCACAACGGCCACAGCCATATGGCAGGCTTCGGAGGCAGCTATCCCCGGTTATCCGGCAACTACGTTCGGCGGTGTGCAGCCAGCGTATATTTCCGATCTGTTTCAGGATTCTTTTAGCTACGACAACGGAGTGTATAGCGGGTATCACAGGCTTAGCGACGGCACTGTAACAACAGCTAAATTCCCAGGTAAACACCCGGGTCTTACTGACGCTGATCTGATCCGGGCCATCCCGGAGTAGAGAACCTATATGCCGAAGTTAGCTCCCGGGAAAAGGGTGTACCGGTCCAAATATTTTGCAGTGTCCGGTACCCTGTTCACGGACTTGATTTTCCCCTGCCCAAAAACAAAATTCCACCGTTCCACTTTCACCTTATACTCATCTTCAGCAGTTACTCTCTGCACAATCCGCACGGTTAAGCTGCTATCTGTACTGGCAACAGGCTTCATATCAATAATTGTTCCCATATTATACGTTCCCGCAGGGAAGCTTTCGTTATAAATGTCCGTCTTGAAATTAGGCGTAACTGTATCGAGAACTCCTTGATAATCCCGTTCGTCATACGCCATAATCCATCTGTATGCCAGGTTCCGGTCCGCTACATAAGCCACGCTGCTGCGCTCCATTCCGAAATTCGGATCAGAATCCACATACACGGTTTTACTTTTGTTATCCCACTGGATACTGGCGTCAAACCCTTCTGAAACGGCCCGAATCGGGACATATACCGTACCATTAATTATCTTAGGCGGCGTCTGAGTTTTCACTTGGTTACCATTTACGATTATTTTTGGAGCGACTGTAGCCGCAAAGGCTCCTGCACTAAACACTAGGGTCAAAGCCAGTCCTGATATGCCTATTTTCATTATTTTTTTCATTTTTCACTCTCTCCTAGGATGATAGATTTCTATCTTAGACGCCACTCAAGCATATTTGTTTCTATAAAATCAATATTATGTAATTGTTCAGCCCGCCTATCTCTCTTCAATTCCGAGTGTTTTCTCTCACCGGCCGGTTGCTTGGAGGCGCATTGTTGCATTTTTTGCAGGATTCTTCTAAAAAATCTTATGGGCTACGGCACATTGTTGCATAATTTGCAGGAAATTCAGTGTTTAGAGCAAGTTCGCGGATGGCGTAAAGTAAGTTGTGTACCAAGATTTGGAGCCTAGTCAGGCACCAAAAAAGTAGGGTATCCTCGGGATTGCGAAACCACCAAGGAGGAACCCTACCAATGAATATTTTACCCGAAAGTTCGCTGAATAATCTATTTGAAAAACTTGTTAAAGATTTTGTGAAAGACAACATGGAACGCCTGTTGCGCGCCGAAATCCAGGGGTTTATGGAGAGTGAAGAAGCCGGCGCCAGCAATAGTCGCAATGGCTACTATACGCGAGACTTACACACGAAATATGGCCATATCGAGGATCTTCAGGTGCCCCGGGACCGCCAAAGCCTTTTCCAGACGCAGTTGTTTGAGCCGTACCAGCGGCGGGACGGATGGTTAGAAGAGGCCGTCATCCAAATGTATAAATCGGGCATGGGTACGCGGGATGTGGCCCGGTTCATTGAAAGTATGTTTGGTAGCCACTACTCCCCAACCACGGTCAGCAATATTACGGCTACAGTGCTGGACGATATCCACCAGTGGCAAAAGCGGCCACTGAGCAAACGGTATTCTGTGATCTATTTAGATGGGCTGTACGTGAAGCTGAAACGGGGCACGGTTCGTGGTGAAGTGGTCTACTTTGCGATGGGAATTGACGAGGAGGGACAGCGTCAAATTCTCGGGTTCTACGTGGGTGGCCAAGAGAGTTCGAATGGCTGGCGGGAGGTACTCAAAGACCTGTACGACCGCGGAGCGCAGGAAGTCCTGCTGGGTGTGTTTGACGGGCTACCGGGACTGGATGCGGCGTTTAAAGAGACCTATCCTCAGGCGGATGTACAGCATTGCGTAGTGCACAAAGTGCGGGCCACGTTTCATAAAATTCGGGTGGAGCACAAAACCGATGTCATGGAGGCGTTGAAAACCGTATATACAGCACCGGATGAAGTGGTAGCCCGGGCTAACTTTGATACGGTCAAAGCGAAGTGGAACAAGCTGTATCCGAAGGAAATGAGGTCCTGGGAGGAACAGTTATCCACACTCCTGACGTTCTACAACTATCCGCTGTCGATCCGTAAAGCGATCTACACGTCGAACCCCATCGAGCGGATGAACAAGGAAATCCGCAAGCGTCTGAAACCGATGAACAGTCTGACAAACATGGATGCCGCAGAGAAAATCGTGTACCTGGAGATGCTGGAATACAATGAACGTCATGCAGGGCGGGTCGCCCAAGGCTTTGGAGTGGATGCCGTTAAAAAGAAGCTAAAAGAGCTATTCGAAACACGCTACCCCTCTTTGCCCACACCGGAAGAGGCGTAGCAGATAAATCCAGTTTCTGGGAGTCGGGGTTCCCCCTCCCCCCAGAAACACTACATCCCAACCCGTAACCCGGGGGAGGCACTTCTACTCTTTTACACAAACTTCTTGACGCTACCAGTTCGCGCTGACTATATTGCATTTTGTGCAGGATTTCAGCATCGGGCGCTTCTATTGGACAGTATTGCTGCACATTTTGCAGGATTTCTCTACAATGTACGAGCATGGCCCCCCTCTGGCCGTCAGCCATATCATACCTGCCAGGATTTCAGACATTTCCGGGATACGCTATACAAAAATGATATAATGGAACGATGGATTCACCCAATCTGCTACAGGAGAACGATAGCGATGCAGTCAAACTATATGATGGATGCTGCCGGGTGGGATAAGCTCATCTCGGAGGTTGCCCATTCTTTCGATGATCTGACCCTGAAACGGGGATTTCAATATTATAAGCAGCAGCGCGTGCAGGTCTTCAGGATGATCACGCCGCACAGAATTATGTCGCTGGTCGAAGGCCGGGAGGATTATGCGGTCTCCATCGACCTGGACGATCTGCAGGAGAGCCATTGCGATTGCCCCGTACCCGGGATGTGCAAGCATATGGCGGCTGTGCTGATGCAATACGCCGAGGAGCAGGACAAGCCTGTGCATTCCATCGCGAACGCCAAGGCGCTGGTCAACCAGCCTAAGATTCATTCTGCTACGGCGTCCGCTGTCCCGGGACGGCGCGGGGAACAATTGAAGAAGCTGGCCACCCTGATTCCTGAGGCAACGGTGCAGCAGTGGCGTGAATATATGGCGCTGCTGGTGGAACCGCTTGCCCATACGGTGCGCAACCCGCAGTATGCTGACCGGGCGCTCGCCGCCATTACCGGGGGCCAGCCCAAGCTGCCTGCCGCTGCTGCACAACTGTTCAAGTTACACGCTCATCTCTGTGTGCTGGAGAGTATCCTCCGGCCTGGCGGGACATCTCTCACGGCGAACCCCTTGTCCCTTGGTTATTCCGTGGGCTACTACACCTCTATTGCGATTTCCGAGCTGCAAAAGCATGTCACAGACATGATGAAGCGGGGTCTGCCGCTGGCAGAAGCCCCTGAGGAGTGGCCGAGAGTCTACGATACGATTGCCTATCTGCGGACCGAGATGCTGAACGAAACGCGTGACCGCGCCAGAGAACAGCCTTATTTCTCTGCTTGTTACAGCCTGCTGTGGATCAACTGGATTACCCCGAATCTAAGCGGACCGGAGCTGTACACCAAGGAGCTGGCGGAGCTGCAAAAGGCCGGAGAAAAGCTAAGCGCCGCTGCTCCCCGCCATGCCCTGCTGCTGGCCGAGAGCCGGATGCATGCGCTGCTCCATGAGGATGCGGCTGCTATTGAGAAGCTGGACGCCGCGTCCGAACGGCCCGGGCTGCACCCGGAGGAGCTGATGAGCTTCCTGCCTCCGCTGGCCGAAGCCGGCCAGTGGAGACGCCTGACCCTGTGGCTGGCCGCGCTCGGCCCGCTGCTGAACAGCCGAATGTACAATCTGCTGGATTATGCAGGCTACTGGGATGAGGCGGTCCGGCACCTGCCCGAAGAAGAGCCCCTGATGTGGGAGACGCTGTCAGGGATGCTGCCGCTGTCACGCGAGATCTATGAAGTCCAGCTGCTTGCCTACGGCAAATGGCAGGATTGGATGGATATGCAGATTGCCTCCGGCCATCGGCCTGCCGACTTCCGGGTGAGCGACCTGCAGCCGATCGAGAAGAATGCGCCGGAGCTGCTTCTGCCGTTCTACCATCAGGCGGTGGAACGCTTCGTGCTGGACAAGAACCGGCACAGCTACAAAGCGGCCGTGAAGCTGCTGAAACGGCTAGCCAAGCTGTACAAAAAACTGAAACGCGAAGCACGCTGGGAAGTGTTCCTGGACGGCTTCACGGATAGGCATAGCCGCCTGCGCGCCCTTCAGGAAGAGCTGCGGAAAGGAAAACTGATTCCATGAATATGAAGATGCGCAATATTACCGTCCAGCTCGCCCTTACCCAGTATGGGGATGCGCTGATCTATGGTGTGGATGACCGCGATGATTATATGCCCGGTGTCCAGCTCAAGCAAATGCTGTTCGCCTGGCATGAGGAATCCTTCTACGGCACGGAGCTTAGCACCTCGAAGGCCGATGAGGTCGAGCTGGTGGTGCTGCCTGCCGAGCAGGTCCTGCCGTTCTTTGCGGACCTGCGGCTGCTCCGGCATGTCGGCTGGAGCTGGCAGGGCGATGCCCAGCTGTTAACCCGGCTGGCCCCGCTGCTGGCCCGAATGCTGGAGGCCCGGCAGTATGCCCCGAGCTTCGCAGCCTACCGTGAAGGCCAGCTCCGCTGGGCCTGGACAGAACAAGTGCTGGCGGAAGCCGCCGAGGCAGACTGGGACGATGCGGCCGCGCTGCATCGTCTTCAGGAGCGCAGCGGGTTCGCCGAAGGGCTGCAGGCCGCCTTCTCGGCGGCGGTCTTCCAGCGGCACTACAGCACCGAGGCGCAGGCCGGTGATCTGCGCAGTGAATTCCCGCTGCTGTTCAGCGCAGGCGGGAGAAGCGCAGCCGGTATGGACGAGGACAGCTGGCTGATGTCCATCGGCTGGAAGGCAGACACCGCGCCGTTCCGGCCGGTGCTGCAGCTGCTTGAGCCTGACGATGAGCTGCCGCACTGGCGGCTCCAGCTGCTCCTCCAGGACAAGCGCGACGAGTCCGCGCTTGTGCCGCTGCGGCTCACCGGGGACGGCGAGCCGCATGGCACTTGGCCCGCAGCGTGGACAGCGCATGTCCACGAGCGCGCGGGCGGGTGGCTGTCACGGCTGCGTGACAGCCTTCCGGAGCACATCGGGCGCGGCGCCGATGTGCTGGCAGAGCCGCTCGGCGACGAGGTCGCGTGGCGGTTCCTTACGGCCGACAGCCGCGCTCTGCTGGAGGCGGGCTGGCAGGTGCTGCTGCCGGCATGGTGGGAAGCCGCCAGCCGCAGGAAGCCGCGCCTGCGCGCGAAGATCAGCTCCGGCACGGCTGAGGGCAGCCGCGGGCAGTCGCTGTTCGGCCTGGATGCGCTCGTCGATTTCGACTGGCGCATCTCCATCGGCGACGCCGACCTGACCGAGGCGGAGTTCGCCGACCTCGTAGCGCGCGGGGAACGCCTCGTCCAGTTCCGCGGCAAGTGGATTCCGCTGGACCCTGCGCTACTGGCGCAGATTCAGCGGGCCATGGCCGGGATGGACAAGTCGCGCGGCTTGTCCTTCCAGGATGTGTTGCAGCTGCACCTGCTGAACGAAGGTGCAGACGGCGATTCGGAGGAAGCGGAAGCGCAGCGCGCCGAGGAAGAAGCGGTTCGCGTAAGGCTGGAGGTCGAACTGAACGAGCACCTCTTGAAGCTGATCGGACAGCTCGGGCAGCGTAGCCAGTGGCCGAAGCCGGAGGTGCCGGCCGGTCTGCATGCCGAGCTTCGAAGCTACCAGCATGAGGGCTTCGCCTGGCTGGTCTTCCTCCGCCGCTTCGGGCTGGGCGCTTGCCTGGCCGATGACATGGGGCTTGGCAAGACGGTGCAGCTGATCTCCTACCTGCTCCATCTGAAGGAGCAGGAGGAGGAAGCCGCAGCTTCCGGCGCACCCGTGGCCCGGCGGCAGACCGAGCCGGCCGGCTGGCCTTCGCTGATCATCTGTCCGACCTCCGTGCTGGGCAACTGGCAGAAGGAGCTGCAGCGCTTCGCGCCTTCCCTGAATGTGATGCTTCATTACGGAAGCCGGCGGCTGGATGCCGGATATTTCTACGGCGCGGCTTCGCAGGCGGATGTTGTGCTTACCTCTTACGCTACCGCTGCACTGGACCAGGAGCTGCTGAAGCAGTTCACCTGGGCAACCGTATGCCTGGATGAAGCACAGAATATCAAAAACGCCGGAACGAAGCAGTCCGCCGCCGTGCGCAGCTTCCCGGCCTTGCACCGGATCGCCCTGACTGGTACGCCGATTGAGAACAGGCTGTCCGAGCTGTGGTCGATCTACGATTTCATCACACCGGGTTATCTCGGCAGCCCGAAGGGGTTCCAGGACCGGTTCGCAAATGCCATTGAGAAGGAGCGCAATTCCGAGCGGACCGCTGATTTGCAGCGGCTGGTCAAGCCGTTCATGCTGCGCCGCAAGAAGAAGGACCCGGCGATCCAGCTTGATCTCCCGGATAAAAATGAGATGAAGACCTACATTAACCTGACGGCCGAGCAGGCCGCACTCTACGATCAGAACGTGAACAGCCTGCTTGAACGGATGCAGAAGCTGGAGGGCATCGAACGCAAGGGGGCCATTCTCGCCGCCTTGACCAGCCTGAAGCAGCTCTGTGACCATCCGATGCTGCTAACCAAGGAGGCACTGCCTGAGCCGGAAGACGGCAGCGCTCTGGACACCACCTCCTTGATCGAACGCTCCGCCAAGCTGGAACGGCTGCTCGCGATGGTGCGCGAGCTGCGCGAGGAGAACGAGCGCTGCCTGATCTTCACCCAGTATGTAGGCATGGGTAAAATGCTCCAGGCCGTACTTCAGCAGGAGCTTCAGGAACCGGTGCTGTACCTGAACGGCAGCACGCCGAAGAGCACGCGCGACCGCATGATTGAGCGGTTCCAGGCTCCCCCGCTGCCTGCGGGCGAAGCCGCTGCAGATGGAGCCGCTGGAGCGCAGACGTCCGATCAGCCGAATGTATTCATCCTCTCGCTCAAAGCGGGCGGAGTCGGCCTCAACCTGACGGCCGCCAACCATGTGTTCCATTTCGACCGCTGGTGGAATCCGGCGGTGGAGAACCAGGCCACAGACCGTGCTTACCGCATGGGCCAGACCCGGGATGTACAGGTGCATAAGTTCATCTCGCTCGGCACGCTGGAGGAGAAGATTGACGAGATGCTGGAGAGCAAGCAGCAGCTCAGCGACGACGTCATCTCCGGCTCCGAGGGCTGGATCACCGAGCTCTCCACAGACGCGCTGAAGGATCTGTTCACGCTGCGCCGGGAATGGGTGGGATAACCCGCCACTGTGGATACCGCCTGTTCCGGCTATCTTTTATCTGCTACAGGTCTGGCATCAGTCTGGCATGAGTCTGTCATCGGTCTATTACCTGTCAGCCAGCGTGGCATTACTGGACCTTCACCCTTCGGCCTTCACCATTGCTCGGACATTCTGAAGGTAGCCGCCACATTGTCCTCACCGGCAAGCGAGCTGACCACCAGCGTGACCGGCACTTGCTGAAGATCGTAGGCGAGCCGCTGATTCAGCAGATTCACCGCCACATTCTGGTAGGCTCCGGATATGCCGGAGCCGATGCCTTGAGTCAGCACCCGTCCGCCGGTGACTGTTGTACAGGTATAGTTCACCAGCAGCGCTGTTTCAGTGACTGGAATAGCCGTAGTCGGCGTAGGGTAATTCACAAAAGCTCCATTCACGGTCCCCCCGGCTATCACCTTATAGCGGATAGGGGTAGAGGCCAGAATCTCCAGCCCGTCTGGAACGATCTCGGCGGCCACTGCTTCAGGAACCGCGATCGTAGTGCTTCTGCGGAAGCTGATGGCTGCGGTGTCGCTGCTCGTTACGGGGATATTGTTACGAAACTCTGAGGTAATCCGGCTAAGCGCCACGGGCTGCAGGGTAACGGGACTCCAGAGCCCGCTGCTGTCCACAAGGAAGATCCGCACCCGTACCTGCTCCTGGGAGTAGGAGATATTGAATTGGAAAAAATTCTGCGTAATATTATACGTTTTGGTCACAACCTCCCGATAGTTCGACTCGAACAACTCCTGCGCGAACAGCGTGGAGGGACTTACATCGTTGTTGTAACCCGTCAAATAGACCGATCCCTGGGCCATCCCATTGTTTACTACCTTCACTACTGCCTGACTGATGAGTCCTGCTCCCGGGGTAGGGTTCTTTGTTAGCATATTGGTTGTCAGTATAGGCATAGTTATCACCCTCCGTTAGAGCTGTATTCAATAGGATATGCAGATGATAATGGAAGTTTCTGGTCGGTTGACAGGCCGTGGCAGTTGTCAGTTCACAGACACTGTGCTAAAATCAATGTAACTTTTTTAGAACGGAGGGTTGCGTGTGATAGACTATATCCGGATTCGCACTTTGCGCGGCTAATTATTTTCCCATAGCGCGAAAGCTCTGCCCTGTGCAGAGGACTCAGGATAAGTCTGTCCATAACACGTAACCCATAGCATACACCTGTTAATCCGCAACCCGTACGCTGATTCCCGGAACCGGTACACTGTGCCCATAGTGCATGTATCCGCTCCGCCAGAATCTGTGTTTGCCGGGAGGATTAGCTTTATATCTTTTTAAGTTGCCGGGACCCTTGTCCCTGCCGCTTGAACCTTCATGGTGTCTATGGCAAGCATGGCCGTATAGCTGCTCCCGCGCAGCGGGCTATACCAGACCTTATTCTGTTGTTCCTCCACCTACTGTTAGCACAGGCAGACTGCCTGTGCTTTTTTGATGCCCAAATTACACTATGGAGGTTGATCTATATATGGAACCCGTACAACAGAAAGCCGTTATCGTCGGCATGCAGCTGCAGAACGACACGAACTTCGCTTATTCGATGGAGGAGCTGCGCAATCTGGCAGCCGCCTGCGAGATTGAGGTCGTGGCTGAGCTTAGCCAGAAATCCAGCCGGGTGAACCCGTCGCATTACATCGGGACCGGCAAAATTCAGGAGCTGGCGCTGCTGATGGAGCAGCATGAAGCAAAGGTCGTTATTTTCAACGATGAGCTGTCTCCCTCCCAGATCCGCAATCTGGAGTCATCGCTGGACCGCCAGGTCATTGACCGGACCATTCTGATTCTGAATATCTTCGCCTCGCGGGCGAAGACCAAGGAAGCCCAGCTTCAGGTAGAGGTCGCACAGCTGCAATATATGCTGCCCCGCCTGAGCGGACTGCGTGAGTCTCTCGGCAGACAGGGCGGCGGGGCCGGCCTGAAGAACCGGGGAGCCGGGGAAACGAAGCTGGAGCTGGACCGCAGACGGATTGAAGAGCGAATCTCCGCATTGCAGTTAGAGCTGCAGACGCAGGTCGCAAGGCGCCAGATCCAGCGTAAGCAGCGGCACAAGAATGAGGTACCTGTGGTCTGTCTGGTCGGCTACACCAACACCGGCAAGTCCAGCTTAATGAACACTCTGGTGGAGACCTATCATCCCGGTTCGGGCAAAGGCGTGCTCGCCAAGGATATGCTGTTCGCTACGCTGGAGACCTCGGTGCGCAGCATCGTGCTGCCTGATCACAAAACCTTCCTGCTAACCGACACCGTAGGCTTCGTCAGCCAGCTGCCCCATCATCTGGTGAAGGCGTTCCGCTCGACCCTGGAGGAGGTAACAGAGGCCGATCTGCTGATTCATGTCGTCGATATTGCCGATCCGCAGCATGAGCAGCATATGGCTGTAACGAATGAGACCCTGAAGGCGCTGGGCGCTGACGGGATTCCTACCCTGTACGCCTACAACAAGGCTGATCTTAGGGAGGAGCCTTACCCGCAAGTGGAAGAAGACTCTGTAACCCTGTCTGCTAAGAAAAACCTCGGGATCGCCGAGCTGGTCACTCTGATCCGCAACTGCATCTTCACCGACTATGTACAGTGTGAAATCCTGGTCCCGTTCGACCGGGGCAGCATTGTCTCCTACTTCAATGAACATGCCGATGTGCAGTCCGTCAGCTACGAAGAGCAGGGCACGCGCCTGAAGCTGGAATGCCGGGCGGCCGATTATGAGCGGTTCAGAGATGATTTTGTAGAGCTGCCGCAATAAAATCGCTGGATATCACAGGAGCTGGTCCCCGCATTACTGGGCCAGCTCCTTATGTTGTCTATGAAGCTCTAGAAGCAAATCACTCTGCGGGTAAACGATGCTGGTTCCTCATCGCTTTCTGGAGACAAACCTCCAACCCATATGCCGTTTTGGCCACACACATTGTAGCCGGTTTTCGCATGCGTTCTGAAGGGGCTTCTTCCTTTCCTGGCGGTGCTCCGCCTATCTCTTGCCCATTCTGAGCGTGTTATCTCACCGACCGCTTGCATGGATCGCATTGTTGCACATCTTGCAGGATTTCTCTAAAAATGTTACTGCCCACGGTACATTGTTGCATCATTTGCAGGAATTCCGTTGTTTAGTACAACTTAGCGTTGGCTTTGTTGCATTTCATGCAGGATTTCAGCAGAAGCCGCTTCTATTGGGCAATATTGCTGCACTTCTTGCAGGATTTCTCTACGATGTTACGGGCTGCGGAGCATGGGTCCATCCCTCATCGCAGCAGCACCGATTGTGTTCAGTTTTCGCATACATTTGGTCCGTCGGCCATCGCAGCGTGTAATGTGTTCGGTTTTTCGACTACATTCGGCTTCGCGCACTTGTACCTGCCTATGATGTTCGGTATTTCGCATACGTTCAGCCTTTGAGCAGGTATGTTATGGCTCTCCCGGAGCGGGCCGCAGGTTAAGTACGAACCCGCCCCTCATGCTATTGATGTTACTCATGTTATTCATGCTGTTCACGACTCTTACACCCCGCTCTCCCTTCTCAACATTCGTTTTATTCATTTCATTCGCTCCCTTCTCATCATTCCATTCGTTGACCCTCTTCGCTCCCGCCGCCTTCCCTCCTGCAATTCCCTGCGCTCTGTCCTCTTCGTACTCTATCCCACTGCGAACCCGCAGCCCGCCCTCATCCGTCAGCTCCAGAAGCGGGGCAGAGTTCAATCTCCCCTCCTCCCCAGCCGCCAGAGAGTACACCAGCGCTGCCTGCTGCATGGAGGTGAAATTGAGGGTCCTGCGCGGACCGGCGCAGAGAATCATATCGATATTTATGCGGCTGTCTGTCCTATGAATTTCCCATGCCAAGCGGTTCTCTGCATCAGCTGGTCCGCTGAATACCGCGAACCAGGTAGTCAGGCCAAACTCCGTCCCTCCGATGCTGATCACCGCACCTTCCTCTGTTAATCCGGCTGTAACTCCCTCCAGTGCGCCGCCAACCTCCAGCCGCAGCCGCAGGTCCGAGGCTGCAATCACACCGCCGGTCCGGTCCAGATTCGGATGGGTATCCCCGCCATCTGTCATGAAATCGATCCCGAACAGCACATGGCCTGCTTCCTGCAGCGATTGGAAGCGTGCGGAGCAGTAGTCATAGCCGTCATGCAGGCAGCGGAGCCGGAGATATGAGGGCTGTCCGTTATTATTGGCATAGATCAGCAGCGGCCGTCTTTGGTTCCACAGATCACTATGGGTGAAGGAGCCCATGCTCCACTGCGGAGTCATATAAGTGACCGCCCACTTGCCGTCATACCCCTGATTCTGATTTTGCACCTGACCCTGACCTTGCTCCTGATCCCGACCTTGCACCTGCCCCTGCCCCTGACCCTGACCCTGATCCCGCCCTTGCACCTGACCCTGACCTTGCTCCTGATCCCGACCTTGCTCCCGATTCCGCTCCTGATCCCATTCCTGATCCCGCCCTTGTTCCTGGCCCAACTCCCGCTTCCGCTCTTTCCCTGTCCCCTGCTCCTGCCCTTTCTCCTCCCCTTCCAAGCGTTGCCTTATCTCCTTCGTCTCAGGAACCTTGAAGCCCTTCAGATAGGCAGGGGGACAATGAATGCCGCTCATATACCATTCCTCTTCGTAGGGCAGCTCCTCCCATGGGAAGAACATCACGGCTCCTCCTGTCGCCAGTTGCAGAAACGCCTTGCTCTGGTCCTCCAGCAGCACTCCGTAACAGCGGGAATGCGGGCCGGACCACTGGGCCGTGGCGGGGTGATAATACCCGGCCACGGTCCTCCAGGTCAGCTCTAGCAGTTCTCTGGTCCATGCCTTAACCCTGCTGTCCGAGGTCTCGGACTGAAGCTTCGACAGCTCCAGAATGGCAATGTAGGTGTAGACAGGGCTGTTAAATTCCTGAAAAGCCCCATGCTTCAGGGTATGAGCATGCAGCCTCCTGAGCCGCTCCAGCCCATAGTCCGCATAATCCTTACGCCCCAGCTTCTCCCCGGCAATTCTGGTCACGAACGCGCCAATAATCGCAATATTGGTATAATCCGGTCCGACATTGCGCCGGATAATGGCTTCGCAGGCACACTCTATGGACAAGACGGCTGCTTCCCGCAGATCGTGCGGGAAACGGTGGCCGTGGCGCGAAAGGGCCTGCACCAGTCGGCTGCCGCAGAAGTCCGCCCAATTCCAGTCCGGCGGAGCCATCTGGTCCAGCGGCTCCTCATAGAACCAGGACCAGATGCCGAAGGTATCATGCGCCGGGTCCGTATCCTGCAAGGAGATGACCTGCCGGATAATATCGAATGCCCGCTCTTCATAACAGGCCAGCTCCGTGTCGAGCAGTCCAAGCGCATAGCTGAGCGAGTCTCTGGTGGAGTGGATGAACTCCGCCTGCTTCAGCGTCGTATGATACCCCGGGCTGCTGAACGGGGAGCGCAGCATGCAAATGTCCGAGTCATAGCGGGATTCCAGTCCGGTCACCTTATGAATCAGCCGTTGCCGCTGATCTAGGCCTCCACCCGCAGCTTCTGCGTTATCCTTCACCGTCATCCCCCTGCCTCCCCTTCAACATTTAATGAACCTATCCCCTCGGATTGCTCCTGACGTCGCTGACCCCCTTGACGCTCTGGATGTTCTTCACGCCCTTGGTCCTCTTGTCCTCCCTGACGCTCCTCATGTTCTTCACGCCCTTGGTCCTCTTGTCGTCCCTGGCGCTCCTCACGTTCTTCACGCCCCTGGCCCTCTTGTCGTCCCTGGTGCTCCTGACGCTCCTCATGCTCTTGCCTCTCAAGCCGATGCTTCATTTCCCCCAGATCCAATGCCTCTGTCAGCAGTTGCATCACCAGCCCTTGCCCATACAGTGCCGGATATCTCTCAATGGTGTTATAGGCCGCTATCGACGGCATGACCGGAGTGCCTCCCGAGACCCCCTGCACCTCACCGTCTTCGCGGATGAGCGGAAGAATCCCCGCAAGTGCCGCCTCCGCGCTCTCCAGATAGGCATCCTCCAGCAGTCCGCTCTTCACCGCCTTCAGGAAGCCGCAGGCAATACCGGCGCTGGCCGAGGTCTCCTCGTAATAATCCCGCCGGTCGAGCACCGTATGCCACAAGCCGCCGGCCCCCTGCGCCTGCCGCAGGGCAGAAGCAAGCCTGCGGTAGCGGCTGTACAGCTCCTGTGGAATAGCAGTCAGGCTTCCGGTCCCGGACACAATCTCGGGGACCGCAAGTGCCACCCAGGCATTGGCCCGGGCCCAGCGGGCTGCCGACATATGGCTGCCTGCCCGGCTGTTCCAGCCATGGAATAGCAGCCCCGTCGACGGGTCCTGGAGCAGACGAAGGTGCAGCAGGGTCTGGTGCATGGCGGCGGCAGCAAGCTCCTGGTCGCCGGTCAGACCGGCAAGCCGGGCCAGGAACAGCACGGCCATATACACCGTATCGGCCCATACCTGTTCAGGGAATTCCACGGCCTCTGTCACGGTATGCTCCAGCGCGCCTTCCCGGGTCCGGGGGGCAGTATCCAGCATCCACGCGGCAACCTCCTGCGCCCGGCTGAGAAACCACGGGTCCCCGGTCAGCCGGTACAGCTCAGGAAAGACCGCGTAGGGAGCCAGGGAATTGATAACCCGAACCCCTTCGGCCTTCTGCTTATTCCGGTTCACCCAGTGCAGCAGGTAATCCGTCACCTCATCCTGACCAGTCCCTGTGCCATATTCAAGCATAGAGATGACCCCGACACCGGGCACCCAGTCCCAGTGGTTAATATCCATTCCCCAATTCCCTTGATGCCGTTCAAGACGCATATATTCAAAGATCTGGCGCAGCTTCGCCTCCAGTTCCCGCTGCCTGCCCGCTGCCCGTTTTGCCTCTGATTCCTGTTTCGCACTCAAGACGTCTGAAGCCTCCCTGAACCGTAATCGCCCTCTCAAATCTCCGCTTTCACCGGGGAGCTTCCCTGAAACGGAATCTCTCCGAACAGCGCCTTAACCGTCAGCTCTACTGTATCTTCATGCAGAGAATACGCATTCACCAGGGTATCTAAGAAGGGAATGTCCTGCAGCAGATATGGCGTAGCGAACGAAATACCGATCGGCCGGACTGTCTCCGCATGCTGCATGGCCCAGATGGCCTTGGCCGCTTCACCCACAGGACGGGCGGTGTTCATCATTCCGTGCAGCGGAAGGAAATAAGGGGCGAAGGCAGCATCCCAGCGGACCCCCGACTGCTCCCATTGCCGCAGTGTCGTCAGCGGCTCGAATTCATCCAGAATATCCACCTCTAGCCCCCTGGCCTTAAGCTGCTCCACAAAAAGATTCATCCGCTCATATCTGCGCCCCTCCGTCACCTTGTTCATCATGATGACCAGCACCCGGCGGACCTCCTGCGGATTCAGCGGCAGCTGGCCGGTGCGGTTGCGCACCAGGGTAATGCAGCGCCCGGCCAGCTCGCGGCTGAATTGTCTGACCTGCCGATCGAGACCAGGCGGCAGCTTGTCGTCCAGCAGCGCCTGGGCCTTTGCGTCCTCTCTCCCATCGCAGGCAGCATGCACACCAAGCCGTGCCTTCAGCTCCAGAATCCGCCGGACACTGGCCTTCAGCCGTTCCCGGCTGACGCGTCCGTCCTCCACCGCCTGCTCCATCACTGCGAAGTACCGTACTCCCGGCCAGAGCAGCACATCCGTACCGCAATTGAAGCAGTCTATGATGCGCTGTGTATAGTCTCCCCAGGATAAGAATCCGCCCATATCCAGCGCATCCGACAACACCACTCCGTCGAAGCCAAGCCGCTCCCGCAGCAGTCCTGTTGTAATCCGCTCCGAGACGGTTGCCGGGACCGGCCCCGATCCAGCACCGCCTGCCTCGTCTTCGATCCAGGGAAGGGCAATATGTCCGGTCATATAGGACATGACCCCCTGGCTGATCATCTCCCCGGCCACCTGCCCGTAGGTGGAGAACCATTCCTCTTCAGATAAGCTGTTCACCGTAGTAATGATATGCTGATCCCTGTAATCGACCCCGTCACCGGGAAAATGCTTGGCGCAGGCCGCAAGGCCATGCTCCTGCATGCCCCGCATAACAGCGGCAGCCAGACGCGCCGCCCGTCCCGCCTCATCGCCGAGACAACGGGTCGTAATAACGGGATTCATCCAGTTCAGCAGCAGATCGGTACCCGGGGCCAGCGCCCAGGTGAACCCCGCCGCCCGGCCTTCCAGCGCGGTATATTTGCCGTATTCATAAGCCAGGGCTTCATCATCGGCGGCAGCAAGCGCAAGGAGCGGCGGGAAGGCCGTGAGACTCCTCACGGCCGAGCCTGCCCCGAATTCCAGATCACCGGAGAACAGCAGCGGGAACCTGCTGATGCCCTGCAGCATTCCCGCCCAGTCCCGGTAATCCTCCGCTTTGCCCTCAGCCTTCTGAATAACCTCCCCGCCGATGAAGAAGCTGCCCACCGGATACTGCTCCAGATACTTGCGGAGACTTTCCTCATCATCTCCCTTGAACGGCAGTCTGCCCGCGTGGTCTTGCATCGTCTGCCCGACCAGCTCACGGAGGCTCATCGCTTCAAGCGTACCCTCTACCCATTCCTGCTCTTCCTTGCTTAACGGCTTCTGCATCATTTAAGGCTCCTCCCGGCAGGTTCTGTTCTAAATCCAGTGTACCGGATCACGAAGCTGCTCTACATACAGCCAGCTATAATTTAAGTTCAATATTCTACAAACTGCTTGCGCGGATATCCCCAGCGGCTGATTAGCCGGTCAGGGCAGGCTGATCTCCAGCGCCCGTGCCCGCTTGTTATTCTCCTTGTTCATCTCTGCATACCGCCAGATATCATTCACAAAAAAGCTGACCGTAAACTCGCCGATGGTCGGCACCGTCCACCGGGGGGTGCCCTGCGCACTGGCGTTAGCCGTCAATGTAATCTCTTCGCCCGGCTGAATCACACTGGTATTCGTGTCTGTCCACGAGACTACCCCGCCGTTGACTGAGAAGGCGCCGCCGGTAATCTGCCCGAGTCCGGTCGAAGCATTCAGCGGTGTGGGACGGACGCCGATGTTCTTCACTTTGGCCCAGAAGATCAGGGAGTCGCCCAACTGCGGTGTGCTGTGCGCGGATGGGCTTCCGTCACTGTTCACAATATGCCAGCCGATATCCGTCACTGTCAGATCCGGTCCCGGTGCGGGCAGTACAGACTCGTAGCTCTCATACTCCAGCCCGCTGACCATCACCTTTCCGCCGTTGCCTACAATCTCTATCCGGTGCAGCCCGTAATCCAGTCCCGTCAGCTTGTAGACAATTTTATGATCGCCCTCCAGCCCTGCCTGCGGAATGACTACAGTCTCCTTATACTCGCCATCGACGTAGACATCCGCACTGCCCATATCGCTCTTGATATCTGATCTCCAGCGGACACCGATGCCATTGAAGCTGAAGGCGGCTGTGGCATCCTCCCCGTAGGTCACATGGGAGACTCCATTGGGTGCAGTCGTGAATCCGGCATAATCAATGTAAGGATGATCATGTGCGGCCGGATACCAGTGAGAGAGGGGAACATACAGCCCTTCCTCCAGCTTGAAATAATCGAGATTTGCCCCCTTACCGGCGGAGGTGAAGCTGATCATGTTATAGCCCGGCTGGAGGGTAATCCCATACTGCCGTGCGGTCAGATTCGCGGTCCAGCTGCCCGTTGAAGGCAGGGTTATTGTGGACTGTTTCACGCCGTTCACGAGAATATTTTTCTTCGATTCCTCATTGGAAGCGTATACAATTGTTAAGGTGTAGCTGCCACCATTCTCGGAATGGAAGCCTTGGATCGTTAAGCCTCCGCTATGCGTCTGCTCCACGACCTTGCCGCCCGAGGCGCTGCTGTTATTGCCGGTCTTCAGTGGCAAGGCAAAGGCGGTAGCTTCGGCCTCGAACTTGGCCGGATCTCCTGCGGCATGCGGTGTAATCGGCATGACCGGTGTAGTCGCTGATACGGCTGTGCTAAGAGGCGATGCATTGCCGGAGTCATCCACGGCCTGCACTGTGTAGCTGTAAGTGGTCTGCGGCGCTACGGTATAGTCATCCCAGAAGGTCAGCCGTCCCGGAATATTCATCACCGGAGCCGCTCCGCCGTCACGGTAGACGTTATAACTGACGACAGCAGCGTTGTCTGTGGAAGCCGTCCAGGTTAGCCGGATCTGCTCATGGCTTAATGCTGTTGCCGCAGGATTGCCCGGAGAAGCAGGCAGCGTGTTGTCCTGCTCATCAAGGATATACTGGACCGTCTCCCCCGCTTCCAGTGCCACTGTAAGGGTAAGGTAGGGATCTGCCGTTAGCTCCACCCGGGAGTAGGCGGCGGCGTACGTCTCCCCTGGACCGAACCGCTCCCCGGAATACACCCCGCTGGACGGCATAGCAACCCGGACCTGCATCGTGACCGGCGTCTTCTCGAAATTCACGAAGTTCAGCAGGATTTTATCGGACGAAGCCCCGATGGCTGTAGTCCCCAGCGCCGAGGTATCCACTGCGCGGAAATACGCCTTCAGCCCGGTCAGTTCAGCTGCATTCAGTACCTCGTAGCCCAGCGGGCTTCCATGGGTGGCGTAAGCGGCGGCCAATCTGCGGAACGTCTTCAGCCGGGTCTCCCCGGATTCATTGATATTAGCCGGTACCGCTGCTGTATCCTCATAACGGTGTGTGTTCCAGTTGATCGCTGAATTGAACAGGCCAAACTCCGTCCCGTCATTGAAGAAGGCCGCGTGCTGCATAATATGGTCAGCATAACCGATATTCCCCCGCAGCTCCCGGTCAAAAGCAGAAGCGAACCTGTAAGCATACGTCCCGTATTTCGTATTGTCGGAATGATTGTCGTTGCTGCCGGTCTCGCTCATGGCCATCTCTTTGCCGAAGCCTTCCTCTGAATCACTGTACACCCGCAGATTCTCATACAGGCTTCCGCCCGGCAACGGCTGGACGCCGGTCCCGCCATAGCTGTGTCCGTTGGTCACATCCGACAGCGCTTCAATCGGCGCACGCTGGGCAGCATCCCGTTCCCAGCCGTCTGGGGCGCCGTTATACGGCCAGTAGGCCCACCCGGGAGCAACAATTTTCAAGTAAGGCTGGCTGTTCGTCTGCCTCTCCTCGTCCATCATTTCATGAAGCGCCAGCACTGCCTTCTGTGCCCAGCCGAACAATCCCGGCTCATTGCCTGTCTCGGCATACTGGTACAGATCACCGAATTTGCTGACAAATCCGCTGTAATAGCTCCTCAGCGCAGAGCTGATCGTCCCTGCCGCCAGCTCGCTGTTAGTCTTCCAGTTGCCGCCGATGATATTAACCATGGGCGCAAGGTTGAGGTCGCGCAGCGTCTCCAGGTACTTCCGCCCCTGCGGGTCCCAGCCTGCGCTGGTATCGGACCAGAAGGAGGTGCGCATCCAGTTGCCGCTGTAGGCAATGCCCAGCCACTTAGCCATCGGGGCCAGATGGCGGATCGCATGCTCGTCATACCGGAAGGTTGAGGCGGCAATCGTGCTTCCCAGGTGGACATACCGTCCGTGAATAGGCTCAGCGGCCGGCTCAGTTAATACACTCAGCCTGAGATAATCCCATTCAAACCACAGATACTTGTCACCGTCATATCCGGGCGACAGCGGATCAGCGTATAGCCCGCGGTCCACGGTCAGCTTCAGCTCATTGCTGCCGGTCTTCAGCTGTTCTGAGGGAATATAGAGTCTATAGGTTTCTTTCCATGTGTTCGTAAGGGGGGTCTCTCCGTCGTTCAGCCCGGTAATCTGAATCAGCCCGCTGAAGCTGCCATTGGTGAATACGGCCAGCTGCGGAATAGCGGTGCTTGCATCCAGTACCTTGAAGCTGAACTCCACACCATAGAGGGGGACTTCCGTAAGATCGAAGCTTAGCTCCATCGCCGCATTGCGGTCCAGCTTCATGCCGCGGGAGATCGTATTCCAGTTCAGGGGATTGACGGGGAGGGTAATATTCTCACTGTACACATCCTGATACACTGTAAATTCTGCGGAGCTGTTATCCTGCTCACCCACCTGCCAGAGCAGCGGAGACGGCTGGTAGGTATCCTCTGTGACCGTACTGTTATTTGAGTTTACTTCCACAACCGCCTGTGCAGGCGGCATTTCGGCGGAGCTGATCTGTGCTCCGGGCAGTGAAGCGGACATCCATACTAGAGCTGCAATGAGCAATTTGCCTGTGATTCTCTGAATTCGCATAGTAACACCCTCTCTTGATCAGATAGGGGCTCCCCAAAGGCTGGATTAGCGAAAGAGAATACCCGGTACCTGCCGCAGGCGGCCGCGTGACTGCTTGCTGCCGGGTACCGGGCGTGCTATGGCCTCTACTGCTTATTTGGCGGCCAGAAAAGCGTCGAGCTGACTCTGAATTTCCGTAATCACAGCGTCCAGGCCTGCGGCCTTCAGCTTGCTGTTCATCTCCTTCAGGACCGGCTCAGGGTCCTTTTCTCCGGAGAACAGGGTATTCTTATACTGCTTCGTGATGTTGATCAGCGCCCCGATCTGCGACTGCACCTTAGTTGAATCGAACACAAACCCGATGACCGGTGAAATATTCGAATTCTTATTCCAGTCTGTATAGAGCTGCACGCGCTTCGGATCTTCATCCTTATTTAGGTAGTTCAACAGCACATTGCCGATCATCCAGGAGGATACGGAGTTATAGCCGCTGTCCGCAATGAACTCTACGGTATTGTTCTCCAGCTTCTTGTAGTGCTTGCCCTCAATGCCGAAGGTCAGCAGGTTGTAGAGCACCGGATCGGTGTGAATCAGGTTCATGAACATCATGGCCCGCTCGGGGTTCTTCGAGGTTCTGGAGATGGCGAGCATCGAGCCCTGCAGACTCTTGGTGCTGACCTGAACAGGCAGCAGCGTCTTGATGATCATCGGCTTCTCGGCGAGCCGGGTCCAGTCATTGGTGGAGGTCGGATTCATGTTGCCGTAGACGAACCAGGCTTTGCCGCTTTTGACCGCATCCTTCAGCTCGGTCTTGTCTGTAGCTCCGTTCTTGTTGATATAGCCCGCTTCATACCAGCTGCGGATCAGCTTCAGCCGCTGCGTCATGGCCGGCGTGTCATATTCGTTGAACACCTTCATGGTCTTGTAATCCAGCAGGGTCGGGATATCATTGCTGCCGTCTAAGTCCTCGCTGTCAGGATACGCAGTGAACCAGTGCAGGCTGTCGGTATGGTTCATGAACAGCGGAGAGAGGGCCGGCTCCTTCTCCTTAATCGTCTTCAGCATCGGTTCAATATCCTCCAGCTTCTGGAGGCTGTTCACATCGAAGCCGTATTTATCCACAATCGCCTTGTCAAAAGCGAACCCGACCGACTGCCCCAGCTCCTTCTCGGTTGGAACCGCATACAAATGTCCGTTGACGGTAGCTGCCTGCAGGTAAGCGGGATTGATCTGTGCCTTCGTCTCCTTGGCATAGGTGTCCAGCAGCTCCTCCAGCGGCAGATACGCCCCCTTCGCGGCGTTGGTCATGAAGTTCCAGGTATAGACCATATCGAACACCTCGCCGGACTGGATCATCAGGTTGACCTTGTCAGCCGGTTTATCCCAGCTCAGCTGGTTAATCTTGATTGTGGCATTGATTTTGTCCTTCAGATAAGCATTGATCTCCTGCTCCACGGACGCCACGTCCTTATCCGGCCCGCCGGGCAGATACAGGGACAGCTCCACCGGCTCAAGCGCATCCGGCGCTTTGGTCCCGGGCGCTTCCGTTGCTGTAGCTTCCTTCGTTGCTGCCGGAGCTGTGGTACTCTCTCCCGTTTTCTCTGTAGGCGCAGCCGTATTGTTGTTATTGCCGGAGCATCCGGCCAGGGTGAACCCCGCCATAAGCACAAATGACAGCAGCAGACCTGTGACTTTTTTACTTGCCATACTTTTTCCTCCCCTTGATGGACAAATATATGCTAATCGGTAGGTTCCGAGGTTAGCCTTTGATAGAGCCGAGCGTCAGTCCTTTGATGAAATACCGCTGGAAGAACGGATAGGCCAGTACAATCGGCCCGATGCCGATCAGCGCCATTGCCATACGGATCGTTTCCCCCGGTAATTTGGCCAGCTCGGTGGCCGAGCCTTGAATGAGTGCCCCGTTGCGGCTCAGGTAGTCTGCCTGGGAGATCATTTTGTACATGAGATATTGGAGGGAATAGAGGTCTGTGTCGGTAATGAAAATCATGCTGTTAAACCAGTCATTCCAGTAATGCAGCGTGTTAAAGAGCCCAATGGTCGCGAAGACCGGCAGAGACAGCGGGAAAACAATCCGGAAGAACGTCCTTAGCTCCCCCGCTCCGTCAATGGTAGAGGCTTCAATCAGCGCGGGCGGCACGCTCATCTGGAAGTATGTCTTCATGATCAGCACATTGAATGGGGACAGCAGCATCGGCACTACCAGCGCCCAGATGGAGTTCTTGAGGTCCAGCACCTGAGTGTAGACCATATACCACGGCACCAGCCCGCCGCCGAACAGCATGGTGAAAAAGATCAGAAAAGCGAACACCCCCCGGTACCGGAAATCCGCCCGCGATATCGGATACGCATACAGGGAAGAGAGGAACACACTGGCCAGCGTTCCGGTGATCGTGACGAAGAACGAGATGCCATAGGCCCGCAGCACCACACTGTAATCCTTGAATATATAGGTGTAAGCCTCCAGGCTAAGCTTCTCCGGAAAGAACTGATAGCCATTACGGACGATGTAATCGTAATCAGTTATGGAGATCATGAACACAAGTACAATCGGCAGCAGGCAGGCCAGGGACAGGATGATAAAAATAATATGGAGGAGAACGTTAGTAAATCGGGATATTTCGTTATTAGCCACGGATTTCCACTCCTTCTACAGGGTACGTGCGCCGCCTGACTTTTAGCTAGAAAACCGCCTGATCCTTATCAACCTTGCGCACGATCCAGTTCGAGCCGAGGACCAGGAAAAAGCCGACCACCGATTGGTATAATCCGGCTGCTGCGGACATCCCCAGGTTACCCATATTAATCAGCGCGTTATAGACGTAGGTGTCGATGACCAGTGTGGTCGGGTACAGCGCCCCGGAGTTCAGTGTCGTCTGGTAGAACAGCCCGAAGTCGGAACGGAAGATGCCCCCGATCGCCAGAATCGTTGTAATAATAATGACCGGCCGGATGAGCGGAATCGTGATGTGCAGAATCTGCTTCCACTTGCTGGCACCGTCGATCAGAGCCGCTTCATAGTACTCGTTGTCAATGCCGATGATCGCCGCCAGATAGATGACACAGCCATAGCCCACCCCTTTCCAGAGATTAATCAGCGGCAGAATGAACGGCCAATACTTCGGCTCCGAATACCAGCTGAGCTCATCCAGCCCGAACAGGGCGAAGACCCCTTTATTGATGAAACCGTATTCAACATTCAGAAAAGCGAATACCAGATAGCTCACCACCACCATCGACAGGAAGTAGGGGAAGAACATGATGCTCTGATAGAATTTGGCGGCCAGCTTGTTCCTCAGCTCATTCAGGGCCACCGCGATGGATACGGCGAAGAGCAGATTGAGCACAATGAACACGAAGTTGTAGAGCACCGTATTGCGTGTGATAATCCAGGCATCCGAGGTGGCGAACAGGAATTTGAAGTTATCCAGCCCCACCCACGGACTGCCGAGAATCCCGTCTACATAGTTGATGTTCTTGAACGCAATCACAATTCCGAACATCGGCAGATAGTTGTTGATCAGTAAAAATACTACGCCCGGCAGCAGCATCAGCAGCAGTATCTTATGCTTCAGCAGATGCTTCAGCCTGTGTCTCTTCTGCGTGTTCCGGCCTACAGGCAAGCTGCTGCCACCTGTACCCGCCACACTTCTCTTCGTCTTCATAACCATTGTCTTCCGCCTCCCGGTTCCTTCAGCAGTCCCTCTCTTCCCTGACTTCAGTGTACCCGCAGGAGGCCCCATGCTAAATAAGGCCATCTATAATAAAAGTTCAAAATCCTACGGAGTTTGGAAGGGCCTCGCTTCTGCTTCTGGACATCTGCGAATTCAGGGGCAGTAATGCTCCCCGTGCTCCCTTCTAGATTGCATCCCGCCCACGCATCTTCGCGGCAACGCATTGTGCTCGGTTTTTCACATACATTTTGTCCACTCGCCTTCTCACCGGCCGCTTTTAAGGAGCAGTAATGTTGCACTTGTGGCAGGATTCACCTATACCTTTTACTGGTTGCAAGTACAATGTTGCATTATTTGCACAAATTTCGGTGCTTCGAGCAAGTTAGCACTGAATTTGTTGCAGTTCGTGCAGGATTTCAGCATTGACCGCTTCTTTGGGGCAGTATTTGTTGCACTTATTGCAGGATTCCTCTTAAAATGTTACTGCCGAAAATCATAATTTCCTAAACAGCAACAAAAAAGGCGCTCCACAATGATTGCTGTGGAACGCTCTTTTGGCTGAGCTGATGGGTCTATCCGCCTGCCGGGACTAGGTCAGTCTGTGAACAGACCATACGACCCCCGACGAGGAGCCGCCAAGATCAAGCGGAATAGTTAATCCGTCTGCTACATAGAACAGTCCGATTACATCGCCTGCTGTCAGTTCAACTTCACCTGCCAATGTTACCGTACCATTACCAAGGATTGTTCGCAGAGACAGCAGAAGCGCAATGTTAACATTCAGCAGCGGGAACAATCCGGTTACCAGATCTGTCACTGTCGGGGATGTTCTCCGCACTACAAAAGCCGGATCAATTCCCGCTCCCAATGCAACGGAGATGGCAGCCGTAGTGCTGTAGTTAATGGTTGCTTCAAACGAATATCTGCCGGATACCGGTATCGTGTAGTTGCCCGTAGTCTCATTAAATGTCGCACTATCATAGTACGGCGTAGTCACAGTCCAGCCTGTAAGCTGCGTACTGGCCGAGGCGGAGAACGTTGGCAGGAAGGCGGAGAATCCTTCTGTTGCAATATTCGGGCCGGTTGCTCCGGTCACTCCTACTCCCGTTGCCCCAGTCGCCCCGGTCACTCCTACTCCCGTTGCTCCAGTC